>NZ_JACIUW010000009.1:0-184688 GCF_014145825.1 Stenotrophomonas sp. I18B00994 | reverse complement strand
ACATCGTCGTGTTCCTGAACAAGGCCGACATGGTGGACGACGCCGAGCTGCTCGAGCTGGTCGAGATGGAAGTGCGCGAGCTGCTGAGCAAGTACGACTTCCCGGGCGACGACACCCCGATCATCGCTGGTTCGGCCCGCCTGGCGCTGGAAGGTGACCAGAGCGACATCGGCGTGCCGGCCATCCTGAAGCTGGTCGATGCCCTGGACAGCTGGATTCCGGAGCCGGAGCGTGCGATCGACAAGCCGTTCCTGATGCCGGTGGAAGACGTGTTCTCGATCTCGGGCCGCGGCACCGTGGTGACCGGCCGTATCGAGCGCGGCGTGATCAAGGTCGGCGACGAAATCGAAATCGTCGGCATCCGTCCGGTGCAGAAGACCACCGTGACCGGCGTTGAAATGTTCCGCAAGCTGCTGGACCAGGGTCAGGCAGGCGACAACGCTGGCCTGCTGCTGCGCGGCACCAAGCGTGACGACGTCGAGCGCGGCCAGGTGCTGGCCAAGCCGGGCACGATCAAGCCGCACACCAAGTTCGAAGGTGAAGTCTACGTCCTGTCGAAGGACGAAGGCGGCCGTCACACCCCGTTCTTCAACGGCTACCGTCCGCAGTTCTACTTCCGCACCACCGACATCACCGGCGCAGCTGCACTGCCGGAAGGCGTCGAAATGGTGATGCCGGGTGACAACGTCAAGATGGTCGTCACCCTGATCAACCCGGTGGCGATGGACGAAGGCCTGCGCTTCGCCATCCGCGAAGGCGGCCGCACCGTCGGCGCCGGCGTGGTCTCGAAGATCATCGAGTAATCTGGTAGTATCTGCGCCCCGATGTTGCCTGGGTAGGGCATCGGGGCGTATCAAATGGGAAAGCAGGCACAGGACGTGCCTTGTGTTCCCCGGACCAGGAAGGGTCAATGCCATTCAGGCGGCGTCAACAGGCGACTGTTGACAGCTGCCTTGTGTGCCATTATGCTTCTACGTCTGGGCAGGCCGGGGAACTGGTCTGCCTACGTTTTTGAGGTCTATGGAGTGACCTTGTCGGCCTGCAGGAGTGTGGGTCGTCCGTATTCAGGAATTTCATGGGGCAAAGCAACCCAGAGGCTTTGTCTGTCGCTCTTTTAACGAAGGAACCTACCGCCATGGCGGACCAAAAGATCCGGATCCGGCTGAAAGCGTTCGATCATCGTCTGATCGACCGTTCGGCCAGCGAGATCGTTGAAACGGCAAAGCGGACCGGCGCGCAAGTGCGTGGCCCGATCCCGCTGCCGACCAAGATCGAGCGCTACACCGTTCTCGTCTCCCCGCACGTCGACAAGGACGCGCGTGACCAGTACGAGACCCGCACGCACAAGCGCGTGCTCGATATCGTTGACCCGAATGACAAGACCGTGGACGCGCTGATGAAGCTCGAACTGGCTGCCGGCGTCGACGTTCAGATCAAGTTGACCTGAGGACTACGACCATGACGAAGAAGTATTCGTTGGGCTTCGTGGGCCGCAAGGCCGGCATGAGCCGCGTGTTCACTGAAGATGGCCGCTCCATCCCGGTGACCCTGATCGAAGCAACCCCGAACCGCATCGCGCAGATCAAGACCGTCGAAACCGACGGCTACAGCGCCGTGCAGGTGACCGTCGGCGCGCGTCGCGCTGCCCTGGTCAACAAGCCGGAAGCCGGCCACTTCGCCAAGGCGAAGGTGGAAGCGGGTCGTGGCCTGTGGGAATTCCGCGTTGAAGACGCGCAGCTCGGCGATTTCGCCGTTGGCGGCGAAGTCAAGGCGGACATCTTCGAAGTCGGCCAGATCGTCGACGTCCAGGGTGTCACCAAGGGTAAGGGCTTCCAGGGCACCATCAAGCGCCACAACTTCCGTATGGGCGATGCAACCCACGGTAACTCGCTGTCGCATCGCGCGCCGGGTTCGCTGGGTCAGCGCCAGACCCCGGGTCGCGTTTTCCCGGGCAAGAAGATGTCGGGCCACATGGGCGCGGTGCAGCAGAGCACCCAGAACCTGGAAGTGGTCAAGGTCGACGTCGAGCGCGGTCTGATTGCCGTTCGCGGCGCCGTTCCGGGCGCGGCGGGTGGCGATGTGATCGTCCGTCCGGCGAGCAAGGCATAAGGAGAGATGACGATGGAACTCGTTATCACGGGTAGCAACAACAAGGTCTCGGTCTCCGAAGCCGTGTTCGGTCGCGATTTCAGCGAAGATCTGGTCCACCAGGTCGTCGTTGCTTACCGCAACGCCGGTCGCGCCGGCACCAAGGCACAGAAGACTCGCTCCGAAGTGGCTGGTACCACCAAGAAGTCGAAGAAGCAGAAGGGCGGCGGGGCGCGTCATGGCGCACTGACGGCGCCGATCTTCGTCGGCGGCGGTGTCACCTTCGCGGCCAAGCCGCGCAGCTTCGAGCAGAAGGTCAATCGTAAGCAGTACCGTGCCGCCATGTGCGCGATCCTGTCCGAGCTGAACCGTCAGGGCCGTCTGACCATCGTGGAGTCCTTCGACGTCGAAGTGACCAACACGAAGGGTCTGGTCGCCAAGCTGGCCGGCCTGGAGGTGGGCAAGCGCCCGCTGATCGTCACCGAAGAAGCGTCCGAGCACCTGTACCTGTCCGCCCGCAATCTGCCGTACGTGCAGGTGCGTGACGTCCAGGGCCTGGATCCGGTCTCGCTGGTGGGTGCCGACACGGTCGTCATCACCGCTGACGCGGTCAAGAAGGTCGAGGAGTGGCTGGCATGAACAGCAACGAAAAAATCTTCAGCGTGCTGCGTGCCCCGCGTGTCTCCGAAAAGACCGCGCGCCTGCAGGAACTCTCCAACCAGTATGTCTTCGAAGTTTCGAACGAAGCCACCAAGGCCGATGTAAAGGCCGCGGTTGAGCAGCTGTTCGACGTCAAGGTCGAAGCTGTCAACGTGGTCAACGTCAAGGGCAAGAACAAGTCCTTCCGTAACCGTGCTGGCCGCCGCGGCGATTGGCGCAAGGCGTACGTTCGCCTGGCCGATGGCCAGTCGATCGATGTAACGGCCAAGGCCTGAGGTACATCCCATGCCATTGATGAAATTCAAGCCCACTTCCCCCGGCCGCCGTTCGGCCGTGCGCGTGGTCACTCCCGACCTGCACAAGGGTGCTCCGCACGCTGCCCTGGTCGAGTCGCAGAGCCGCTCGGGTGGTCGTAACCACCATGGCCGCATCACCGTGCGTCACGTCGGTGGTGGTGCCAAGCAGCACTACCGCATCATCGACTTCAAGCGCAACAAGCTGGGCATCCCGGCGCGCGTGGAACGCATCGAATACGATCCGAACCGCACCGCTCACATCGCCCTGCTGTGCTACGTCGACGGTGAGCGTCGCTACATCATCGCCCCGAAGGGCCTGAAGGCCGGTGATCAGGTGATCGCTGGTTCGGATGCCCCGATCAAGGCCGGCAACACCCTGCCGCTGCGCAACATCCCGGTCGGCACCACCATCCACTGCATCGAGCTGAAGCCGGGCAAGGGCGCTCAGATCGCTCGCGCCGCTGGTGCGGCCGTGCAGCTGGTGGCTCGCGAAGGCATCTACGCCACCCTGCGCCTGCGCTCGGGTGAAATGCGTAAGGTTCCGGTCGAGTGCTGCGCCACCATCGGTGAAGTCGGCAACGACGAGCACAGCCTGGAAAAGCTGGGCAAGGCCGGTGCCAAGCGTTGGCGCGGCGTCCGCCCGACCGTTCGTGGTGCTGCCATGAACCCGGTTGACCACCCGCACGGTGGTGGTGAGGCCAAGGCCGGCCAGGGTAACCCGCATCCGGTCACCCCGTGGGGTGTCCCGACCAAGGGTTACAAGACGCGCCATAACAAGCGCACTCAGCAGTTCATCGTCCGCGATCGTAGGGGCTAATCGACCATGGCACGTTCACTCAAGAAGGGCCCGTTCGTCGATCACCACCTCGTCAAGAAGGTGGAGGCCGCTGCGGGCAGCAAGAAGCCGATCAAGACCTGGTCGCGCCGTTCGATGATCCTGCCTGACATGGTAGGCATCACCATTGCCGTGCATAACGGCAAGAACCACATCCCGGTTCTCGTCAACGAGAACATGGTCGGCCACAAGCTCGGCGAATTTGCCATCACCCGGACCTTCAAGGGTCACGGTGGTGACAAGAAGTCGGGCAAGTAAGGAGAGATGACAATGGAAGCGAAAGCCATCCTGCGCACTGCGCGCATCTCCCCGCAGAAGGCTCGTCTGGTCGCTGACCAGGTGCGCGGTCTGCCGGCCGAACGTGCGGTCAACCTGCTGAAGTTCTCGGACAAGAAGGCTGCCCACCTGATCAAGAAGGTGGTGGAGTCGGCTATTGCCAATGCCGAGAACAACCAGGGCGCCGACGTCGACGAGCTGAAGGTTCAGACCATCATGGTTGATGAAGGTCCGACCCTGAAGCGTTTCATGGCGCGGGCGAAAGGCCGCGGTACCCGCATCCTCAAGCGCACCAGCCACATCACTGTGGTTGTGGGCGCCGCCAAGTAAGCGGATAAGGAAAAGACCATGGGTCATAAAGTTCATCCGATTGGTATCCGCCTCGGCATTTCCAAGGACTGGAACTCCAAGTGGTACGCCAACAAGGCCGAGTTCGCCGGTTACCTGGCAGCCGACCTGAAAGTGCGCGACATGCTGCGCAAGAAGCTGGCCCAGGCCGGCATCAGCAAGATCCTGATCGAGCGTCCGGCCAAGACCGCTCGCGTGACGATCCACACCGCCCGTCCGGGCGTGGTGATCGGCAAGCGCGGTGAGGACATCGAGAAGCTGCGCAAGGAAGTGAGCGAGATGATGGGCGTCCCGGCGCACATCAACGTCACCGAAGTGCGCAAGCCGGAACTGGACGCGCAGCTCGTTGCCGAGTCGATCGCCCAGCAGCTGGAGCGTCGCATCATGTTCCGCCGTGCAATGAAGCGCTCGGTCGGCAACGCGATGCGCCTGGGTGCCCTGGGCATCAAGGTCAACGTCGGTGGCCGCCTCAACGGTGCAGAAATCGCCCGTTCGGAGTGGTACCGCGAAGGCCGCGTGCCGCTGCACACCCTGCGTGCCGACATCGACTATGGCTTCGCTGAAGCCAAGACGACCTACGGCATCATCGGCATCAAGGTCTGGATCTACAAGGGCGAGGTCTTCGATTTCTCCCAGGTTGGCCAGGAAAAGCAGGACGACACCCCGTCGCGCAACGATCGTCACGATCGCGGCGACCGTGGTGACCGTCAGCGCCCGGCCCGTGAAGCGAGGTAACGACAATGTTGCAACCCAAGCGAACCAAGTACCGCAAGGTACACAAGGGCCGTAATGATGGCCTGAGCTGGAGCGCCAACGCTGTCAGCTTCGGCGAATACGGCCTGAAGGCAACCGCACACGGTCAGCTGACCGCGCGCCAGATCGAAGCGGCCCGCCGCTCGATCAGCCGCTACGTCAAGCGCGGCGGCAAGATGTGGATCCGCGTGTTCCCCGACAAGCCCATCACCAAGAAGCCCATCGAAGTCCGAATGGGTTCGGGTAAGGGTAACGTGGAATACTGGGTGGCCCAGATCCAGCCCGGCCGCATGATCTATGAAATCGAGGGTGTTTCCGAGGAAGTGGCTCGCGAGGCGTTCCGCCTGGCCGCCGCCAAGCTCTCGGTCACCACCACTTTCGTGACCCGTACGGTGCGCTGATGGATATCAAAACTCTCCGTGAAAAGTCGGCTGACGAACTCAAGGCCCACCTGATCGACCTGCGTAAGGAACAGTTCTCTGTCCGTATGCAGCAGGTCACCGGCCAGCTGCCGAAGACCCACGACATTCGCCGGGTCCGTCGCGAGATTGCTCGCGTCAAGACCCTGCTCGGCAGCACGAAGTAAGGATGGCCGCTATGAGCGACAATACTGAAAAGAAGACGCTGCGCACGGTCGAAGGCCGTGTCGTCAGCAACAAGATGGACAAGACGGTTACCGTCCTGGTTGAGCGTCAGGTCAAGCACGCGCTGTACGGCAAGTACATCAAGCGCTCGACCAAGCTGCACGCCCACGATGCCGACAACGCCTGCAAGGAAGGCGATGTCGTCCGCGTGACCGAGATTGCTCCGATGTCCAAGACCAAGAACTGGCGCGTGGTGGAAGTCATCACGCGTGCGGCTGAATAAGGAGTCTGAATCATGATCCAGATGCAGAGCTACCTTGACGTCGCGGACAATTCGGGTGCCAAGCAGGTGATGTGCTTCAAGGTGCTGGGTGGTTCCAAGCGCCGTTACGCCGGCATCGGCGACATCATCAAGGTCACCGTGAAGGATGCGATTCCGCGCGGCAAGGTCAAGAAGGGTGAAGTGTATGACGCCGTCGTGGTGCGTACCCGCAAGGGTGTGCGTCGCGCCGACGGTTCGCTGATCCGCTTCGACGGCAACGCGGCCGTCCTGCTGAACAACAAGCAGGAGCCGATCGGTACCCGTATCTTCGGGCCGGTGACCCGTGAACTTCGTTCGGAGAAGTTCATGAAGATCGTCTCGCTCGCTCCCGAAGTGCTGTGAGCGACAGGAGATAATCATGGCTAACCGTATCAAGAAGGGCGACCAGGTTGTCGTCAACGCTGGCAAGGACAAGGGCAAGCAGGGCGAAGTCGTCCGCGTCGACGGCGACCGTGTGGTCGTCGCCAACGTGAACATCGTCAAGCGCCACACCAAGCCGAACCCGCAGGCAGGTGTTGCCGGCGGCGTGGTCGAGCGCGAAGCTTCGATCCATATCTCCAACGTGAACGTGCTGAACCCGGCTTCGGGCAAGGGCGAACGCGTTGGCTTCAAGGTGCTGGAGGATGGACGCAAACTGCGTGTGTTCCGCTCCAGCGGTGAGGCGCTCGACGCCTGAGGAATGTGAAGATGACTTCCCGTCTCGAAAAGATCTACAAGGAAGAAGTGGTGCCGGCGCTGATGAAGCAGTTCGGCTACACCAATCCGATGGAAGTACCGAAGCTCGTCAAGGTCACCCTGAACATGGGTGTCGGCGAGGCTGCCACCAACAAGAAGATCCTGGAAAACGCCGTCGCGGACATGACCAAGATTTCCGGCCAGAAGCCGGTTGTCACCAAGTCGCGTATCTCGGTCGCGTCGTTCAAGATCCGTGATGGTTGGCCGATCGGCTGCAAGACCACGCTGCGTCGCCACAAGATGTACGAGTTCCTGGACCGCCTGATCAACATCTCGCTGCCGCGCGTGCGCGACTTCCGTGGTGTTTCCGGCCGTTCCTTCGACGGCCGCGGCAACTTCAACATGGGTGTGAAGGAACAGATCATCTTCCCGGAAATCGACTTCGACGCCGTCGATGCGATCCGCGGCATGGATATCGCCATCACCACCACTGCGAAGACCGATGCGGAAGCGAAGGCGCTGCTGGCAGCGTTCAAGTTCCCGTTCCGTAACTGATCTGTCGAGGAAACCGAAATGGCAAAGACCTCCATGGTCAACCGCGACATCAAGCGGGAAAAGCTGGCCAAGAAGTACGCTGAAAAGCGTGCGGCTCTGAAGAAGATCGTGTCCTCCGTGGACGCGACCTACGAAGAGAAGATCGAGGCCGCAACCAAGCTGGCCAAGCTGCCGCGCGATTCGTCGCCGAGCCGCCAGCGTAATCGTTGCGAGCTGTCGGGTCGTCCGCGTGGCGTCTACAGCAAGTTCGGCCTGGGCCGTAACAAGCTGCGTGAAGCCACCATGCGTGGCGACGTGCCGGGTCTGCGCAAGGCCAGCTGGTAACCCCAGCCGGCCCTGCGATCAGGAGCCCCTTCGGGGGTTCCTGAACCGGGCAGGGGAGGCATTCAGCTTTCCCGACGCAAAAAAACCGAGGAGCCCGGCGCAAGCCGGGCTCTTTTGGCGTATACTCCCGCGTCTTGCCCTGCGCAAACGGGGTCGTAGGAGTGGGCTTCCGGCCCGCTGCATCAAGGGACCTGGCCCGTTTCCAGGAGACAACAGATTTTCGCGAAAGCGGATATCGGTGCACTCAAAGGTACTCATATGAGCATGACTGATCCCATCGCCGACCTGCTGGTCCGCATCAAGAATGCGGCCGCGGTGGGCAAGCAGACGGTGAAAGCCCCGTCGTCCAAGATCAAGGTTGCGATCGCCCAGGTCCTGAAGGACGAGGGTTACATCGCCGACCTGCGCGTGACCCAGCTGGAAAACAACAAGTCCGAGCTGGAAATCGTGCTGAAGTATTTCGAAGGCAAGCCGGTCATCGCGACCCTGAAGCGCTTCTCGCGTTCGGGCCTGCGCCAGTACCGCGGCAAGAGCGAGCTGCCGAAGGTCATGAACGGCCTGGGTATCTCCATCATTTCCACCTCCAAGGGCATCATGACTGATGCGCAGGCGCGCCAGCTGGGCGTCGGCGGCGAAGTCCTGTGCTTCGTGGCCTAAGGCGAAAGGAGTAGAACTATGTCCCGCGTAGCCAAGAAGCCGATTACCCTGGGTAAGGTTGAACTGAACGTCCAGTCGGACAGCGTCACCGCCAAGGGCCCGAAGGGCACCCTGTCGCTGGCCAAGCCGGCCGGTATTGCCATCAACGTCGACAACGGCGTTGCCACCCTGAGCACCGAAAGCGCCGACCTGGTCGCACTGACCGGTACCGTGCGTGCGATCCTGTCCAACATGGTCAAGGGCGTGTCCGAAGGCTTCGAGCGCAAGCTGGAGCTGGTGGGCGTGGGTTACCGCGCTGCCATGCAGGGCAAGGACCTGAACCTGTCGCTGGGCTTCTCGCACCCGGTCGTGTTCGTGGCGCCGGAAGGCATCACGCTGTCGACCCCGACCCAGACCGAGATCCTGGTCCAGGGCGCTGACAAGCAGGTCGTCGGTGAAGTTGCCGCCAAGATCCGTGCGTTCCGCAAGCCGGAACCGTACAAGGGCAAGGGCGTGAAGTACTCCGACGAAGTCATCATCCGTAAGGAAGCCAAGAAGGCATAAGCGCGAGTCCCTCGCAAGAGCCCGCACATCCCTGTGCGGACTTCTCAGGGAAAAGCTCTTCCTTCAGCTTTCAAGGAATAATCAAAATGAACAAGAACATCGCCCGCCTGCGTCGCGCCAAGTCGACCCGTGCCCACATCCGTGAGCTCGGCGTCGCCCGCCTGTCGGTGCTGCGCACCGGCCAGCACCTGTACGCCCAGGTCTTCACCGCCGACGGCTCCAAGGTGCTGGCTGCTGCCAACACCACCCAGGCCGACGTCATCGAAGGCCTGAAGAACGGCAAGAACGCCGATGCTGCTGCCAAGGTTGGCCGCATCGTTGCCGAGCGCGCCAAGGCCGCCGGCATCGAGAAGGTTGCCTTCGATCGTTCGGGCTACCGCTACCACGGCCGCATCAAGGCCCTGGCAGAAGCCGCCCGCGAAGCCGGCCTGCAGTTCTAAGGGACAAAGGCAGGGGGCCATTGGCCTCCTGCCCACCTGCTCGCCAGCCTGAGTGAGGCTGGACGGCGCCGCTCTTCTGCAGCGGCCCACCGGAACGCCGCGTCACGCCACAACCATAAGCGGCTTCGAGCCGTACATACCCAAACAACCAAGGAATCAACATGGCAGAAGAGCGTCAGCAGCGGGGTCGCGATCGCGACCGTAACCGCGAAGAGAAGATCGACGACGGCATGATCGAAAAGCTGGTCGCGGTCAACCGCGTCAGCAAGACCGTCAAGGGTGGCCGCCAGTTCACCTTCACCGCCCTGACCGTCGTCGGCGACGGCGAAGGCAAGGTCGGTTTCGGCTATGGCAAGGCCCGCGAGGTGCCGGTTGCCATCCAGAAGTCGATGGAACAGGCCCGCAAGAACCTGGTCAGCGTTGACCTGAACAACGGCACCCTGTGGCACACCATCAAGGATGGTCACGGCGCAGCCCGCGTGTTCATGCAGCCGGCTTCGGAAGGTACCGGCGTGATCGCCGGCGGTGCCATGCGCGCCGTGCTGGAAGCCGTTGGCGTGAAGAACGTGCTGGCCAAGGCCACCGGTTCGCGCAACCCGATCAACCTGGTGCGTGCCACCGTGAAGGGCCTGGCTGCTGCACAGTCGCCGGCTCGCATCGCGGCCAAGCGCGGCAAGAAGGTGGAGGAACTCAACCATGGCTAATGAGTCCAACAAGACTGTCAAGGTCCGCCTGGTGCGTGGCCTGCGTGGTACCCAGTCGCGTCACCGCCTGTCGGTGCGTGCGCTGGGCCTGAACAAGCTCAACGATGTGCGTGAACTGAAGGACAGCCCGCAGGTGCGCGGCCTGATCAACAAGGTTCAGTACCTCGTCCAGGTTGAGGAGTAATCGACCATGACTCTGCGTCTCAATGAACTGAGCCCGGCACCGGGCGCCCGCACCGAGCGTACCCGCGTCGGTCGCGGTATCGGCTCGGGCCTGGGCAAGACTGCCGGCCGCGGCCACAAGGGTTCGTTCGCCCGCAAGGGTGGCGGCAAGATCAAGGCTGGCTTCGAAGGCGGCCAGACCCCCATGCAGCGTCGTCTGCCGAAGATCGGCTTCCGTTCGCCGATCGCCAAGGACACCGCTGAAGTGCTGCTGTACGCGCTGGACAAGCTGCCGGCCGGTGAGATCGACTTCGCCGCCCTGCGTGCTGCCAAGCTGGTCCCGAGCACTGCCAAGAAGGCCAAGGTCGTCGTCAAGGGCGAAGTGACCAAGGCGTTCACCCTGAAGGGTATTGCTGCCACGGCGGGTGCCAAGGCCGCGATCGAAGCTGCCGGCGGCAGCGTAACGGAGTAAGAAAATCATGGCGCAAGCTGGCATCGGTAACCTCGCGGGCGGAATGGGCAAGTTCACTGAACTTCGCCAACGTTTGCTGTTCGTCGTCGGGGCTTTGATCGTCTATCGCATCGGCTGCTACGTGCCGGTGCCGGGCGTCAATCCCGATGCCATGCTTGCCATGATGCAACAGCAGGGCGGCGGCATCGTGGACATGTTCAACATGTTCTCGGGCGGCGCCCTGCACCGTTTCAGCATCTTCGCGCTGAACGTGATGCCGTACATCTCGGCATCGATCGTGATGCAGCTGGCCGTGCACATCTTCCCCGCCCTGAAGGCGATGCAGAAGGAAGGTGAGTCCGGCCGCCGCAAGATCACCCAGTATTCGCGCACCGGCGCCGTGCTGCTGGCAGTGGTGCAGGGCGGCTCGATCGCGCTGGCCCTGCAGGGCCAGGTCTCGCCGTCGGGCGCTCCGGTCGTGTACGCGCCGGGCATGGGCTTCGTGCTCACCGCCGTGGTCGCGCTGACCGCCGGCACCATGTTCCTGATGTGGGTCGGTGAGCAGGTCACCGAACGCGGCATCGGCAACGGCGTGTCGCTGATCATCTTCGCCGGTATCGTCGCAGGCCTGCCGGGTGCGATCATCCACACCTTCGACGCCTACCGCGACGGCAACATCCAGTTCATCCAGCTGCTGCTGATCGCCATCGTCGTGCTCGCCTTCACCTTCTTCGTGGTGTTCGTCGAACGTGGCCAGCGCCGGATCACGGTCAACTACGCGCGCCGCCAGGGCGGTCGCAACGCGTACATGAACCAGACCTCGTTCCTGCCGCTGAAGCTCAACATGGCCGGCGTCATCCCGGCGATCTTCGCCTCGAGCCTGCTGGCGTTCCCGGCCACCCTGGCCATGTGGTCCGGCCAGGCTGCCAATCAGAGCAGCTTCGGCCAGGTCCTGCAGAAGGTCGCCAATGCCCTCGGCCCGGGCGAGCCGCTGCATATGATCGTGTTCGCTGCGCTGATCACCGGTTTCGCGTTCTTCTATACCGCGCTGGTGTTCAACTCGCAGGAAACCGCCGACAACCTGAAGAAGTCGGGCGCGCTGATTCCGGGCATCCGCCCGGGCAAGGCCACCGCCGATTACATCGACGGCGTGCTGACCCGCCTGACCGCAGCCGGCTCGGCCTACCTGGTGATCGTCTGCCTGCTGCCGGAACTGATGCGCACGCAGCTGAACGCCTCGTTCTACTTCGGTGGTACTTCGCTGCTGATCGTGGTGGTGGTGGTGATGGACTTCATCGCCCAGGTGCAGGCGCACTTGATGTCCCACCAGTACGAGAGCCTGCTGAAGAAGGCCAACCTGAAGGGCGGCAACCGCGGCGGTTTTGCCCGCGGCTGATTGGCCTGTTATACTTTCGTCTTCCTGACGTGATGGTCCCTCCGCTTCGCGGACTCCGGCCACACAAACGAAGGGCGGCCCCCGCAGCGGTTCCGGGTGGGGGTGTGATGAGGTGGTCCCGCGCTGGAGTAGCGCGGGCGGCCCCGGGGGGAACCCCAGGTCCAACCCCATCCGGCGCCGGAGCCTGGGCACACTCCCCAGGCCGGGTTCATGAAACCAATGGTTTCACGGGCTTCCATGTAAACCGGAACCTTGTTAGTATCGCTAGTTCACTTTTTTGATCCATCCCGCCGGATTGGCGTGCCCGAGGCGCGCTGTCGGCCATCACTCAGCTGGAGAACCGCGTCATGGCGCGTATTGCAGGCGTCAACCTGCCAGCCCAGAAGCATGTCTGGGTCGGGTTGCAAAGCATTTACGGCATCGGCCGTACCCGTTCGAAGAAGGTCTGCGAAGTCGCAGGCGTTGCTTCGACCACCAAGATCCGCGATCTGTCGGAGCCGGAAATCGAGCGCCTGCGCGCCGAAGTCGGCAAGTACATCGTGGAAGGCGATCTGCGCCGTGAGATCGGCATCGCGATCAAGCGCCTGATGGACCTGGGCTGCTACCGCGGCCTGCGTCACCGTCGTGGCCTCCCGCTGCGTGGCCAGCGCACCCGTACCAACGCCCGCACCCGCAAGGGTCCGCGCAAGGCGATCAAGAAGTAAGGGACTGAGAAATGGCTAAGCCCGCTGCTAAGACCAAGAAGAAGATCAAGCGCGTCGTCACCGACGGCGTTGCCCACGTCCACGCTTCGTTCAACAACACCATCGTCACCATCACCGACCGCCAGGGCAACGCTCTGTCGTGGGCGACCTCCGGTGGCGCTGGCTTCCGCGGTTCGCGCAAGTCGACCCCGTTCGCTGCCCAGGTGGCCGCTGAAAAGGCCGGTCGTGCTGCGCTGGACTACGGCGTGAAGTCGCTGGAAGTTCGCATCAAGGGCCCGGGTCCGGGCCGTGAGTCGGCCGTGCGTTCGTTGAACAACGTCGGCTACAAGATCACCAACATCATCGACGTGACGCCTATCCCGCACAACGGGTGCCGTCCGCCGAAGAAGCGTCGCGTCTAAAGGGAGCGATAAGAAATGGCTCGTTATATCGGTCCTACCTGTAAGCTCGCCCGCCGCGAAGGCGCCGACCTGTCCCTGAAGAGCCCGGCGCGTGCGCTGGACTCGAAGTGCAAGCTGGAGCAGAAGCCCGGCCAGCACGGCGCCACTGCCCGCAAGGGCAAGCTGTCCGACTACGCCACCCAGCTGCGTGAAAAGCAGAAGGTCAAGCGTATCTACGGCCTGCTGGAGCGTCAGTTCCGCAACTACTACAAGAAGGCCTCGACCAAGAAGGGCAACACCGGCGAGAACCTGCTGCAGCTGCTGGAAACCCGCCTGGACAACGTCGTCTACCGCATGGGCTTCGCCGTGACCCGTCCGGCTGCCCGTCAGCTGGTGTCGCACCGCGGCGTCACCGTGAATGGCAAGTCGGTCAACCTGGCTTCGTACCAGGTCAAGGCTGGCGACGCCATCGCTCTGTCTGAAAAGGCTGCCAAGCAGCTGCGCGTCCAGGAAGCCCTGACCGTCGCCGCCCAGCATGACCTGAGCCCGTCGTGGGTTGAAGTGGATTCCGGCAAGTTCACCGGTATCTTCAAGGCTGTTCCGGATCGTTCGGATCTGCCTGCGGACATCAACGAAGCGCTGATCGTCGAGCTGTATTCGAAGTAATTCACATTGGAGAGCCCCCGGCGACGGCCGGGGGTTCACTAGGAGAACCCGCAACATGACGGTTACCGCCAACCAGGTTCTGCGTCCTCGCGGTCCGCAGATCGAACGCCTTACCGACACCCGTGCAAAGGTCGTTATCGAACCTTTGGAGCGGGGTTACGGGCATACGCTGGGTAATGCCCTGCGTCGCGTGCTGCTGTCGTCCATCCCGGGCTTCGCCATCACGGAAGTCGAAATCGACGGCGTGTTGCATGAGTACACCACGGTCGAAGGTCTGCAGGAGGACGTGCTCGAAGTCCTGCTGAACCTCAAGGACGTGGCCATCCGTATGCACTCCGGCGACAGCGCCACCCTGTCCCTGTCCAAGCAGGGCCCGGGCGTTGTCACCGCTGCCGACATCAAGGTCGACCACAATGTGGAGATCCTGAACGGCGACCATGTGATCTGCCACCTGACCAAGGACACGGCAATCAACATGCGTCTGAAGATCGAACGTGGTTTCGGCTACCAGCCGGCTGCCGCGCGTCGTCGTCCGGACGAAGAAACCCGTGCCATCGGCCGTCTGGTCCTGGATGCCTCGTTCTCGCCGGTCCGCCGCGTCGCCTATGCCGTGGAAGCGGCCCGCGTCGAACAGCGTACCGACCTGGACAAGCTGGTCATCGATATCGAGACCAACGGCACCATCGACGCCGAGGAAGCCGTGCGCACCGCCGCCGACATCCTCAGCGACCAGCTGTCGGTGTTCGGTGACTTCACCCACCGCGACCGCGGTGCGGCCAAGCCGGCAAACAACGGCGTGGATCCGGTGCTGCTGCGCCCGATCGACGATCTGGAGCTGACCGTGCGTTCGGCCAACTGCCTGAAGGCTGAAAGCATCTACTACATCGGCGATCTGATCCAGAAGACCGAAGTGGAGCTGCTGAAGACCCCGAACCTGGGCAAGAAGTCGCTCACCGAGATCAAGGAAGTGCTGGCTCAGCGCGGCCTGTCGCTCGGCATGAAGCTGGAGAACTGGCCGCCGGCCGGTGTCGCCAGCCACGGCATGCTGGGCTGATATCGGTAATGCCTGAAGGCTCCACCGTTCGCGGTGGGGCCTTCAATGCAACACACCATGCCATGACGAACCGCAGGTTCGCGCGGCAGGTCGTCCAGGACGGGCGGCCAGGACCATCCGCAGTCCGCGCAGCAACGCCAGGATGGCGACAACGATCTACACAGCCACATCATTAACCAAGGAATATCACCATGCGTCACCAGAAGTCTGGCCGTAAGTTCAGCCGCACCAGCGCCCACCGCGAAGCGATGTTCAAGAACATGGCCGCCTCGCTGTTCAAGCACGAGCTGATCAAGACCACCCTGCCGAAGGCCAAGGAACTGCGCCGCGTTGCCGAGCCGCTGATCACCCTGGCCAAGGTCGACTCCGTCGCCAACCGCCGTCTGGCCTTCGCCCGCCTGCGCGACAACGAAGCCGTGGGCAACCTGTTCACCATCCTGGGCCCGCGCTACGCGAACCGTCCGGGCGGCTACCTGCGCCTGCTGAAGTGCGGCTTCCGCGCCGGCGACAACGCGCCGATGGCCTACGTTGAGCTGGTTGACCGTCCGGTCGTGGCCGAGGAAGTGGCCGAGTAATCGGACCGCTCCAACGCGACACAGCGAAAGCCCGGCCTCTGCCGGGCTTTTGCGTTTCCAGGGCTCGGATCCCTTTCCGCAGGAAAGGGCCCTGACCCCGGGCAGGCAGCACCGCAGGCCAGAGCCCTTTGCATTCGTACTGGGATCTGACCCGCACCGTTCCGACAGGCGTCACCTGTGGCGGTTCGAATGGCACGCACTCTCGGTTACGCTTGGCGCCTGATCCATTTGAGCGTTGACGATGAATCCACTGCGCTGGCCCTTCCGCGCCCAGTTCTTGCTGGGCTTCCTGATCTGCGCGGGCCTGCTTGGCTACGCGATCTTCCTACAGTTGAAGATGGGCCTGGAGCCGTGTCCGCTGTGCATCTTCCAGCGCCTGGCCTTTGCCGCGCTCGGCCTGCTGTTCCTGATCGGTGCGCTGCACGGGCCCTCCAACCGCCCGGGACGCGCGACCTATGGCGTGCTGGCGTTCATTGCCGCCGCAGTGGGTGCCGGCATCGCCGCGCGCCACGTCTACGTGCAGATGCTGCCGCCGGAAATGGGTTCCACCTGTGGCCCGCCGCTGGCGTTCCTGAGCGAGACCATGGGACCGCTGGAAGTATTCCGCACGGTACTGACCGGTACCGGCAACTGCGGCAACATCGACTGGACTTTCCTGGGCCTGACCATGCCGATGTGGTCGGGCGTGTGGTTCGTGCTGCTGGCGTTGTGGGCGCTGGTGGTGTCGCTGGGCAAGGTCAAGCGCTGAAAGCGAAACGGGGTCGGGTCCCTTGGCATCGCAAAGGGCTCTGACCCCAATCGTTGACGAAGGGTAGTGCCGACCGCTGGCCGGCACACCGTGAGGATGCCGGCCAGCGGCCGGCGCTACCTCAGAAGTCCTGTTGCAGGCTCAGGTAAGCACCTCGGCGCGGTCCCCACTGCGGGGCGAAGACGCCGACACCGCCACCGTCGCGCAGCTGGTAGCTGCGATCCAGTGCGTTGATCACGGCCAGTTGGACGTGCAACGGATGGCCGCTGCCGGCATTGAAGTCGTGCCCGGCGCTGAGGTTCACCTGCAGGTACGACGGCAGCTCGCCGCCGTTGGGTACGCCTTCGATGTCCGAACGCAGGCCGCTGCCGAACACGTAGTTGGCACCGATCCGGTTGTGTCCGGCGAAGGCGTAGCTGAGACCACCCGATGATGTCAGCTTCTGGTCGTGGTCGAGGTGGATCCAGTGGTTGGCCACATAGGCCAGCGCTTCCGGATCGAGGTTGTACTGGCTGGTGATGACGTCGGTACCGATGGCCTTGTTCAGCGCGGCGTTGAAGTAGGCGCTGAACGGACCGTTGCTGTAGTCGGCGCTGAACTCCAGGCCGCGGATGTGGCCACGGCGGTAGTTGAAGGTCGAATAGATGTAGGCAGCGCCGAACTGGCCTTCGTCCTGCAGGCGTGCGACGCGTCGGTCATACGCGTCCAGGCCCAGGGTCAGGTGCTCGCCCAGTTGCTGCGAGACGCCGATGTCGTAGTAGTCGCTGCGCTCGGCCAGCGGCGTGTTGTTGCCGCCGCTGGGCTGCTGGTTGGTGGTGCCGTCGTACAGCGCGATGTCGCTGCTGGCAATCAACTCGCTGGCCGGTGGCGTGAAGTAGCGCGAATAGCCGGCGTGCACGGTGGTGCTGTCGCTGGCATTCCAGACCACGCCCACGCGCGGGCTGAGCTGGCCTTCGGTGCGGCCGAAGGCCTTGTAGCGGTCGCCGCGCAGGCCGTAGTTCACGGTCCAGTCGTCGCCGATCTTCCACTCGTCCTGTACGTACAGTGCCAGCGTACTGGCGTGGAACGCGCTGCGGTCGGGGATCAACAGCGGTGTCGTGCCGGACTGCTGGCCGCCGTCATCAACCGGGAACACCCAGCTGTTGCTGCTGGCCCGCGCGTTCTCGTAATTGCCGTACAGGCCATAGCGCAGCGTGTGGTCGTTGCCCAACGGCGTTGAGAAGTCGGCCTGCAGGGTGTTGGCGCGGTTGCTGCGCTGGACCTGCGAGGCGACGCCGCTGAACACCAGGTCGCCCACCACGTCCGGGTTGAACGCCACGTCGCTGTAGCGCTGTCCGGCCGATAGCTGGTACGCGGTGCTGCCCAGCGTGCCCTGCAGCACCAGCATGCCGAAGCGGGTGGTCTCGCGCTGGGTCTCATCCAGCTGGCTGGAGTCGAAGGTGGTGGTGTCCAGATATCCGAACTGTGGCATCTGGCCCGGGTTGACCGGGATCTGGAAGCGGTTGTTGGCGAAACCGGCGAACACACTCAGGCGGGTGTTGTCGTTGACCAGGTAGGTGAGGTCGGCGAACGCCTTTCCCTGGTGAGTATCGTCGTGCAGCGGCTTGCGTGAGTTGGTGGGGTTCTCCAGGCCGACCTCATGCTGGTCGTAGTTGCCGGTCAGGAACCAGCTCCAGCGCCCCTGGTTGCCCCACCAGGAGGCGTTCGGATTGATCTTGCCGAACGAGCCGGTGGTCAGCCCCGCGCTGCCGCCATTGCCCAGCCCGGCACCGTTGCGGGTGGTGATGTCGACCACCGCTGCGGTGCGCTCGCCGAACTGCGCCGGCAGTGCGCCGTCCATCAGGCGGATGCTCTTGATGGTGCGCGCGTCCAGGGTCTGGCCGAAGCCGGAGATCGATTCGGGCAGCAGCACGCCGTTGATGCGGTACTGCAGGTTGGCGTGGTCGCCACGCACATGCACGCCGCCATAGGTGTCCTGGACCATGCCAGGGGCCTGCAGCAGTACCTGGCTGAGTGGCGCGGAGGCACCCAGCGGCTGCTTCTGGATGTCCTCGGCGGTGATCTGGTACTGGCTGCTGCCGATGTCCGGCGACAACGTGTTGCGGGCCTGATCGAGCTGGGCGTGGACGGTGACCGCATCCAGATCCTTGACGGACGAAGCGGGGGCGTCGGCTGCCGAGGCGAAGGCGGGCAGGCTGGCCAGAGCCAGGGCGAAGGTGATGCCGGTAGCGAGGGGCGAGGGCTTCATGGTGGGAGAGGTGGCGGCTGGATGTGGAAGGGGCCGGTCCATGACATTGAAGTGTTACTCCGTAACAAATCATGCGCCTGTCCCGGGCGGCTGACCATGCAGGATCTGGCCGCTGGCGTCGGCCTTTCTCTGCCGTTCAGGCGAGCCGGTAGGCCGGACCGGCCCTTTGCGTCAGCGGCCGGCTCTGCGACCATGACCGCCCCCCATTCCGGAAGTCTGCAATGAGCCTGTCCGCCGTTCCGCCCGTGCCCGATCCCGCCGCGACCGCCGCTGCCTGGTCGCCGGAGAGCTGGCGGGGCAAGACCGCGCTGCAGATGCCGACCTATCCCGACCCGGTAGCCCTGGAGGCGGCCCTGCACGAGCTTAAGCGGCTGCCACCGCTGGTCACCTCATGGGAGATCCTGGCGCTGAAGCAGCAGCTGGCCGAGGCCCAGGAAGGCAAGCGCTTCCTGCTGCAGGGCGGCGACTGCGCCGAGAACTTCAGCGACTGCGAATCGGGCACCATTTCCAACCGGCTGAAGGTCCTGCTGCAGATGAGCCTGGTGCTGGTGCACGGCCTGCGCCAGCCGGTGATCCGCGTTGGCCGCTTTGCCGGCCAGTACGCCAAGCCGCGTTCGGCCGATACCGAGACCCGCGACGGCGTGACCCTGCCGAGCTACCGCGGCGATGTGATCAACGCCCCCGCTTTCACTGAAGCAGCGCGTCTGCCGGACCCGAAGCGGATGCTGCAGGCCCACGCGCATTCGGCGATGACGATGAACTTCGTGCGTGCGCTGATCGACGGTGGTTTCGCTGACCTGCACCACCCCGAATACTGGAACCTGGAGTGGGTAAGCCACTCGCCGCTGGCGGCCGAGTACCAGAAGATGGTGGCCTCGATCGGCGATGCGGTGCACTTCATGGAGACCCTGGCCGGGGCCCGCGTGCACAACCTCAACCGCATCGACTTCTACACCTCGCATGAAGCGCTGCTGCTGCCCTACGAGCAGGCGCTGACGCGCCAGGTGCCGCGCCAGCAGGGCTGGTTGAACCTGAGCACGCATTACCCGTGGATCGGCATGCGCACGGCTGCGCTCGATGGCGCGCACGTGGAATACCTGCGTGGCGTGCGCAATCCGATTGCGATCAAGGTCGGCCCGTCGGTGACGCCGGACCAGCTGCTGCGCCTGATCGATGTGCTCAACCCGCACGACGAACCGGGTCGACTGAGCTTCATCCATCGCATGGGTGCGGCGCAGATCGCCGAGAAGCTGCCGCCGCTGCTGGATGCCGTCAAGCGTGATGGCCGCCGCGTGCTGTGGGTGTGCGATGCGATGCATGGCAACACCGAAAGCACTGCCAATGGCTTCAAGACGCGTCGCTTCGACAACGTGCGTGGCGAAGTGGAGATGTCGTTTGATCTGCATGCGGCCGCGGGCACGCGCCTGGGTGGCGTGCACCTGGAGCTGACCGGCGAGGACGTGACCGAATGCACCGGTGGTGCGCGCGAACTGACCGAGCGTGACCTGGAGCGTGCGTATCGCTCAACGGTGGACCCGCGGTTGAATTATGAGCAGTCGCTGGAGATCGCGATGGCGATCGTGCGCAAGCAGGAGCAGGTGCGGTAAGGGGTTTTCGGCAGGGCTTGCAGCCCTGCACCTGCTGCAATCAACGTCAACGGCAAAAGCCGAAGCCGAAGCCGCGGCAACAGCATGCATTCCATGGGCTGGCGGGGCGGTGTCGGAGTGCGGGGACGCTGCAAGTACGTCCCTGTAAGCTTGGCAGCCGCATCCATGCGGCTGACACCCCGCACTCCGACACCGCCCCACCATCGACAGGTTCAGGTCGCTATTGGTGGGTGCCGACCGTTGGTCGGCACATCTGTCAGATGTCGAATGAATCATCCACGCATGGCGTGGATCTACTGGTAACTGCGGCGATTGGCATGCGCGGCTGTTGGTAGGTGTCGACCGTTGGTCGACACGATTTTTCTGTCAGATAGCAGTATTCAAAATGGGCTCCGACCCCGTGCCGACCAACGGTCGGCACCCACCATCAGCAGCAGGTTCCGACAGATCGCAGAAAACTGTCGAAGGCGGGGTGGGTCCGGTTGCGGGGGCGTGAGCCGCATGGGCCCGAGGCATGCCTCGGGCGGGTTGGGCAGGACGCCCAACCCCGGTCTTGCCGTGTGCGCAGGACTGCGCACACGAGCAAGCGGCGACCGAGCTTACATGGGTGAGGGCGCTTTGCTTGCGAGGCACTGCTTCGCAAGCGCCCGAACGCACAGCCGCCGGCGGCTGGGCCGGGCCCCGGAGGGGGACTTGCAGCGCCCCCCGCAACCGGACCCACCCCGCCATCCCACAGGAAACCCGCTTCTGCTTCGGCTGTTGCTGTTGCCCCATCACGCAGCAGGTGCAGGGCTGCAAGCCCTCCCGACCAACACCCTGCTTACGAACGGCTGACGTGACGCTCATGCGCCATGCGCGAGGCTGTCCACCTGGTTGTTCGACTGGAGGTGGCAACGGTGCACTGGCAGAGCGCACAGGCCTACGCATGGCCGTTGGGATTGGCCGTAGTGGTGGGCGGCATAGGCGCGTGGCTGATCCTGTGGATCTATCACCGGCTGAAAGGGCGTGATCGCCGACGTGCGCGTATCGGTCGAGTACTCGGGTTGCCGCTGGCTACCGCGTGGCCGCTGCTGCTGCTGATTCCCGCCTTGCAGGCGACGCCGCTGCAGGATCCGTTGCTGGGCCATCTGCAGCACGGACTGCACATTGCATTGATGGCCTGCTTCGTCTGGCTGCTGGTACGCGCGGTGGCGGCGGGCGAGCGCGCGATCCTGCGCAGCCATCCCATCGATGTCTCCGACAACCTGGAGGCACGCCGCATCCAGACCCAGACGCGCGTGCTCAGCAGGGTGTTGATGGGCGGCATCATCGTGCTCGGTGCGTCGCTGGTGCTGTTGACCTTCCCGATGGTGCAGAAGATCGGCACGGCGCTGCTGGCGTCGGCAGGCCTGATCGGGCTGGTGGCGGGCATCGCCGCCAAGCCGGTGTTCGGCAACCTCATCGCCGGCCTGCAGATCGCACTGACGCAGCCGATCCGCCTGGACGACGTGGTGATCGTCGAAGGCGAGTGGGGACGCATCGAGGAGATCGGCAGCAGCTACGTGGTGGTGCGGATCTGGGATGAGCGGCGGATGGTGGTGCCCTTGACCTGGTTCATCGAGAACCCGTTCCAGAACTGGACGCGGCGCAGTGCCGATCTGCTCGGCACTGCGTTTCTGTGGCTGGACTATCGGGCACCGATCGCGGCGATCCGGGCCGAGCTGGAGCGCATCTGCCATGGCCAGGCGCTATGGGATGGGCGCGTCTGCGTAACCCAGGTGACCGAAACCAACGAGCGCGCGATCCAGGTGCGCCTGCTGGTCAGCGCGCGCAGTTCCGGTGATGCCTTTGATCTTCGCTGCTTGGTGCGCGAACGCATGCTCGATTTCCTCGCACGTGAGCACCCGCAGTCGTTGCCGCAGGTGCGTGCGCGGCTGCAACACGAAGACGAGCTGGATATGCCGCGTGGTCCACGTGCACGCACTGCGGATGTGCGTTCACCGGGTGCTGAAGATGGTGAGGCGGCGATCGTGCCGGTGGAGCCACAGGATCGGTAGTGCCGGCCGCTGGCCGGCAACGCCGGAGCGATCGAGCTGCCGGCCAGCGGCCGGCACTACCGGAAGCAAGATGTCGCGGCGTCACCGGAGCTCAGGGCTCGCCGGCGTCGATCAGCGCATCGGTATCAAAGTGTGGCGGCCGCCGCGCACGGGTGCGCTGCTCGTAGGCGTAGGCCATTTCGATCAGCTTCGGCTCGCTCCAGGCGGTGCCCATGAACAGCAGGCCGACGGGAAGGCCGTTGATCTGGCCCATCGGCACGGTCAGGCTGGGGTAACCGGCCACGGCAGCGGCGCTGTAGCTCTCGCCCGGGAAGTCGTCGCCTTCGCTGCGGATCGGCCACGCCACACCGGTGGTCGGCGCCACCAGCGCATCGAGCTGATGGGCGGCGAGGGCTGCATCGATGCCTTCCGGACCGGCCAACCGGCGCGCATCACTGCGCGCGCGGATGTAGGCAGGGTCTGCCAGGCCGGTGGTGGCATCGGCCTCCACCAGCAGCTCCTGGCCGAACAGGCCCAGTTCCTGCTTGCTGTGCGTCTGGTTGAAGGCGATCAGTTCGGCCAGGCTGCGCAGTGGCGCGCGGTGGGTGCTGAAGTAGCGCTCCAGCCCGGCCTTGAATTCGTAGAGCAGCAGCGTGCGCTCAGCCTCGGCCCACGCGCCCTGGTTGGGCAGCTCCACCGGCACCACCACGGCGCCGGCGCGACGCAGCTCGGTCGCTGCCTGATCGATCAGCGGCGGCATGCCGCAGTACTTCAGCAGCGGCGTCTGCAGCAGACCGATGCGTTTGCCGCGCAGGCCCTGCGGGTCCAGGCGCGCGGTGTAGTCGTAGACCGCACGGCCGGGCATGGTCGCGGTGGCGGGATCGGCGTCATCGCGGCCGGCGATCGCAGTCAGCACGGCGGCAGCATCGGCGACGCTGCGGGTCATCGGGCCGGCGGTGTCCTGGCTGAAGGAGATCGGCACGATGCCATCGCGACTGACCAGCCCGACCGTCGGCTTCAGACCGACCACGCCGTTGATCGCGGCCGGGCAGACGATGCTGCCGTCGGTTTCGGTGCCGATCGCCACGCTGGCCAGGTTGGCGGCCACGGCCACCGCGCTGCCGCTGCTGGAACCGCACGGTGAATGGCTGATGCGGTAGGGGTTGCGGGTCTGGCCGCCGCGCGCGCTCCAGCCGGAGATGGAGTCATTGCCGCGGAAGTTGGCCCACTCGCTGAGGTTGGTCTTGCCCAGCACTACGGCGCCAGCCTCGCGCAGCCGGCGTACCAGGTAGGCATCGTCCGGACGGAAGCCCTGCAGGGCCAGCGAGCCGGCACTGGTGACCATCGGTGCGGCGTTGATGTTGTCCTTCAGCAGCAGGGGGATGCCATGCAGCGGCCCACGCAGGCGCCCTTCGCGGCGCTCGCGGTCGCGTGCGGCGGCTTCCTTCAGCGCGTCGGGGTTGAGCTCGATCACCGCGCGCAGGCGGGGCCCGGTGCGGTCCAGGGCGGCGATACGCTGCAGGTAGGCCTGGGTCAGGGTGGTGCTGTCCAGATCTCCGGCAGTCATCCGCGCCTGCAGGTCGGCGACATCGGTTTCGGCGTACGGGAACGGCACGTTGCGGCTCGCAGGTTCGGCCGCATGCGCGCTGGGCGTGGCCGGGCTGCAGCCAGCCGAAAGCAGCGCCGGCAGCGCGGCGAGCAGGCAGGTCAGCAGAGGCGGCAAGGACGGGCGCATGGGGCGGCTTGGTCGGCTCCAATCCCCAGTGTAGCCGGTGCTCAGCGGTGGCGCTTGCGCAGGTCGCGGGCGAGGACGTAGACCACGATCAGGTTGATCGCCAGGATCGTCCATGACGGCCAACCGGGATGGCGGATGATCGCGAAGACGTCGAAAGGCAGGTACAGGGCGGCGGTCAGGCAGCCCAGCCAGGACGCCCAGGCCTTGGCCCGCCACAGGCCCCAGGCTTCGACCAGGTGCAGCAGGCCGTAGCCGATCATCCCCGCCGCGGCCAGGTGGACCGCGTCGGGACTGATCATGTGCAGCAGCGAGGGCAGGGTGCCATGGTCCGGATCCAGGCTGAAACGCCGGATCAGGGCCATGATGCCGTGCCGCAGCGGCTGCGGTCCGAGCACTTCCAGCCCGGTGGCGGCCAACAGTGCCAGCATCGCCTTGCTCGCTTCGAGCAGGGCGATGACGTGCAGACCCGGATGCCGGTGTGGATCCGGGTTGTAGCCGCTCTGGTTCACGGGGTGCTGGCTCAGCCGCCGCGCGAAGCCTTCTTGCGATCGCTCTCGGTCAGGAACTTCTTGCGCAGGCGGATCTCCTTCGGGGTGATCTCGACCAGCTCGTCGTCTTCGATGAAGTCCAGGGCCTGTTCCAGCGAGTACTTGATCGCCGGGGTCAGCTGGATCGCATCGTCCTTGCCCGAAGCGCGCATGTTGGTCAGCGGCTTGGTCTTGATCGCGTTGACGGTCAGGTCGTTGTCCTTGGAGTGGATGCCGACCAGCTGACCTTCATACACGTTGTCGCCTTCAGCAGCGAACAGCTTGCCGCGCTCCTGCAGCGGGCCCAGCGAGTAGGCCGGCGTGGTGCCCGGTGCATTGGCGATCATCACGCCGTTGATGCGCTTGGCAATCGCGCCCTGTTCCTTCGGACCGTAGTGGTCGAACACGTGGAACAGCAGGCCCGAACCCTGGGTCAGGGTCTTGAACTCGTTCTGGAAGCCGATCAGGCCACGGGCCGGGATCTGGTACTCCAAGCGCACGCGGCCCTTGCCGTCCGATTCCATGTTCTTCAGCTGGCCCTTGCGGGTGCCCAGCTTTTCCATCACGCCGCCCTGGTGGATTTCTTCGATGTCCACCACCAGCTGCTCGATCGGCTCCATCAGCTGGCCGTCGATTTCCTTGATGATCACTTCCGGGCGCGACACGGCCAGCTCGTAGCCTTCGCGGCGCATGTTCTCGATCAGCACCGACAGGTGCAGTTCGCCACGGCCGGAGACCAGGAACTTGTCGGCGTCTTCCAGCTGCTCGACCTTCAGGGCCACGTTGTGGACCTTTTCACGGTCCAGGCGGTCCTTGATCTGGCGGCTGGTCAGGAACTTGCCACCGGACAGGTCCTTGTTGCCGGCGAACGGCGAGTTGTTGACCTGGAAGGTCATCGAGATGGTCGGCTCGTCGACGGTCAGCGCCGGCAGCGCTTCCGGGAAGTCCGGTGCGCAGATGGTGTCGGAGATGGTCAGCTCCTGGATGCCGGAGATGGCCACGATGTCGCCGGCCTCGGCCGAATCCTGCTCGATGCGCTCCAGGCCCATGAAGCCCAGCACCTGCAGCACCTTGCCGTTGCGCTTCTTGCCTTCACGGTCGATGACCGCGACCTGCATGTTCTTCTTCAGGGTGCCGCGCTGGATGCGGCCGATGCCGATCACGCCCACGAAGTTGTTGTAGTCCAGCTGGCTGATGCGCATCTGGAACGGGCCTTCCGGATCCACTTCCGGCTTCGGCGCGTGCTGCATGATCGCTTCGTACAGCGGGGTCATGTCGCCGTCGCGCACGGTGTCTTCCAGGCCGGCATAGCCGTTCAGGCCCGAGGCGTAGACGATCGGGAAGTCCAGCTGCTCGTTGGTGGCGCCGAGCTTGTCGAACAGGTCGAAGACCTGGTCGATCACCCATTCCGGACGGGCGCCCGGACGGTCGACCTTGTTGACCACGACGATCGGCTTGAAGCCCATCGCGAAGGCCTTCTGGGTCACGAAGCGGGTCTGCGGCATCGGGCCGTCCATCGCGTCGACCAGGATCAGCACGGTATCGACCATCGACAGCACGCGCTCGACCTCACCACCGAAGTCGGCGTGGCCGGGGGTGTCGACGATGTTGATCCGGTTCTTGATGCCGGTCTTCTTGTCTTCCCAGGTGATGGCGGTGTTCTTGGCCAGGATGGTGATGCCGCGTTCCTTTTCCTGGTCGTTGCTGTCCATCACGCGCTCGGCGAGGACGGTGCGCTCGGACAGGGTGCCGGACTGCTTCAGCAGCTGGTCGACCAGGGTGGTCTTGCCATGGTCGACGTGGGCGACGATGGCGATGTTGCGAAGATTTTCGATGGACATACGAAAGGGGGGCAGTCGGCGCCGGATTTGGAAAAAGAAGTCCAACATTATACGTCGAACTTGACGATTCGCGAAAAGGTGGATTTCACATCCGTCGCGGGGCCCATTCAGCTGGCTGTCCGCCGCGTCGGCCGGGGCCGCCAGCGCCCGGAGACGCGGCTTCCCGTCCATGGGCTGAAGCCGGGTTCTTCACCGATGGTCGAAGCCGCCGCCGCCACGAGGCAGGTGTAAACTAGGTGGCTAGACGCGTTCCCCTCTGCATCAAGGATCTTCATGTCCCTCATCGCCACTTTCGACACCACCCAGGGCCCGATCAAGGTCGAGCTGTTCGCCGACAAGGCGCCGCTGACCGTGGCCAACTTCGTGAACCTGGTCAAGCACGGCTTCTATGACGGCCTGATCTTCCACCGCGTGATCGCCGACTTCATGATCCAGGGCGGCTGCCCGCAGGGTCGTGGCACCGGCGGCCCGGGCTACAAGTTCGAAGACGAGAAGAACGGCGTGAAGCACGAGGTCGGCTCGCTGTCGATGGCCAACGCCGGCCCGAACACCAACGGCAGCCAGTTCTTCATCACCCACATCAAGACCGACTGGCTGGACGGCCGCCACACCGTCTTCGGCAAGGTCCTGGAAGGCCAGGCCATCGTTGATTCGGTCAAGCAGGGCGACGTGATCCATTCGATCACCCTGGAAGGCGACGTCGACGCCGTGCTGGCCGCCCAGGCCGACCGCGTCGCGGAGTGGAACAAGCACCTCGCCGCCTGATCCCCCTTCGAAACGGCCACCCATGGGTGGCCGTTTCCCTGTTCCCCGCCGCCCGCCTGGCCTGCGTGGCTCTGCCCGCGGCGTCCCATCAAACGCTTGCAAGCAAGAGGAAACCCCCATGAAAGCACCCGTTCGTGTTGCCGTGACCGGCGCCGCCGGCCAGATCGGTTATGCCCTGCTGTTCCGCATCGCCTCCGGCGAAATGCTGGGCAAGGACCAGCCGGTCATCCTGCAGCTGCTGGAACTGCCGGTGGACAAGGCCCAGGCCGCCCTGAAGGGCGTGATGATGGAGCTGGAAGACTGTGCCTTCCCGCTGCTGGCCGGCATGGTCGGCACCGATGACGCCGAAGTCGCGTTCAAGGACGCCGACATCGCCCTGCTGGTCGGCGCACGTCCGCGCGGCCCGGGCATGGAGCGCAAGGACCTGCTGCTGGAGAACGCCAAGATCTTCACCGCCCAGGGTGCAGCGCTGAACAAGGTCGCCAGCCGTGACGTGAAGGTGCTGGTGGTCGGCAACCCGGCCAACACCAACGCCTACATCGCGATGAAGTCGGCCCCGGACCTGAAGCCGGAAAACTTCACCGCCATGCTGCGCCTGGACCACAACCGCGCGCTGAGCCAGCTGTCGACCAAGCTCGGCAAGCCGGTCGGTGGCATGGAGAAGCTGGTGGTGTGGGGCAACCACAGCCCGACCATGTACCCGGACTACCGTTTCGCCACCGCCGATGGTGCGTCGATCGCCGATGCGATCAACGACCAGGAGTGGAACGCCAACACCTTCATCCCGACCGTCGGCAAGCGCGGCGCGGCGATCATCGAAGCCCGTGGCTCGTCCTCGGCTGCTTCGGCCGCCAATGCAGCGATCGACCACGTGCGTGACTGGGTGCTGGGCAGCAACGGCAAGTGGGTCACCATGGGCGTGCCGTCCGACGGTTCCTACGGCATTCCGGAAGGCGTGATCTTCGGCTTCGCGGTGACCACCGAGAACGGCAAGTACACCCTGGTCAAGGATCTGCCGATCGACGACTTCAGCCAGAAGTACATCGACAAGACCCTGGCCGAGCTGGAAGAAGAGCGCGCCGGCGTCGCCCACCTGCTGGGCTGATGCAGGCGGTACCGGCTCCGGCCGGTACGTCTTCCATCAAGGTAGGTACCGACCGTTGGTTGGTACGCAGAAAACGGGGAGGCTTCGGCTTCCCCGTTTTCATTTGGAGCTCCTGGAACCGCATGATCCACCTGCACTACATCGATGACGCACTGCTGGTGGCCGAGAAGCCGGCTGGCCTGTTGTCCGTACCCGGCCGCAGCGCCGAGAACCAGGACTGCGTGGTCGCGCGCCTGCAGGCGCTGTATCCGGATGCGTTGACCGTGCACCGGCTGGACCAGGTGACCTCCGGCCTGCTGCTGCATGCGCGTGGCAAGGACATGCAGGCGACGTTGTCGATGCAGTTCGAGCAGCGCCAGGTTGGCAAGCGGTATGAAGCGGTGGTGCAGGGGCTGCTCGAGGGTGATTCCGGTGAAGTGGACCTGCCGTTGATCGTTGACTGGCCGAACCGGCCGAAGCAGATGGTCGATCACGAACGCGGCAAGCCGGCGTTGACGCGTTGGCGCGTGCTGGTGCGCGATGTTGAAGCGCGGCGCACGCGCGTGGCGTTGGAACCGATCACTGGCCGCAGCCATCAGCTGCGGTTGCACATGGCCACTATTGGCCATCCGATTGTTGGCGACGTGCTGTATGACGCGGCACCGGCGCACCGCGTGCATCTGCATGCGTGCAGCCTGCGGTTCACGCATCCGCTGACGGGCGAGGCGCTCGCGTTCGAGTCCGCGGCTCCGTTCTAGGGGGTCGGCAGGGCTTGCAGCCCTGCACCTGCAGAATCAACGTCAACATCAACGTCAAAAGCGGGCTGTCCGTGGGTTGGCGGGGAGGTATGGGTGGGCAGGACACGCCGTAAACCCATCCATGGGGGCTCGATGGCGCCATCCATGGCGCCAACGGTCCTGCCCACCCACACCGCCCCGCCTCTGACAGATTCCCGCGGCTGTTGGTAACTGCGGCCGTTGTTCCGCACGGCTGTTGGTAGATGTCGACCTTGGTCGACACGATTTTTCTTTCAGATATCGAATGAGTCATCCACGCATTGCGTGGATCTACCGTGTCGACCAAGGTCGACACCTACCAGCGCAATCCGCCGTTCCGACAGATGGCAGGAAACTGTCGAAGGCGGGGTGGGTCCGGTGGCGGGAGTGTCCGCGGCATGGATGCCGTGGCCAAGCCCCCATGGACGGGTTTACGGCGTCTCCCGCCACCGGATCCACCCCGCCATCCCCCAGTAAGCCAGCTTCTGCTGTTGCTTTGGCTTTGGCTTCGGCTTCTGCAGGTGCAGGGCTGCAAGCCCTGCATAACAAACCCCACCCCCTACCAAGGTAGGGCGGCCCGCGCGGCAGCACCGGACTATCCTCGAACCCATGACTTTGTCTGGGAGGGCTGCGTCATGAACTACGAGGAAACCTACCGTCGCTCGATCGACGAGCCGGAGGCCTTCTGGGGCGAGGAAGCCAAGCGCATCCATTGGCATAAACCGCCGCAGCAGGTGCTCGACTACAGCAACCCGCCGTTCCGGCGCTGGTTCGTCGGCGGCGAAACCAATCTCTGCTACAACGCCATCGACCGCCACCTGGCCGAGCGCGCCGACCAGCTCGCACTGGTCGCCATCTCCACCGAAACCAACAGCACGCGCGAGATCACCTATCGCCAGCTGTACCGCGAAGTGAACGACTTCGCCGCGGTACTCAAGCACCTCGGTGTCGGCCACGGTGACCGCGTGGTGATCTACATGCCGAACATGGCCGAGGCGGTGTTCGCGATGCTGGCCTGCGCGCGCATCGGTGCGGTGCACTCGGTGGTGTTCGGTGGCTTCGCCGCGCACAACCTGGCGCTGCGCATCGACGATGCCAAGCCCAAGCTGCTCATCGCCGCCGATGCCGGCATGCGCGGTGGCAAGCTGATTCCGTACAAGCCGATGGTCGACGCCGCCTGCGCCGAGGCGGCGTCGCCGCCACCGCATGTGCTGATCGTGTCGCGCGGGCTGGATGCCGCCGAACCCCGCGTGCCGGGCCGTGATGTGGACTACGCCACGCTGCATGCACAGATCGGGGAAGTGGATGTGCCGGTGCAGTGGCTGGAAGCGAGCGAACCGAGCTACCTGCTGTACACCTCCGGCACCACCGGCAAGCCGAAGGGCGTGCAGCGCGATGTGGGCGGCTATGCAGTGGCGATGGCGCAGTCGATGGAGACCGTGTTCGACTGCAAGCCGGGCCAGGTGATGTTCTCCACCTCCGATGTCGGCTGGGCGGTGGGCCACTCCTACAATGTGTACGGCCCGCTGATCGGTGGCTGCACCTCGCTGCTGTACGAAGGCCTGCCGACCAATCCGGATCCCGGCATCTGGTGGGCGCTGTGCGAGCAGTACAACGTGCGCACGATGTTCTCCTCGCCCACCGCCATCCGCGTGCTGAAGAAGCACGACGCGGACTTCATCCATCGCCACGACCTGCGTGCGCTGAAGTACCTGTTCCTGGCCGGCGAGCCGCTCGACGAGCCGACCGCGCACTGGATCAGCGAAGCGCTCGGCAAGCCGATCATCGACAACTACTGGCAGACCGAAACCGGCTGGCCGGCACTGACCCTGCTGCCGGGCCTGGAGATGAAGCCGGTGCGTTTCGGCTCGCCCGGGTTCCCCAATCTCGGCTATCGGATGAAGGTGATCGACGAGAACACTGGCGAGGAAGTCGCACCGGGGCAGAAGGGCGTGCTGGTGGTGTCGCCACCGCTGCCGCCGGGTTGCATGAGCACCGTGTGGAATGATGACAGCCGCTTCCTGCAGAGCTACTTCAGCCACTTCAAGGAACTGCTGTACAGCTCGCTGGACTGGGCGATCCGCGACGACGATGGCTACACCTTCATCCTCGGTCGCACCGATGATGTCATCAATGTAGCCGGGCACCGTCTGGGCACGCGCGAGATCGAGGAGGCCATTTCCAGCCATCCGCGGGTGGCCGAGGCCGCCGTGATCGGGGTCAAGGATGAACTGAAGGGGCAGGTGCCGCTGGTGTTCGTCACCCTCAAGCAGGGCCTGGATGGCGAGGATCCGGCGCCGGTGGTGGCCGAGATGATGGCGACGGTGACCACCTCGCTCGGCGCGGTCGCACGCCCGGCGCACGTACACGTGGTCAATGCACTGCCCAAGACCCGCTCCGGCAAGCTGCTGCGGCGCTCGCTGCAGGCGCTGGCCGAACAGCGCGACCCGGGTGACCTGTCGACGCTGGACGACCCCAGCGCGCTGGAGGAGATCCGCCGCGCGCTGGGCCGTTGATCCGGTAGTGCCGGCTACTGGCCGGCCCCCCCCCTCAATCCCGAGGTTGCCGGCCAGCGGCCGGCACTACCCGCGGCACTTGCGCTAAGCTCGGCCTGTCATCGACCTGCAATACGCGGCGCGCGCCGGGGAAGGCGCGTGCCGTCCGGGGATGGCACACAGGGGGGCGTGCCCGTCAGGGCGCGCCGGCATTGTGCATCGAGGGAGGGGGAGGCAATGGCATTGCTGCACGCCAAGACGGCTGCTGGCCGTCAGGAAATCGAAGACCGTGGCCGGCGCCTGCCGGCGGCACTGCGTTCGATCCTGCTGATGGTCGACGGCCATCGCGATGACACCGAACTGCGTGGCCTGTTCGAAGGCCTGCGCGCGCCGGCCGATGCACTGGAGCAGCTGGAAGCGCAGGGCCTGATCGAAGTGATCGGTGGCAATGCCGAGCTGGCACCGGTACGTGGCATCAGCACCGGCCGCGAACAGGATCCGGCGTTGTACCAGCAGCTGTACGACGCGATGAGCGAGGCGGTGCGGCGCCACCTGGGCCTGAAGGGCTACTTCATGCAGTTGAAGATTGAACGCTGCACCGATGCACTTGCACTGGAACGCCTGTGCCCGGAACTGCTGGCGGCGGTGGGCAAGGCGCGCAGCCCGGCGCTGGCGCAGCGCTGGTGGCAGGAAACCCAGGCCGCCGTGGTCAATGGTGGCGGCGAGGTCGTGCAGGCATGAGCCACCGCGTAAAGTGATCGGTTCACTTCCCCACAAGGAGTCCCGCGTGCAGGACGACCACGACGACACCGACACCCCAGGCTGGGACGCGATCAATGCGGCGCTGGCGCCGCTGTATGCCGGCCAGGAACCCCGTCACTACGGTACGGCGTTGCCGTACACGCTGGGTGGCCAGGATCCACTGGATGGCATCAGCGTTTACTGGGTGGATGCACCGGTACCGCATTGGCACTACATCACCTACGGCTTCTCCGAGCTGTACACCAAGGAGAGCAGCGATGCCGCCGCCAGCGGCTATGGTTTCGAGCTGACCTTCCGCCTGGCTGCTGAAGCCGGTGAGCACGCCGGCAGCAACCCGCCGGTGTGGCCGATGAACCTGCTGCAGAACCTGGCGCGCTACGTGTTTGGCAGCGGCAACGTGTTCGAGGATGGTCACCATCTGAACGCCAACGGCCCGATCGCGCTGGAGACCGGCACGCGCCTGTGCCACCTGGCCTTCATCGCCGATCCGCAGTTGCCTGCGCGCGACACCGCCAATGGCCACCTGCAGTTCCTGCAGCTGGTCGGGCTGACCGATGAGGAGATGGAAGCGGTCAAGCGTTGGTCGACGCGCGGCGTGCTGCAGGCGCTGCAACCGGCGATGCCGCTGTGGATCAGCGACCTGCATCGCGGCAACCTGTTGGAGGATCCGACACTCGCCGCACAGGTGCGGGCCGGCAGCGAGCGCGAGGGCTCCAGCACCGGCATGTTGTTCATCGAGACACTGGATTGGCGGCAGGAGGCGGGGGTCACCACCTTGGTGCTCGGCGCCGGGCAGGTGGCCAGTGTGTGCGAGCTGCTGCCATTGCGCCTGCGCCACGGCAAATCGCTGGAACTGGCCAGCCGCGAGCGGCAGTGGGAGTTCATTCCGGCAGCGCGCGGTGAAACCGGCGAGGTATCGGCCGACAGCGCGCGCTGGGCGCTGGACGAGACGGGGCTGCAGGCCCTGGCGGGCGTGCGTGCCGAACGTGGCATCTACCCGGTGGCGGGAGCGCTGCGCATCGAAGTGGTGCCGACCTACCTGCGCGATGCCAACGGTGAAGTGATCCGCCAGATCGGCTGAGTGTGGTGATGGCGCCGGTGGGGTCAGAGCCGCCTGCTGTGCAGACGGATCCGACCCCGGGTCAGGCTCAGGCCAGGCCTTCGGCCTTCAGTGCGGCCTGCACGCCGGCATCGGCGTCCATGCGTGCCTTGTAGGCGGCCAGGTTGTCCAGGCCCGACAGGTCGACCTTGGTGCCGGCGGCCCAACGCAGGGTGATGTAGAAGTACGGGTCGGCGAAACTGCGGAAGCCGGCCAGCCAGGGCTTGTCGGCCAGCTGCCTGTCAGCGGTCTCGAACAGGCCACGCAGGCGCTTGTGTGCGGCGGCGCGGATCGCATCGAACTGGCTTTCGTCGGCGATGAACTTGCCCGGTGCGAACAGCGGCGAGAAGGCCGGATGCACGTCGGAATTGACGAAGGCCAGCCAGCGGGTAGCTTCGGCACGCTGGCGCGCGCTGCCATCGCCGCCGAGGCCGGCCTGCGGGTAGGTGTCGGCGATATAGCCCATGATCGCGGCGTTCTGCAGCAGCACGAAGTCGCCATCGACCAGCGCGGGAACGGCGCCGGCCGGATTGATCTTGAGGAATTCCGGACCCTTGAGGGTGTCCTTGTTCAGCAGTTCGACCTCGAACGGCTGGCCGGTCCACTGCAGGGCGATGTGGTCGGCGGTGGAACAGGCACCGGGCTTGCTGTACAGCTTCATGGGAACTCCAGGTGATGCGGGCGGGAAACGCCCACTATCCCAGAGCCTGCCAGCGGGCGGCAACGCTGCCGCCAGCACGGATCGTTACGACTGCCGCGGCTTGAGGTTCTGCACCTTATAGAAGGTGTGATCGCCGATGGTGGCCACCTGGTAGGCGTTGCGCCAGTTCGGGCTGGCGATGGACAACGCGGCGAAGTGGCTGGCACCGGGCACGATCTCGCGGCGCTCGCCGGCCGGCAGCGCCCAGTTGCGCTCGGCGTCGAAGGCCACGTTCATTGCCTCGCTCCAGGCCGCGTCATTGCCCAGCTGGGTGCCGGGGGAGACGATGGTCGGCGCGAACTGCTTGCGCGCGGTGACCACCTGGCACATCGAGTCGCCCCACAGGCCACTGTCGAGGCGGCGCAGGGCGACCTCGGCAACGGCTTGCTGGCCGCGCAGGGTCTGGTCGCGGGCTTCCAGATAAACGGTGGTGCTCAGACACAGTGAATCAGCGGCCGGCTGCGGCAACAACTGCGACAGCCAGAGAATCCAGGCCAGTTTCATATAACTCCTTGCTCCGTATGGGCCGCACTCTCCGCTTCCAGTCGCGGGGGCGACAGGATGCGGGGTACGACTTGGCGTCATGGGGAGGCGGCCATCGGGGCCGCCCCGTGGGCAGCCCCAAAAGAAACGACCAGTACCGATCGTGGGGGCTGCGCCGGCTCACCGGAAACTGGCTGGTGAGCGGAAAGATGGCGCAAGGTAGGGGGGCGTAGCCGAACGCATCGTGAACCGTCCGGCTTGACATTCAGGTTCGGGAGGGGTGACGGAAATCACATTCCGTCCCCCATTCATGCGCTCATCAGAGCGCGGCGGCCACCCGGCTGCCCTGGTCGATGGCCCGCTTGGCGTCCAGTTCGGCCGCTACATCGGCACCGCCGATCAGCTGCGCGTTGATGCCGGCGGCCTGCAGCTCGGCCTGCAATGCGCGGTTCGGTTCCTGCCCGGCGCAGATCACCACATGATCGACCGGCAGCAGCTGTTCGCTGCCTTCCACGCGGATGCGCAGGCCTTCGTCGTCCACGCCCAGGTACTCGACGCCGCCGAGCATGCGCACGCCCTTGGCCTTCAGCGTGGCGCGGTGGATCCAGCCGGTGGTCTTGCCCAGCCGCGCGCCGGGCTTGCCGGGGCTGCGCTGCAGCAGCCACAGCCGCCGCGGCGATGCCTCGGGCTGCGGCCTGGCCAGCGAGCCGCGGGCCTCGAACGTGCTGTCCACGCCCCATTCGGCCATCCAGCGCTGTGGGTCCAGCGAGGGGGACTCACCAGCGTGGCTGAGGAACTCGCCGACATCGAAGCCGATGCCGCCGGCGCCGATGATCGCCGCACTGGCGCCCACTTCGACCCGGCCCAGCAGCACGTCCAGGTAGCTGACCACCTTGGCGTGGTTGGCGCCGGGGAAGTCGACCTTGCGCGGCGTGATGCCGGTGGCCAGCACCACCTCGTCGAAGCCGGCCAGGCTGGCCGCGTCTGCTCGCGTGCCAAGGCGTAGCTGCACGCCGGTTTCAGCCAGCTTGTGGCGGAAATAGCGCAGGGTCTCGTGGAACTCTTCCTTGCCGGGAATGCGCTTGGCCACGTTGAACTGGCCACCGATCTCGTCGTTGGCATCGAACAGGGTGACCTGGTGGCCGCGCTCGGCGGCCACCGTGGCGCAAGCCAGGCCGGCCGGACCTGCGCCGACCACCGCGACCTTTTTCGGCGTGGCAGCCGGGCGGTAGACCAGCTCGGTCTCGTGTGCGGCACGCGGATTGACCAGGCAGCTGGCCAGTTTGTTCTCGAACACGTGGTCCAGGCAGGCCTGGTTGCAGGCGATGCAGGTGTTGATCGCCTCGGCGCGGCCGGCGCGGGCCTTGTTGGGCCATTGCGGGTCGGCCAGCAGCGGGCGCGCCAGCGAAACCATGTCGGCGCCGCCGCTGGCGAGGATGCGCTCGGCGACGTCGGGCATGTTGATGCGGTTGGTCGCCACCAGCGGCACCGTTACATGCGGCTTGAGCTTGGCGGTGACACCGGCGAAGGCGGCGCGCGGCACCGAGGTGGCAATGGTCGGGATGCGCGCTTCGTGCCAGCCGATGCCGGAATTGATGATCGTCGCGCCAGCCGCCTCGATGGCCTGGGCCTGCTGCACGATCTCTTCCCAGTTGCTGCCGTCGTCAACCAGATCCACCAGCGACAGGCGGTAGATGATGATGAAGTCCGGGCCGCAGGCCTCGCGGATGCGGCGCACGATCTCCACTGCAAAACGCATGCGTTGGTTGGCGTCGCCACCCCAGCGGTCGGAGCGCTTGTTGGTGCGCGGGGCGATGAACTCGTTGATGAGGTAGCCCTCCGAGCCCATCACTTCGACGCCATCGTAGCCGGCTTCACGGGCCAGCTTTGCGCTGCGTGCGTAGTCGGCGATATGCCGCTCGACGCCGCTGGCCGACAGCGCACGGGGGGGGAACGGGTTGATCGGCGCCTTCAGCTTCGACGGTGCCACCGACAGGGGATGGTAGGCATAGCGGCCGGCATGCAGCAGCTGCAGGCAGATCTTCGCGCCGTGCTGGTGCGCGGCGGTGGTGAGCTGCCGGTGCGGGCGTACTTCCCAGGGCCAGGACAGCTTTCCGCCAAAGGGCTTCAGCCAGCCGACCACGTTCGGCGCGAAGCCACCGGTGACGATCAGGCCGACGCCACCTTCGGCGCGTTCGGCGAAGTAGGCGGCCAGGCGCGGGAAGTCGCGGGCGCGATCTTCCAGGCCGGTGTGCATCGAACCCATCAGCACGCGGTTGCGCAGCTGGGTGAAGCCCAGGTCCAGCGGGGCGAACAGGTGGGGATAGGCGCTTTCGTTGGCTGGCGACATGATCGATACGCTTGCGTACGGAAGCGCGAAGCGTGCCGGGAAACGGCGGCTGGGGCAAGGGGCGCGGGCGGTAGTGCCGGCCGCTGGCCGGGTACGCTCGGCACATGCGTGCTGTCGCTCCCGCATTTCGCTGCGCGAACCGCGGGCCCCACTTACCTGCCTCCACCCCCCGCGCCTGCGGCGCTGCCCCCGAACTCCGGGGGCGGTAGTGCCGGCCGCTGGCCGGCATCCCGATCAGCTCAGGGTGATTGCGGTTGCCGGCCAGCGGCCGGCACTACCGGGGGACGCCCAATCCCGAACCAGCCCAGCGTTACCCCGCACAGGGGGCCGATCAGCAGGGCGAAGGCGAGGGTGCCGACACCGACATTGCCGCCGAGCCACCAGCCCAGCAGCAGCACGCTGCCCTCGATCAGGCTGCGCACCTTCCAGATCGGCCAGCCGGTGCGGGCATGCAGGCCGGTCATCAGGCCGTCGCGCGGGCCGGGCCCGAGCTTGGCGCCGATGTACAGGCCGGTGGCCAGGGCGACCAGCAGCATGCCGGCGCAGAACATCGCCAGCTGCCAGCCAAGGCCGACTGCCGGGGGAAGCAACCACAGCCCGAACTGCGCGGATGGACCGATCAACATCACGTTGAGCACGGTGCCGACGCCCGGCTTCTGTCGCAATGGCCACCACAGCAGCAGCACCAGCGCACCGATCACATTGGTGGCCAGGCCGAACGATAGCGGCGTCTGTGCGGCGATGCCCTGCGACAACACGTCCCAGGGGGCCACGCCGATCGCTGCACGGATCATCAGCGAGGCGCCGAAGCCGTACAGGAACAGGCCGATGATCAGTTGCAGCAGACGCAGGGGCAGGGCGGTGGGCATGGCGGCGCTCGGGGAGAGGGGAGGGATCTGTTTCCACCGTAATCCCGATTCAGTCACTCCCATAGATACAGATGACGGCCGATCCGCCGCTACAGGAGTCGTCGATCCTGCGTATGGGACGTTCTGTGGAGCTGGGCCATGCTCGGCTGCTTTGCCTGGCACCGCCAGCCGAACATGGCCCGGCACTGCACCGGCGTTCCAGCCTGGCTCAGTCGCTCCAGCCGGCCAGCGCCAGCTTGCCCACCGTGCGCCCGCTGGCCAAGCGCTGATGCGCGATGTCCAGATTCGCCGCATTGATCGCGCCCAGCGTCTCGCTGAGGGTGCCGCGCAGCTGGCCAGCGTCGATCATGCTGGCCGCGCGGCTGAGGATGCGGTGCTGTTCGATGCGGTCCGCCGTGGCGAAGCGCGAACGCGCGAACATGAACTCCCAGTGGATGCCGATGCACTTGGCCTTGTAGGGATCACCGATGCGCAGCGCGCCGCGCGGTTCGACGATGAGGCCGACATGGCCCTGTGGCGCCAGCAGCTGACCCAACGCATCCCAGTAATGGTCGGTGTCGGCCAGGTTGAGCGCGACCTGTACTGCGTCGATGCCCGATGCCTGCAGCTGGGGCAGCAGCGGCTGCCGGTGGTCGATCACATGCTGGGCACCCATCTGCCGGCACCAGTCGATCGACGATTCACGCGAGGCGGTGGCGATCACCTCGAATCCGGCGTGCCGGCCCAGCTGGATCGCCATCGATCCAACACCGCCTGCTCCGCCGATCACCAGCAGGTGCTGGCCGGCATGGCGGCGATCATCCAGCTGCAATGGCATGCGCTGGAACAGCAGTTCCCATGCGGTGAGCGTGGTCAGTGGCAGTGCGGCCGCTTCGGCGAAGTCGAGCGTGGTCGGCTTGCGCGCTACCAGCCGTTCGTCCACAAGGTGGAACTGCGCATTGCAGCCCGGCCGGGTGACATCACCGGCGTAGTAGACCTCGTCGCCGGACGCGAACAGGCTGGCGTCCTCGCCGATCGCTTCGACCACCCCGGCGGCGTCCCAGCCGAGTACGCGGGGTGCTTCGAGCGTGGCCGGATCGGTGGCCGCCCGCTGCTTGCCGTCGACCGGGTTCACCGAGACGGCCTCGACCCGGATCAGCAGGTCGCGGCCACCCGGAGGCAGCGGCGGGGGGAGGTGGATATCGCAGAGGGCGGGGGCGGATTCACGACTCAGGGCGACGGCTTTCATCTCGGCTCCGGCTGGGTACGTGGCTCCATCATAGAGTTCCTCACGTTTCAGCAGATACGCTGAATCGGGTGGAGCAAGCTGTTGCGCAATATGTCGTATTCCGCACTTAAACCCCGTCAAACCCTTGCAGCGTGAGGGTCTTGCGGATTTTCATCATCCTGTATAGGGTTTCAACGTCGGACCGGTGGAGGGTCGGGCGCGATACTTCACATGTTACGGGACTGTTAACATGACCTTCACCCGCCTGAGCATAATGTTCGCGGCGGTGGCGTGCTGAATCGGCTGTCGAACATCGACGCACTAGTGCTGGCCCATGCCTCTACCGGTTTCATACCCCCGAAATAGGAGCTGTACTCAATGAACAAGAAGATCCTTACTGCCGCGCTGCTGGGTGGTCTGGCTTTCGCCCAGGCTGCGTCCGCGCAGGAGTTCGATGACCGCTGGTACCTGACCGGTTCGGCCGGCTTCAACTTCCAGGACAGCGACCGCCTGACCAATGACGCTCCGTTCGTCACCCTGGGCCTGGGCAAGTTCATCAGCCCGAACTGGTCGCTGGACGGTGAGCTGAACTACCAGAACCCGAACTTCGACGCCAACAAGGACATGAACTGGTCGCAGTACGGCGTCTCGCTGGACCTGCGTCGCCACTTCATCAAGGAAGGCCGCGGCTGGAACCCGTACCTGCTGGCCGGCCTGGGCTACCAGAAGTCGGAAGAAGAGTACAACCCGATCAGCGGTGGCCTGGCTGACCGCAAGGACGGCAACTTTGCCGCCAAGGTCGGCGTCGGTCTGCAGACCACCTTCGAGAAGCGCGTCGCTGTCCGTGCCGAAGTCGCCTACCGCGCTGATTTCGACGACCAGAGCGTGAACCCGAAGCGTGCCGGCAACGATGAAAGCTGGTTCGGCGACGTGCTGGCTTCGGTCGGCGTCGTGATCCCGCTGGGCCCGGCTCCGGTCGCGGCTGCTCCGGCTCCGGCTCCGGTTGCCCCGAGCTGCGCCGACCTGGATGACGACGGTGACGGCGTCAACAACTGCGACGACAAGTGCCCGAACTCGCAGCCGGGTCAGACCATCGGTCCGGACGGTTGCCCGGTGCCGGTCTCCATCGACCTGAAGGGCGTCAACTTCGACTTCGACAAGTCGAACCTGCGTCCGGACGCCGTGGCGATCCTGAGCGAAGCCACCGAGATCCTGAAGCGTTACCCGGATCTGCGCGTTGAAGTCGCCGGTCACACCGACTCGAAGGGTACCGACGCTTACAACCAGAAGCTGTCGGAGCGTCGTGCTACCGCCGTGTACAACTACCTGACCAAGAACGGCGTTGACGCCGGTCGCCTGGTCGGCCCGATCGGCTACGGCGAGAGCCGTCCGATTGCTCCGAACACCAACCCGGATGGTTCGGACAACCCGGAAGGTCGCGCCAAGAACCGTCGTACCGAGCTGAACGTCCAGAACTAAGTTCTGACGCTCTGCCAGTAGGACACAGCAGGACCCGGCTTCGGCCGGGTCTTGTTGTTTCTGCGGCCTGGAATCCGGTGCCTGCCGGTCCGGGGGTAACCGTTCGTCGGGTTTTTGTCCGTAAAACCAATGGGTTGCCGTATTCATTGAAAGTGGCGCTTGAAAGCTGTCGCGGCATTGCTAAACTCGCCGCGTCACTTCCTTTCCTGGATGCCCTTCATGCTGCGCTCTGCATCGGCCGCCGTCCTGGCGCTGGCCCTGGTTCCCGCCGCTCACGCTGCGGTCGATTGCTCGGTCAACACCAGCGCCTCGCCGCTGCCGTTGCCGGCCACGACCATCGCGCCGGTGGCCGACGAGCTCTACATCCGTGGCAACCAGCTGGGCATGCCGGCCGGCGTGCTGAGCAGCAACTACGATCCGTCGCAGTCGCTGGACCAGGTGCTGCAGCGCCTGCGCATCGATGGCTGCCAGAACATCGCCAAGGCCATTCCGAGCGCACCGGCGGTGAAGCCGAACGATCCGGCGGCCTACAAGCCGCAGACCGAATTCGACAACACGCCTTGGCGCTTCGACATGAGCCAGAACGGCAAGCGCATGACCGCCGAGGAGTTCGACGCCTGGATGAAGGCGCGTGGCGTGCGTGTGGTCAAGGCGCGTCCGGCTCCGGCCGCCACTCCGGCCCCGGCCGAAGCACCGGCTGAGACCAAGCCGGTCGACAAGAAGTAAGCGCCGCGGGGAGCAGAGGCTTGCGCACGCGCCGCCCACCTGCCGCCCCCGCCGCCCGCTCCCACGCATCGCGTGGGCGTGCGACTCCCGCTGCCACAGCCGCCGGTGTCCGTCATGGCCTGGCGCGCGTGCTGTCCAAGGCCGGCGTCTGCTCGCGCAGCGAGGCCGCGCGCTGGATTGCCGAGGGCCGCGTACGCGTCTCCGGCCGCATCGTGCGGGATCCCGAGTTCCCGATTGGCCAGCCGGCGCCGCCGATCGAGGTCGATGGCCAGCCGATGGGCGCGCCGCAGCGCCTGTACCTGATGCTCAACAAGCCACGCGGGGTGGTGACCACCGTGCAGGACGAGCGTGGCCGCGACACCGTCTACCGCTGTTTCGATGGTGCAGGGCTGCCGTGGATAGCGCCGGTCGGGCGCCTGGACAAGGCCAGTGAAGGGCTGTTGCTGTTCAGCAACGATCCGCAGTGGGCCGCGCGCCTGACCGATCCGGAAACGGGTCCGCAGAAGACGTATCACGTGCAGGTCGACCGCCTGCCCGATGACGCCACGCTGGCGGCCCTGCAGGCCGGCGTGGAGGACGAGGGCGAGTTCCTCGTGGCCCAGGCCGTGCGCGTGCTGCGCAGCGGCGACAAGACCGCGTGGCTGGAGGTGGTCCTCGACGAGGGCCGCAACCGCCACATCCGCCGCCTGCTGGCGGCCTTCGACCTGCAGGTGCTGCGCCTGGTCCGGGTTGCGATCGGCGGGCTGCAGCTCGGCGATCTCGGCAAGGGCCAGTGGCGGATGCTGGAGGTCAATGACCAGCGGCGGCTGGGGGCCGCTGCACCGGGCTGATCATCGCCCGCGGCCGGCGGTTGCCGGCCACCGTTCCAGGCGTAGGGGGCGCCTGGTTGCTGAACTTCCCGAACGGAGCCTGCCCATGTACCACCCGACCCTCAACCAAACCCTGCGCTGCGCAGGCCTGCTGCTGCCGATGGTGCTGCTGACCGCCTGTGGTGGCCACAAGAAGGTGGCCAAGGCAGAAGCGCCGGCCGAAACCCCGGTGGTGGAAGTGAAGACCCCGGAGCTGGATGGCCGCGGCAGCTACCGCTTCCTGATGAGCAACGGCGACAAGAAGATGACCGCCGATGAGTTCGATGCCTGGATGAAGGCCAACGGCATCCGCGTTGCCAAGGGCAACGGCCAGGACGCTGCCGCCAAGCCGGTGGTGGTGGCCAGCAAGGACGAGCCGAAGGGCAAGAAGAAAAAGAAGTGATGCCGGGAAGGTGCCGACCTCGGTCGGCACGCCCTCAAGCTCTGGTAGGTGCCGACCTTGGTCGGCACGCTTTGACCGCTGGGATCAACCCTTGATCACGCCCAGCTCGACACCGATGCGGGTGAACGCATCGATCGCGCGGTCCAGCTGCTCGCGGCTGTGCGCAGCGCTGATCTGGGTGCGGATGCGGGCCTGGCCCTTGGGCACCACCGGGAAGAAGAAGCCGATCGCGTAGATGCCTTCTTCGAGCAGGCGCTCGGCGAACTTCTGCGCCAGCGGTGCGTCGTACAGCATCACCGGGCTGATCGGGTGCACGCCCGGCTTCACGTCGAAACCGGCGGCGACCATCTTTTCGCGGAAGTAGCGGGTGTTCTCCACCAGGGTGTCGCGCAGGTCGTCAGCGGCGGCCAGCATCTCGAACGCCTTGATGCCGGCGGCCACCACATGCGGCGGCAGCGAGTTGGAGAACAGGTACGGCCGCGAACGCTGGCGCAGCAGCTCGATCACCTCGGCGCTGGCGCAGGTGAAGCCGCCCAGTGCACCGCCCATGGCCTTGCCCAGGGTGCCGGTGATGATGTCGATCTTCTCCAGCACGCCCTTCACTTCGGCCGAGCCGCGGCCGGTGGCACCGAGGAAGCCGGTGGCGTGGCATTCGTCGATGTGCACCAGCGCGTTGTACTTCTTCGCCAGCGCGGTGATCTCGTCCAGCGGAGCAATGAAGCCGTCCATCGAGAACACGCCGTCGGTGGTGATCAGCTTGGTCTTGCAGCCGGCGGCATCGGCGGCCTGCAGCTGGGCTTCCAGGTCGGCCATGTCGCAGTTGGCGTAGCGGAAGCGCTTGGCCTTGCACAGGCGCACGCCGTCGATGATCGAGGCGTGGTTCAGTGCATCGGAAATGATCGCGTCGTTCTCACCGAGCAGCGGTTCGAACAGGCCGCCGTTGGCGTCGAAACAGGCCGCGTACAGGATGGTGTCCTGCTTGCCGAAGAAGTCGGCGATCTGCTTCTCCAGCTGCTTGTGCAGGTCCTGGGTACCGCAGATGAAGCGCACCGAGGCCATGCCGAAGCCGTGGGTATCCAGCGCATCCTTGGCGGCCTGGATCAGGTCCGGATGGTCGGCCAGGCCCAGGTAGTTGTTGGCACAGAAGTTCAGCACCTTGCGGCCATCCTCGAGGGTGATCTCGGCCGACTGCGGGCTGGTGATGATCCGCTCGGACTTGAACAGGCCCTGGGCGCGGATGGCGTCCAGTTCCTCGGCGTAGTGGCGGGTCAGGGCGGAGGAGGCGTCGGTCATGGCGTGGGCACGGCTCTGAACGGGGAAACCGTTGATTCTACCGGGCTACGACGGCCTTCGACCGGGCCGGGCAGGGCACCGCCACGGGTGGCACATGTTGCATCGCAATAGCAAACGGGTTAAAAATTCGTGAACCGCGCCTGTCTGGCGCCGGTTGCCCGCTCCCCCTTCCCGCCCCCGCCACCCTCGGAGACGCCCATGAAGCACGCCCGTGCCTGCCTCGCCATTGCCGCTGCCCTGACCCTGGCCGCCCCGTTCGCCGCCAGCGCCCAGGAAAACGAATCGCCGTACAGCTGGAACGTCACCGCTGTTTCCGATTACCTGTTCCGTGGTGTGTCGCAGACCGACGAGGATCCGACCCTGCAGGCCGGTTTCACCTACACCAGCCCGGTTGGCCTGTACGCAGGCGTGTGGGGCTCGGGCGTGGATTTTGGTGCGGGTGACCCGAAGACCGAGGTCGACTACCTGATCGGCTACGGCGTGGACGTCACCGAGCGCGTCAACTTCGACGTGCTGCTGAACCGCTACACCTACCTGAAGTCCAGCCACCAGAACTACAACGAGCTGATCACCACCACCACGCTGGATGACACCTACAAGCTGACGGTGGCCTACACCAACGATGTCTGGAACAGCAGCACCGATGGCTGGTACTTCGGCCTGGGCGGCAGCTGGGGCCTGCCGAAGGACTTCACCCTGAATGCCAACGTCGGTCGCAGCACCTTCGAGGACGGCATCGCCAAGGACTACACCGACTGGAACGTCGGCGTCGCGCGCCAGTTCGGCCTGTTCAACGTCGGCCTGGGCTACTACGGCACCGACGGCAACGGCCGTGACAATTCCGGCAAGCTGGCCCACAGCCGGGTGATGCTGAGCGTCGCCGTCGGCAAGTAACGCCGCAGGCGTTACGGGTAGTGCCGGCCGCTGGCCGGCAACACCAAAGAAAAAGGCGCCCATCGGGCGCCTTTTTCAATTTCAAGGTGTGCCGAGCAAGCTCGGCACCCACCCATCGCGCACGGCGAAGGGTCAATTCCAGCTCAAAACAACCTTGCCGGCCTTGCCTTCTTCCATCAGGTCGAAGCCCTTCTGGAAGTCGTCGATCGGCAGCTGGTGGGTCATCACCTTGCCGAGCGGGAAGCCGGACAGCACCAGCTGGGTCATCTTGTACCAGGTCTCGTACATCTTGCGGCCGTAGATGCCCTGCACGGTCAGGCCCTTGAAGATGATCTTGTCCCAGTCGCAGCCGGCGCCCTTGGGCATGATGCCGAGCATGGCGATCTTGCCGCCGTGGTACATGCAGTCGAGCATGTCGTTGAACGCACGCGGGTTGCCGCTCATTTCCAGGCCCACGTCGAAGCCCTCCATGTGCAGTTCCTTCATCACGTCCTTCAGCGACTGGTTGGCCACGTTGACCACGCGGGTGGCGCCCATGTCGGCGGCCAGCTTCAGGCGGAAATCATTGACGTCGGTCACCACCACGTTGCGCGCACCGATGTGCTTGCAGATGCCGGCGGCGATGATGCCGATCGGGCCGGCACCGGTGATCAGCACGTCCTCGCCGATCACGTTGAACTCCAGCGCACAGTGCGCGGCATTGCCGTACGGGTCGAAGAACGCAGCCAGCTCCGACGGGATCTGGTCCGGGATCGGCCACAGGTTGCTGGCCGGCATCACCATGTATTCGGCGAAGGCGCCGTTGACGTTGACGCCGATGCCGACGGTGTTCGGGCACAGGTGCGGGCGGCCGCCACGGCAGTTGCGGCAGTGGCCGCAGACGATGTGGCCTTCGGCCGAGACGCGCTGGCCGATTTCATAGCCGGTCACGGCCGAGCCGAGTGCGGCGACGCGACCGACGAATTCGTGGCCGATGGTCAGGCCCGGCTTGATGGTGCGCTGACTCCACTCGTCCCACAGGTAGATGTGCAGGTCGGTGCCGCAGATCGCGGTCTTCTCCAGCTTGATCAGGACCTCGTTCGGGCCCGGGGTCGGCACCGGAACTTCTTCCAGCCAGATGCCCTTGGCCGCTTCGCGCTTGACCAGGGCCTTCATCGTTTGCTGCGCCATCGGGGTGGAACTCATCAGGGGGAAAGCGCGGATTATAGGGTGCCGCGCGGATTTCCCATGTTGCGCTGCGGGTGCATTGGCGGAACGAAAGGCGTGCGCCGGCGGGCGTTTCGAACGTGCCGCAAACAGCAGCGCCTCCTTGATTCCGGGGGAGGGGGCGTGGTCACCCTGGCCGGGACACGCAAAAGCCCATCCATGGTGCTCGATGGCGCCATCCATGGCGCCAACGGTCCCGGCCAGGGTGACCACGCCCCCTCTGGACCATTCCATGTGCGCGGCCGACGTGCGCATGGCAGCGCGAGAAGCAGGCCCATGACTTCCGGGGTTCGGGCCGGGGCGGGGCGGCGGGCTACAATCGAGGGTTCCACTATCAGGGGCCGCTCCATGCGCTCGAACCTGCTTGCATTCTCCATCGTCGCCAGCCTCGGGCTGGCCCAGGTCGCCCATGCCGCTGAAGGCATGTGGGTGCCGCAGCAGCTGCCGGAAATCGCCGGCCCGCTGCAGAAGGCCGGCCTGAAGCTGTCCCCGGAACAGCTGTCCAACCTGACCGGCGACCCGATGGGCGCGGTCGTCGCCCTCGGCGGCTGCACCGCCAGCTTCGTCTCGCCGCAGGGCCTGGTGGTCACCAACCACCACTGCGCTTATGGCGCCATCCAGCTGAATTCGACCGCGCAGAAGAACCTGATCAAGGACGGCTTCAACGCGCCGACCCTGAAGGACGAACTGAGCGCTGGCCCGAACGCCCGCGTGTTCGTGCTCGACCAGATCACCGACGTCACCACCCAGGCCAAGGCCGCCATCGCTGCCGCCGGCAACGACCCGCTGGCCCGCAGCCGCGCGCTGGACGCCTTCGACAAGGCCCAGGTCGCCGCCTGTGAAGCCGATGCCGGCTTCCGCTGCCGCCTGTACAGCTTCTCCGGAGGCAACACCTACCGCCTGTTCCGCAACATGGAAATCAAGGACGTGCGCCTGGTCTACGCGCCCCCGGGCAGCGTCGGCAAGTTCGGCGGCGACGTCGACAACTGGATGTGGCCGCGCCACACCGGCGATTTCTCGTTCTACCGCGCCTACGTCGGCAAGGACGGCAAGCCGGCCGCCTTCGCCGCCGACAACGTGCCGTACCAGCCCAAGCACTTCCTGAAGTTCGCCGACCAGCCGCTGGGTGCCGACGACTTCGTGATGGTGGCGGGCTACCCGGGCCGCACCAACCGCTATGCCCTGGCCGGTGAATTCAACGAAACCGCCAGCTTCACCTACCCGACCATCGCCAAGCACTACAACGCCGTGCTGAAGATGATCGCCGACGCCGGCAAGGCCGACGCCGACGTCAAGGTGAAGTACGCCGCCACCGCCGCCAGCATGAACAACGTGGCCAAGAACTACCTGGGCCAGCTGGAAGGCTTCAAGCGCATCGACGCCGCTGGCCAGAAGCAGGCTGAAGAAGCCGCCGTGCTGGCGTGGCTGAAGAAGCAGGGCGCTGCCGGCAAGCCGGCCCTGGCGGCACACGCGCAGCTGCTCAAGCATCTGGATACCAGCAAGTCGACCCGCGAACGCGACCTGTTCGTCGGTCAGTTCAACAACACCTCGGCCGTTGGCGCGGCGATCACCCTGTACCGCCTGTCGATCGAGCGCAGCAAGCCGGATGCCGAACGCGAAGCCGGTTACCAGGAACGCGACCTGACCACCATCGAAGGTGGCCTGAAGCAGATGGACCGCCGCTACGTGGCGAAGATGGACCAGCAGCTGCAGGCCTACTGGCTGGACCAGTACGTGGCCCTGCCGGCCGCACAGCGCGACAACGAAGTGCTGAACAAGTGGCTGGCCGGCAGCGATGCCGCTGCGGTGAAATCGCTGGTGGGCAAGCTGTCGGGCACCGAGCTGGGCAGCCTGGATGCACGCCTGAAATGGTTCAAGGCCGACCGCGCCGCGTTTGAGGCCAGCAACGATCCGGCCATCCAGTACGCCGTGGCCGTCATGCCGGCGCTGCTGAAGCAGGAAGAGCAGAAGAAGATCCGCGAAGGCGAATCGCTGACCGCGCGCCCGCTGTACCTGCAGGCCGTGGCCGACTACAAGAAGAGCCAGGGTGAGTTCGTCTACCCGGACGCCAACCTGTCGCTGCGCATCACCTTCGGCAACGTCATGGGCTATGGCAAGGACGGCGTGAAGTACACCCCGTTCACCACCCTGGAAGGCGTGGCGGCGAAGGAAACCGGTGAGGATCCGTTCGATTCGCCGAAGGCGCTGCTCGATGCGGTCAAGGCCAAGCGTTACGGCGGCCTGGAAGACAAGCGCATTGGTTCGGTGCCGGTGAACTTCCTGTCCAACCTGGACATCACCGGTGGCAACTCGGGTTCGCCGGTGCTGGACGCCAACGGCAAGCTGGTCGGCCTGGCCTTCGATGGCAACTGGGAATCGGTCAGCTCCAACTGGGTGTTCGACCCGGTGATGACCCGCATGATCGCCGTCGACAGCCGCTACATGCAGTGGATCATGCAGGAAGTGGCGCCGGCGCCGCAGCTGCTGAAGGAACTGAACCTGGCGAAGTGAGGTAGTGCCGGCCGCTGGCCGGCAACCTCGACCGGATAGCCGGAGTTTCCCAAACCCCGCGACCCACGTCGCGGGGTTTTTTCATGCCCGGCCCGGCCCGGTGCGCCGAACAGGTATCATCCCTGTTCCGCGTACTTCACAGGATGTGAACGAAACGCGGAAACCTCCTCCCCCCAGGACCCCTTGCACGCATGCGCATCCTGCTTGCCCGCCACGGCGAAACGCCGTGGAACGCCGAAGGCCGCTACCAGGGCCAGATCGATATTCCGCTTTCGCCGATCGGTGAAGCCCAGGCCCAGGCACTGGGTGCCCGCCTGGCCTCGGTGGACATCACCCGCGCCGTCGCCTCGCCGCTGTCGCGCGCGCAGCGCACCGCGCAGCTGGCGCTTGGCGCCGCCCGCGCCGACATGCTGCTGACCGAGCCCGAGCTGCAGGAAATCGCCCACGGTGAATGGGAAGGGTTGCTGGCGAGCGAGATCCACGAGAAGGATCCGTCGCGCCTGCAGGCCTGGCGCGAGGAGCCGGATACGGTGTTGATGCCCGGCGGCGAATCGCTGCGCCTGGTGCTGGAGCGCAGCTGGCGTGGGCTGGCGCGTGCCACCGAAGGCCTCGGCGAGCACGACACTCTGCTGGTGGTTGCGCACGATGCGGTCAACCGCGTGATCCTGTGCAAGGTGCTGGGCCTGCCGCTTTCCCGCCTGTGGACCTTCCGCCAGGCACCGACCACGCTCAACCTGCTCGAAGGCGCCGACCAGGACAGCCTGGAAGTGGTGCGCCTGAACGACTGCGCCCACCACACGCCGTTCTTCGGCGAAGCCAAGCACCGCGCCCTCTGATCCATCCCCCGCATCAACTGCTTCTGCTGGAACCGCTGCCGTGACGAACACCCCGACCACCCTGGCCGACTGGCTGGACTACATTGAACGCCAGCACCCGGCGAGCATCGACATGGGCCTGGAGCGCGTGCGCGCCGTGGCCGCAGCGATGGGCCTGGGCGCGCCGGCCAAGCGCACCATCGTGGTCGGTGGCACCAACGGCAAGGGCTCAACCGTGGCTTTCATCGAAGCCATTGCACGCGCCGCCGGCTGGAAGGTCGGTGCCTACACCTCGCCGCACCTGCTGCGCTACAACGAGCGCGTGCGCATCGACGGCCAGGACGTGGACGATGCCGCGCTGGTCGCCGCGTTCAATACCATCGAAGCCGTGCGTGGCGAGATCACGCTGACCTATTTCGAGTACGGCACGCTGGCCGCGCTGCAGCTGTTCGCCGACGCCGGGCTGGACCTGGCGGTACTGGAAGTGGGCCTGGGCGGCCGCCTCGATGCGGTCAACATCGTCGATGCTGACGTGGCGGTGATCACGACCGTGGACATCGACCATGCCGAGTGGCTGGGCGAGGATCGCGAGGCGATCGGGACCGAGAAGGCCGGCATCATCCGCGGCTGGAAGCCGGTGATCCTGGGCGAGACCGATCCGCCGTCGAGCGTGCTGCGCCGTGCCTACCTGGTTGGCGCCAATGCGATCCGTGGTGGCAGCGACTATTTCTACGAGCCGATCGATGCGCAGCGTTGGCGCTGGCGCGATGTCGGCCTGCGCATGGAACTGCCGACCCCAGCGCTGGCCGGCCCGATCCAGCTGGCCAATGCGGGTGCCGCCATCGCCGCGCTGCGCGCGCTGGACAAGCCGGTGCCGCGTGCGACGTGGGCCGCCGGTGTCGCAGCGGCGCGCATTTCCGGCCGGCTGCAGGCATTCGAGCGCGATGGCGTGCAGATCCGCGTCGACGTCGGCCACAACCCGCAGGCGGCGGGCCAGCTGGCGCGTGCGCTGAAGGCCGAGGTCTCTGCCGGGCGCACCCTGGCGGTGTACGCCGCGCTGCAGGACAAGGACGCAGCGGGGGTGGTGCAGGCGCTGGAGGACGTAGTGGGCGAGTGGACCCTGGCCGGGCTGGAAGGCCCGCGCGGGCAGAGCGCCGTCCAGCTGCAGGCACGCCTGGCCGGCACCGCCGCCGCCACGGCGCTGCTGGCTGACAGCGTCGAACAGGCACTGGCGCAGGTGCTGGCCCAGGCCGAGCGCGGTGACCGCGTGCTGGTGTTCGGCTCCTTCCATACCGCTGCCGCCGCCCTGCAATGGCTGCAGGGCGATGCCTGATACGCGTTCAGCCAACGCCGACGCCGTCCGGTCCGGCACCCGTATAATCGATGCCAATCTCCGGACAGTTGCCTGCCTCACGTGGATACGCCTCTGAAACAGCGTCTGATTGGTGCCATCGTGCTGGTGGCACTGGCCGTGATTTTCCTGCCGATGCTGGTCAAGGGACCCGCACCGGACAGCGGCGTGGCCAATGTGCCGATCGCCGCGCCGGATGCACCGGCCGATGGCCAGTTCGAAACCCGTGAGCTGCCCCTGGTCGCCCCGGCCGGTGGTGCCACCGGCCTGCAGACCGGGCAGGCCAAGCCGCTGCAGGACGCCGCCACGCCGGCCACTCCGCCGACCGTGGATACCTCGCCGACGGTCGCCGCCGGCAACTATGCGGTTACCTTCGGTGCCTACGGCAGCAAGGCCGACGCCGATGCGGTGATCGCCTACCTGAAGCGCTCGCAGCTGCCGGGCTTCGCCGAAACGGCGACCATCAACGGCCGCCAGGCATGGCGCGTGCGCGTGGGGCCGTACGCCGACCGTGCACAGGCCGAGGCCGCCCGCCTGCAGGCGGTGAAGATCCGTGCCGATGTGAAGGCCGAAGTGATCACCCTGGATGCCGCAGCGGACAGCAGCGCCCCGGTGGCAGCAACCCCGGCACCGGCTACGCCGAGCGCCAGTACCCCATCTGCCGCCACCGCGCCGTCGGCCAGCAGCAACCCGGTGCGCAGTGAAAACCTGCCGCCGAGTACGCCGACTGCAACGACCACTCCGGCGGCCAAGCCCGAGCCGCCGAAGCCGGCGCCGAAGCCCGAAACCCCGAAGCCCGAGCCGAAGCCGGAGGCCACCGCCAGCAAGCCGGCAACGGCCCCGGCCACGCCGGCAGCACCAGCCGCCAGCGGCGTCGGCTTTGCCGTGCAGCTGGGCGCGTTCGGCCAGGCCAACGATGCCAACGCCCTGCGCGACAAGGTCCGCGCCGCCGGCTTCAGTGCTTTTGTCGAGCAGGTGCGCACCGAAAAGGGCACCCTGCATCGCGTCCGCGTCGGGCCGGTGGCCAACCGTGGCGATGCCGAGCAGCTGAAGGCGCAGGTTGCCGCCAAGGTCGGCGTGGCCGGCATGGTCCGACCGCACCCATGACCCACGCGCAGCCTCGTTGCCAGCGCCGCCGAAGGAGCGGGGCGCCATGATCGACGTGGTGCTGCTGATCGTGATCGCCGCCTCCACCCTGCTGGGGATGCTGCGCGGCTTCGTGGGAATCGTCATCGGCACCCTGTCGTGGCTGCTGGCCGCCTGGGCGGCCTTCGCCTTCGGCAATGACGCCGCCCATTGGTGGGCCGCCCCGGCGGCCCCCGGTGGCGAACACTTCGTCGGTGGCTACCTGGGGGTCGGCATCGGCGTGATGATCGTGGTTGCGGTGATCGGCATGGTCATCAAGGCTCTGGTCCACCGCAGCATGCTGACCAGCCTGGACCGCCTGCTGGGCGGGGTGCTGGGCGCCGTGCGGGGCGGCCTGATCGCCGCGATCCTGCTGCTGCTGGGCAGTTTCACCCCGTTGACTGCCGAGCCCTCCTGGCAGCGCTCGGCGGTGCGGCCACTGCTGAACCCCACCGTTGCCTGGATGAACAGCAAGCTGCCGCACTGGGAGGTTCCCGGGGCCGATCTGCTGCCCAAGGCCTTGCCGACCGACGCGCTGTCCCCATCTGCATTGATGGAGTTGGGCAAGAACGCAGGCGCCGGGTTGGGAAAGCCGGGCGCGGCAGGCGATAATGGCATCCTCAACCAGGTAGTGGCAGGCAGCGGATGGCTGCGGCCTGCGAAAGCGGAACAGGGCGATTCCTACGATCCGGCCGAAGTGCGTCCGGACGCCCCAGCACTGCCGGACAGTATCGAGCCGGGCGATCCGGCCAATGTCGACCGCAGGCGCGGCGACCACCGCGGCCAGGTACGGCCACCTTCCTTGTAACTGGGCACAGCCCAGCGGAGACCTCGCACCATGTGTGGCATCGTCGGAATCGTCGGCAACCAGAACGTCGCCGGGCAGTTGTATGACGGCTTGACCGTCCTCCAGCACCGTGGCCAGGACGCGGCGGGCATCGCCACCGCCAACGGCAGCCGCCTGCGCGTGCAGAAGGCCACCGGCCTGGTCCGCGATGTGTTCGATGCCCGCACCATGTCCACCCTGGAAGGCAGCGTCGGCATCGCCCACGTGCGTTACCCGACCGCCGGTTCGGAAGGCATGGACGAGGCGCAGCCGTTCTACGTCAATTCGCCGTACGGCATCGCGCTGGCCCACAACGGCAACCTGATCAATACCGAGGCGCTGCGCCAGCAGGTGTTCGAACAGGACCGCCGCAACGTCAACACCGATTCGGACAGCGAAGTGCTGCTGAACGTGTTCGCCTACGAACTGGAACAGCAGCGCCAGCTCAGCCCGGAAGCGGCCATCCGCGCGGTGGCCGGCGTGCACCGCCGCTGCAAGGGTGGCTATGCAGTGGTCAGCGTGGTGCTGGGCCTGGGCCTGGTCGCCTTCCGCGACCCGCATGGCATCCGTCCGCTGGTGCTGGGCAAGCGCAGCCATGCCGAGGGCGACGAGTACATCGTGGCGTCCGAGTCGGCCGCGCTGGACGTGCTGGGCTTCCAGCGCGTGCGCGATGTGCAGCCGGGCGAAGCGCTGGTGATCACCGCGCGCGGCGAGCTGTTCTCGGAAATCTGCGCCGAGCCGGCCGAGCACACCCCGTGCATCTTCGAATACGTGTATTTCGCACGCCCGGATTCGATGATCGATAACGTGTCGGTGCACAAGGCGCGCATGCGCATGGGCATCAAGCTGGGCGAGAAGATCCTGCGCCTGCGCCCGGACCACGACATCGACACCATCATCCCGATCCCGGATACCTCGCGCGACGCTGCGCTTGAGATCTCCAACGTGCTCGGCGTGAAGTACCGCGAAGGCTTCATCAAGAACCGCTACATCGGCCGTACCTTCATCATGCCGGGGCAGGGCGAACGCGTGAAGTCAGTGCGTCGCAAGCTCAACCCGATCCACCTGGAGTTCCGCAACCGCGTGGTGCTGCTGGTGGACGATTCGATCGTGCGTGGCACCACCAGCCAGCAGATCGTGCAGATGGCCCGTGACGCGGGCGCGCGCAAGGTCTACCTGGCCAGCGCCGCGCCGCCGGTGCGCTACCCGAACATCTACGGCATCGACATGCCGGCGGCCGAGGAACTGGTCGCGCACAACCGCACGGTGGAAGAGATCGAAGCCCACCTGGGCTGCGACTGGCTGATCTACCAGGACCTGGAAGACATGGAAGCGGCAGTGAGCGAGGGCAATCCGGCGCTGCGCAACTTCGATTCGTCCTGCTTCAACGGCCACTACCCGACCGGCATTGAACCGGGCTACTTCGAGCGCATCCAGCAGCTGCGGTCGGACGACGCCAAGCACAAGCGCCGCGCCTGAGGACCAGGCGTGGTTGACGTGCCCGATGTTGCTGGCGACCTGCTGCGCGCAGCGCAGCAGTGCCTGGCCGAAGCCGACCCGCTGCGCAAGGTGGCGCTGACCCAGGCCTACGCCGCTGCGTTCCGTGCCGGCCGCCTGAAGGTGGCTGCCGACGCGCCACCGCCAGAGCCGATCCGCATGCCGGGCCGGCCGGCGCAGCTGGTGCTGGTGCATCCGCGCGAAGTGCCGCGGCGCGGACTGGGCGGTGTGGAAGGACGGGCTGCCTTCATCCACGCCATCGCGCATATCGAACTCAACGCGATCGACCTGGCTTGGGACGCGGTGTACCGCTTTCGCGGCCTGCCGCCGGCTTTCCATGCCGACTGGGTCAGCTGTGCCGACGACGAATCGCGGCACTTCATGCTGCTGCGGGAGCGCCTGCAGGTGCATGGCCACGACTACGCCGACTTCCCCGCGCACAACGGCCTGTGGGAAATGTGCGAAAAGACCGCGCACGATGGCCTGGCACGCATGGCGCTGGTGCCGCGCGTGCTGGAAGCGCGCGGCCTGGACGTGACGCCCGGCATGATCGGGAAACTGCGCAATGTCGGTGATGGCGAGACCGCCGATGTGCTGGAAGTGATCCTGCGCGAGGAAGTGGCACATGTGGCTGCCGGTTCGCGCTGGTACCGCTGGTACTGCGACCGCGCCGGCGCCGAACCGCGTGCACGTTTCAAGGAACTGCTGGTGGAGTACGCCGGCGGCTACCTGCACGGACCGTTCAACATGGAAGCGCGCCTGCTGGCCGGTTTCGATGCGGATGAGCTCGCCAACCTGGTCGAACAGGCCGGTTGAAGAAAAGGGGACGGAGGGGATCAAGTCGTTTGTGGCACAAACGACTTGATCCCCTCCGTCCCCTATTTTCAGGCGTTCGGCAACACCACGCGCTTGCCATCCACCGTCGGCCGGTTGATGTAGAACAGGCCGGGACCCGGCCGGTAGGGCAGTTCGCTGACGCCGGCATCGGCCGCGTAGGTCAGTGCGGTGTCGCCCAGTGCATCGAAGTTCCAGTGCGCCGATTGCATCAGGTAACGCCGGCGCAGCAGCGCCTCCTGTGTCTGCGTCAGCGGCTGTCCGGCCACCAGGCGCCGTGCGATCGGCTGCAGGGCGGACGGCAGCTCCCAGCCAGGAACCTCGGCGGCATTGGCGGTCCATTGCACGCCGGCGTCGATGGCCTGCTGCTGCATCACCTGCAGTGCGATCAGCTGGTAACGCCAGTCGATGCGCCGACGCAGCACCACCGCGGCGGTCACATACAGCACCGGTGACAACAGCACGCTGCGGCTGCCGGCGCGACGCTGCTGCTGCCACTGGTGCCAGACATCCACCCAGACCTCCTTCTCACCCACGCCCAGCTGCTGGCGCCAGCGTTCGGCATCGGCCTGCGTTTCGGCGTAGGCCGTGGTGGCCTGCAGCAATGCCAGTGGAGGGAGCTGGTAGTCGGCAACCCCTGGGCGGCGCAGCTGTTGCCGGCGCGGGCGGCTGAGCAGCTTGGGACCTTCTTCCAGCTGGTTGTAGCCACCGCCGATATTGGCGTGTACGCCGGGTAGGGCGATCTCGGCAAACGGCGGTGCCACGCTGGTCAACGGATAGTGCTGGCGATGTTCATCGCGTGCAGTGAGCTGCACGACGCGACCGGCGATGCCGCCGTGCAGGGCCAGCTGCGGCCGCTCATCGGCGCGGCCGCCATTGACTGCGACAACGGTGTCGAACAGCCCGATGAAGCGCAGCACCGGCGTGGCCGGGGCGAAGTTCGCAGTGCAGGACAGGCCGGCGGCCTGCAGCAGCTGGCGCCAGCGCACGCCGTCCCAGCCCTGCAGTTGGTTGGCGATGTCACGTGCGGCAGCAGCACCGCGTGAATAACCGAACAGGTCCAGCTGCACGCCATGCAGCGGTCGCTGCCAGCGTGCGGATAGTCCCGACAGTGCGGCCGGAAGCAGCACCTGCAGCGCGCGCTGCACTTTCGCGCGAACGCCACTGGCACCGATGCCGAAGGCCAGCCCGATCAGATCGTCGTCGGCATCATCGCGGGTACCCACGCCTTCGACATAGATCGACAGCGAGGGAGCGGCCATCGCATCACGGCGGCTGTCCGGATACAGCTGCTGCAGGCGCGCGATGTTGGTCAGGCCGTTGTCGTAGCTGCTGGTCAGCCGGCTCTGGTAGGTCGAATCATCGTCCGCGCGCAGCTGCGCCGGTCGAGGCTGCGGAACCTGCGGACGGCCGCGCGCCAGGTTGTGTGCGTTGTTGCGGGTGCCGTCGAAGAACAGGCCGATCCGCAGCAAGCCGACATCTTCGTCCGTGTCCTTCGCTGGTGCCATGTGCATTCCCCGTCGTGGCCGCGTCACGGTAGCGCGAAAGCGGTGTATTGGCGAAGTGTAGTGACGCTTTTGACCTTACTTAACGCAGATGCGGTCGATCACAGTTCCTGATTTTCATTCCCATCTTCTATTGAATTCACACAACCCGCGCAGGCCATATGGCCAAACCCGGCAAACCCGGGCGTGCTGCATCAACGCTGTTCACATCATTCAAGGAGCGACACAATGTTGTCCAGATCGATTGGCAAAGCGGCAGGTGGCCTGGTGTTGGGTTTGTCGGTGGCGGCAGCCGCGCATGCGGCACCGTTGTTCGAACCGGTGACGGTCATCAGCCGGGCATCGGCCAACAGCGAGCCTGCACTCGGCAAGCTGCTGGCCACCCCGTCCACGGCGACGGTGCAGGAAGTGCGTGTCGACGCGGCGGCTACGGCGCAGCCGCAGCTGGAATTCGAGCTGCTCGGCAAACGGGTGCAGGCGGTGCGCAGCAAGGTCGAGGCGCTGCCCGATGGTGGCAGCATCTGGTACGGCCAGTTCCGTTCGCCGTCCGACCGGTTGACCGCCGCCACCTCCAGCGGCCAGGACGATCCGGGCAATTCGTTGATCCTGGTACGTTCGGGCGACACCATCACCGGTTCGATCCGCAAGGACGGCAAGCTTTATCGCCTGCGTCCACTGGGTAACCGCCACGTGCTGGTCGAAGTCGACGAATCGAGGATGCCAGCCGATCATCCGGCTGACTACAACCAGCTGCCGAAGATCCCGATGGGCAACAACGACCGCATCGGCATCGCGCAGGCCTCGTCCGGTAGCCCGGCCACCATCCGCGTGCTGGTGGTGGCGACCAATGCAGCGGTAGCGGCTTATGGCGGCAACATGCAGTCGCTGGTGCAGCTGGCGGTGGCCGAATCCAACCAGGGTTATGTCAACAGCAACGTCGGCATCACCATGGAACTGGCCCGCTACGAGACCACCAGTTACACCGAATCGGGCAGCTTCGATACTGATCTCGCGCGTTTCCGCGGCACCAGCGACGGCTACATGGACAGCATCCACACCAGTCGAAACACCTACACGGCGGACGTGGGCGTGCTGCTGATCAACAACACGGCGTACTGCGGCCTGGCGTCGGGGATCGGCTCGACGGCGTCGACGGCGTTCGCTGCGGTGTACTGGGATTGCGCAACCGGCTACTACTCGTTCGCGCACGAGATCGGCCATCTGCAGAGCGCGCGGCATGACATCGCCACCGACTCGAGCACCTCGCCCTACGCCTATGGCCACGGCTATCGCTACGAGCCAGCCACCGGCACCGGATGGCGCACGATCATGGCCTACAACTGCACCCGCAGCTGCCCGCGCCTGAACTACTGGTCGAACCCGAACATCAGCTACAACGGCATCCCGATGGGCAATGCCAGTACCGCCGACAACCAGCGCGTGCTGGTCAATACCAAGGCCACCATCGCGGCCTTCCGCTGAGGCCAGGCGCCGACCAGGCGCGGCGTCTACCCGGGCACGTGCACCTGCCCGGGTAGATGCCAACCTTGGTTGGCACCTTCGGACCCATCATTCGCGCGCGAGCGTATCCAGCGACCAGCCGCCGGCATCCACGCGCAGCACCGATCCCTGCTCGTACCAGTCACCCAGCACGATGCGGGTGCAGGCACGGCCACCGGCCTGCAGCGAATGGATCGCCGGGCGGTGGGTGTGGCCATGGATCATGGTGTCCACGCCATGGCGCGCGAACGTGGCATCGACTTCGGACGGCGCCACGTCGGTGACGGTCTCGAACTGCGCGCGATCACCCTGCTTCATTTCCGACTGGCGGGCCTGGCTGGCTTCGCGCGCCTTCTGCGCGAACGCGATACGCGCTGCCAGCGGCTGTGACAGGAACTGTGCCTGGAACGCCGGGTCACGCGTCTGTGCACGGAACTGCTGGTAGGGAATGTCATCGGTGCACAGCAGGTCACCGTGCTGCAGCAGCACCGGGCGACCGTAGAGGTCGATCACGCATGGGTCGGGCAGGATGCGCAGGCCGGCACGGCGCGCATAGTCTTCACCGAGCAGGAAGTCGCGGTTGCCGCGGATGAAGTACACCGGCACGCCGCTGTCGGAGAGTACCTTCAGTGCATCGGCCACCGCATCGGCGGCAGGCGAGGGCGTGTCGTCGCCGATCCAGGCTTCGAACAGGTCGCCGAGGATGTACAGCGCATCGGCGCCGGGCGCCTGCTCGCGCAGGAAGCGCAGGAACAGGTCGGTGATCTCCGGACGGCTGGGGTCCAGGTGCAGGTCGGAAATGAACAACGTGGTCATGCGGGCATTCTAGGGCATCAACGATGACGGTAGCGCCGCCGGCATCGTGGGGTTCAGATCCCTCTCCGAAGGAAAACGGATCTGACCCAGGGGGCTACACCGGCAACGGCAACCAGGCCAGGCTGGCCGAGGCCAGCCCGATGGCGATGCCGGTGGCGGCCAGCACATCGGACGGGTAGTGCAGGCCGAGTACCACCCGCGACAGCGCCACGCCCGCAGTGAACGGCACCAGCAGTGGCGCCAGCCACGGGTAATAGGCCAGCGCCACGATGGTGAACGACACCGCGTGCAGGGTATGCCCGGAGGGGAAGCTGAACTCGTCCAGCGGTGCCACCCAGGCACGGATGCGCAGGTCGGCGGCATACGGGCGCGGGCGCCGGGTCCAGCGCTTGAGGCCCTTGTACAGCAACAGCGCGGCCAGGCCGGTGGCGGCCATGTGCACCGATGCGCGCAGGCCGTCGAAGCCATCAAGCAGCACCAGGGCGCCCATCAGCACATACCAGAACACGCCGTCACCGAGCCGGCTGATGACCGCGAACAGGCGGCGCACGCGGCGGCGGCGGCAGTAGTGGTTGGCCCGCCGGCACAGGCGCGCTTCGCGGTCGGCCAGCAGTTCAAGCCGCGTTGTGCGCATGGCCGGTCCTCCGCGACTGGGCCAGCTCGGCCAGCAGGGCGTCGAATTCCGCCACCACCTGCTGCGGATGCAGGCGCTTCATGGCGCGTGCGGCGTTGCTGCCCAGCACGTGGCGCTGCGCGTCATCCGCGGCCAGTTGCACGGCCGCGTCGATGAACTGCTCGTCGTTGTCCACTGCGGCGCCATTCTCGCCATTGCGCAGGTACTCGCGCGCAGCGCCGTAGTCGAAGGCCACCGTTGCCACGCCGCTGGCCATGCTTTCAAGGGTCACGTTGCCGAAGGTCTCGCTGCGGCTGGGGAACAGGAACAGATCGCCGCTGGCAAAATGACGTGCAAGCGCATCGCCACGCTGGACGCCGCAGAAGATGAAGTCGGGATTTTCATGCGCCAGCTTTTCGCGGGCCGGGCCATCGCCCACCCACACGAAGCGGGCCTTCGGACGGATCTGCTGCAACCGACGGAAGGCCTTCACCGCCAGCCCGAGGTTCTTCTCCGCGGCGATGCGGCCGACGTAGATCGCCACCAGGCCGTTGCCGTCCACGCCCCACTCTTCGCGCAGGGCAGGGTCACGACGGTTCGGATCGAACTGCTGGCTGTCGACCGCGCGCGCCAGCAGGCGCACGCGTTCGAAGCCCTGTTCGCCGAGGAACTGCTGCAGTTCGCGGGTGGGTACCAAGGTTGCATCGGCCTGGTTGTGGAAGCGGCGCATCCAGCGCATCGCGGCGGCCTGTAGCCAGGCCACGCCGTAGTCGGGCAGGTACTCGTCGAAGCGGGTGTGGAAGCCACTGGCCACCGGGATGCCGAGGCGCCGTGCGGTGCGCACCGCCGACCAACCCAGTGGGCCTTCGGTGGCGACATAGACGGCATCCGGGCGTTGCTGCTGCCAATGGCGACCGAGCCGGATTGGTGCCGGCATGCCGAAGCGCAGGCCGGGGTAGCGCGGCAGGGCGGCGCCGGGAACCAACAGGGTGCCCGGTGCGGAGTCCAGCGCTTCGTTGGCCTGGCGGGGCCGGATCAGGTCGATCTCATGGCCGGAATTGCGCAGTCCCTGCTCCAGCCCCTGCACGGTGAGGGCAACGCCGTTCACTTCCGGCGAATAGGTCTCGGTGACGATGGCATAGCGCATGGCGGGCCTCCGGGTTTCCGGCATGCTCGGGCTTGGCGATGTAGCCGATGTGACCGCTTTGCGACCGGCAGATGACGCGGCCGGAAGCGTACGCCACCACGGCCCCGAAGGGCCGTGGTGGGCACCGTGCGTGGTGCGTGGATCAGAAGCGCTGCTGGTATTTCATGTAGATGAAACGGCCGATGTCGAAGCCACCGTAGTAGGAGAAGTTGGCACTCGGCTGGCTGTACATGGCCGGGCCCTGGCGGCCGAACACGTTGTTGGCGCCGATTGAAACGGTGGCGTCCCACGGCAGTCTGTAGCGCGCCTGCACGTCATGGAAGGTGACCGATCCACGACGGTTGTAGTCGCGCGTACCGCTGAACCACGGCGCGCGCTGGTCGGGGTGGGAACACTCGTTCGGATAATCCTCCGCACCCAGGCAGCGTTCCTTGACGGCGGAGAAGTAACGCAGGCCCCAGGTCAGGCCGAGGTTGCCATGCTCCCAGCCCAGCGACGCGTTGGAGCGCACGCGGAAGCCGATGCCGCCATTGCCGGCGATGCCATTGCTGGGGATGGCCGGTACGCCGGCTTCGTTGGTGGTCTTCTCTTCGGCGTTGACCACATAGGTGGACTTCCAGTCGGCGCTCAACCTGCCCCAGCGGGTTTCGACCTTGTGGCCGATCTCCAGGTCGTAGCCTTCTGCCTGGCGGAAGCCGCTGTTGCGGTTGCCGAAGTTGAGTTTGTTGACGATGCCCAGCTCCGGGTCGCGGGTGAAGCTGCTGCAGCGCTCGGCAATACCCAGCTCGTAGCAGTCGCGAAGGATGTCGTTGGGATGGTCGGAGACGATGGTGTTGTCGATGCGGATCTTCCACCAGTCCAGTGCGATGTGAAGCCCTTCGGCGAACGTCGGGCTCCAGACCAGGCCCAGAGTGCGGCTGGTCGAAGTTTCCGGCTGCAGGTCGGGATTGGAGCCGTTGGTGAAGGGCAGGGGCGTCTGCCCACTGCTGCCGGTGATGGGTTCATTGCCCTGGCCGAGCTGGCGGTAGGTGTCGGCGTTGGCGATGTCGGCAGCACAGCGCGCGCGGACCTCGGCACTGCTTGCGGCTGCGCCATGGACCGTATCGCAGGGATCGCGGAAGCCGGTGGTGAACGTCTCCGAGCCGCCGCCGTACAGGTTGGCGATGGTCGGCGCACGGAAGCCCTGTGCCCAAGTGCCGCGGACCAGCAGCTGATCGATCGGCTTCCAGGTGAAGCCGAACTTGCTGTTGAGGGTTCCGCCGAAGGTGGAGTAGTCCGAGTACCGTGTCGCCGCGCTGAGGGTCAGTTCGCGGGCACCGGCGAGGTCGCGCAGCACCGGCACGCTCAGTTCCAGGTAGGCCTCGTCGACACGGTAGCCGCCACCGGTGGGGCCTGCCGCCAGGTTGGTGGTGGCACCGGTCTGCGCAAGCGCATCAGGGATGAAGCGGCCGTCCTCGCGGCGGCTCTCGGCCCCAACGGCGAAGGCCAGCTCGCCGGCGGGCAGGCTGGCAAGGCTGCCGCTGAGGTTGGCGAACAGGTTGCGGGTGGTGGTGCGGCCGCGGGTGAGTTCTTCCGGGAACAGCCAGTCCTGTAGCTCCGTGTTGCCGGTCAGGCCATAGGGATCGTCCTGGCCATACGGAACCAGCGGGTTCCAGGGTTTGCAGCCTGCGATCGGCGCATCCGGCGTTCCGCATTCGACCTTGCCGGTTGCCGGGTTGTAGAACGAAGGACCGGTGGCATCGGCCACGCGCTGCTTGTGCAGGTTGCCGGTGGCACGTTGGGTCAGCTCACTGCGGTTGTACTGGTAACCCGCTTCCCAGTCGAAGTCGCGACCGCCGAATTCGAAGTTGCCCTCGAGTGCCGCGACGGCCTGCCAGGTGGTCAGATCGCTGGTGCTGACGCGAGGAATCTCCCAGGTACGACGGTTCCAGTGCACATCGCTGGGCGTGTCGTAGCCGTGATGGCTGCCGAACGGGTTGAACCAGCTGTCGGCCGACATCGGGGTGATGCCGGCTGGGCCGGACTGGAAGGGATAGCCGGCAATCTGGCGCGTGGTGGTGCGCCGGTTGTAGGCCAGCTGGGTGTTGAAACGGACCTGGTCGTTCAGCTCCACGCGCGCATCGACGAAGATCGAATCGCGCTTGATCGGCGTCTGCAGATGCATCTGCTCGTTGCTGTTGCTGACATCACCGGTGAACGGTGTGTTGTCGCTGAGGTGGAAGCTGTCTGGCCCACCTGGCTGGCGGCCACGGTCGAGCGAGTAGCTGCAGCCCCGGCTGTTGCTGCAGCCGGGGCCCTTGAAGCCGGTGATGCGACCCCACTGGCCGACCGTGGTCCAGCCGTCATCCGCGTGGCCGTCGGTATAGGTATAGGCACTGAAGCCGCGGTCCCTGGCCCAGACGCCCTTTTCTTCGACATGCTCGGCAGCAACGCTGATGGAAGCACGGTCATTGGACCAGCCGGCAACCACGTCGTACTGGGTACGGGCACCGTCGCCTTCACTGTATTGGCCGTGATAGACGTTGGCGGTTACACCCTGAACGTTGCGCCGGGTGATGATGTTCACCACGCCGGCCATCGCGTCGGACCCGTAGATGGCCGAGGCACCGTCCTTGAGCACTTCCATGCGTTCCACCGCAGCGGCAGGAATGCTGGAGATGTCCTGAAAACCCGAAGTGGTCATGCCCAGCCGCTTGCCGTTGACCAGCACCAGGGTGCGCTGCGCACCGAGGCCACGCATGTTCACGTAGCTGCCGCCGGCGGCTTCGCCGGCGCTCAACGGGCTGGCGCGGCTCAATGCCGGGCTGCCGGTCGCGGTCAGGTTCTGCAGGATGTCGGCAACGGAGTTGAAGCCCTGTCGCTCGATGTCGGCGCGGCTGACGGTCAGCACCGGCTGTGCGGTTTCCAGGTCGACCTGGCGGATGCGTGAGCCGGTGATTTCGATGCGGTCCAGCGTGGTGGCTTCCGGTGCCTGCTGCGCGAGCGCTGGAACGGCCAGGGTTGTGGTCGCCGTGATTGCAAGCGCACGACGGATCGCCAGCCCCAGTGCGGGAATACGGATGGTCATGGGTGTCTCTCTCTCAGTCTTCGAAGTCTTCGGTGCGCAGCCAAGCGGGCCGCGCCAACGCCACCGCAGGCGGTGGTTGTTCGAACCTAGTGAAGGAGGAGAGGGAGAGGTATGGGGAAAGGACGAAATCGCCATGGAGCGGCATGACGCTTCCGCACAAACCGGAAGTGAATCAATCAATTGATCTGATCGACGGCGGAGCGATGGACGATGCACCCTCGCCCCGACTCTGGACCGAAAGCGTCATGGCAATTGCAGGCAGCGACAACCTGCGCGGAAACAGAAAAGACCACGGCTCCGAAGGGCCGTGGTCGTAGAGCTTCAACAGTTTGTCGAACACGCGCGGAACAGGCCTATGGCGACGCGTCATGACGTGCCGCCCTGGCCGTAGGGATCAGGCCACGAATGGCCGGAACTGGATGCCCAGCCCGGCGATGCCGTCGGTCTCGCCGATCAGGTCGGCGCGGAGCAGCGGGCGCGCATCGATGAAGGCCTGCGGCACGATCAGCGACAGGCGGTTGTCGTCCGCGGTCAATTCCAATGCCGGCAGCGGATCGTCCTCGTGGGCGCGGTTGAGCAGTACCGCCAGGCGCAGCAGGGCGGCCAACCGGCGTGCGGTCAGCAGCAGGCGCTCGGGCAGGGCGTCGAACGCGGTCTTGGTCACGCTGCGGCGATGGCTGCGTACCAGTGCGGCCAGCATCTGCTGCTCCTGCCGCGAGAAGCCGGCGATGTCCGAGTGTTCCAGCACGTAGCTGCCATGCACGTGGTAGCCGCTGTGGGCAATCATCAGGCCCAGCTCGTGCAGGCGCGCGGCCCAGCCGAGCATGCGTGCGTCGTCGGCATCGAGTTTCCAGCGCTCCTGCACCTGCTCCAGCAGCGACAGCGCGGTGTCCTGCACGCGGTCGGCCTGTACCGTGTCGATGCCGTAGCGCTGGCTGAGCGCGGCCACCGATTCGTCGCGCAGGTCGTTCTCACCGGCACGGCCGACGATGTCGTACAGGATGCCTTCGCGCATCGCTGCCTTGCTGACCAGCAGCTTCTGCAGGCCCAGGGCCTGGAAGGCGGCCTCCAGCACCAGGATGCCGCCGGCGATGATCGGGCGGCGGTCGCTGGACAGGCCCGGCAACTGGATGTCGTCGATCTTCTTGGCCTTCAGCAGCTCGTCGCGCAGCTGGGGCAGGGCCTCGGCGGTGATCGCGCCCTTGCTCAGCTTCATCGTCGCGCAGATCTCGCTGATTGCCTTGTGCGTGCCCGAAGATCCGAGCGCTTCCTGCCAGCCCAGTGCGCGGTACTTGCTGGCAAAGGGCTGGAACTCGCGGCCGATCTCGGCCAGCGCGTCCTTCCAGCGCTTCTTGCTCAGCTTGCCGCCGGGGAAGAAGCGGCGGGTGCTGGCGATGCAGCCGGCCTGCAGGCTTTCACGCTCCAGGGTCTGCATGCCCATGCCGATGATGAATTCGGTGGAGCCGCCGCCGATGTCGATGACCAGCCGGCGCTGGCCAGGCTTGGGCGGTTGCGCGTGGGCCACGCCGAGGTAGATCAGGCGCGCTTCTTCGCGGCCACTGACCACTTCGATGGCATGCCCCAGCGCGGTTTCGGCCGGGACCAGGAACGACTGCGGCGAGCGCAGCTGGCGTACGGTGTTGGTGGCCAGCGCGCGTACCCGGTGCGGCGGCACATTGCGGATGCGCTGGCCGAAACGGGCCAGGCATTCCAGCGCGCGCTGCCGTGCGGCGGAAGAGAGCCCACCTTTGCCATCCAGGCCATCGGCCATGCGCACGGTCTCGCGCAGCCGGTCGATCACCCGCAGCTGGCCGAGCGTGTAGCGCGCGATGACCATGTGGAAACTGTTGGAGCCAAGGTCGATGGCGGCCAGCAGGTCGCCATCCTGCAATGCGGGCGGAGTCGTAGTGGTATGCGGCATGGGCGAATGTTAGCCGAAGGGGCGGTGTGCTCGTCACCGCGCGGCCTTCACATTTTGGAAGAGGGGAGTGCGGCAGGGCTGCGCCCTGCACCCGCCGAATCAACGGCAACAGCAAAAGCGAGCTATCTGTGGGTTGGCGGACCCACCCCGCCTTTGACAGATTTCTGCGATCTGATGGTGGGTGCCGACCGTTGGTCGGCACTGATCCTATCCCGCCCAAAATCGGTGCCTACTGCTCTTGGTAGGTGTCGACCTTGGTCGACACACCGGTTTACAGCCCCTGCATCAACGCCATCTGCGCAGAATGCGGGGCTTCGTCGTGGGCCGGGGCACGCTTGTGGTAAATGCCGTCCGCGTCCAGTTCCCAGGCGTTGAGGTTGTCGTCCAGGTAGTTCTGCAGCACCTCGCGGTAGACCCGCTTGGCCAGCTCCGGGTCGAGGATCGGGAAGCAGGTCTCGACCCGGCGCAGCAGGTTGCGCTCCAGCCAGTCGGCGCTGGCGCAGTACATCTCCGGTGCGCCGTCGTTGCCGAACCAGTAGACGCGGCTGTGCTCCAGGAAGCGGCCGACGATCGAGCGCACGCGGATGTTGTCCGAGATGCCCGGCACACCCGGGCGCAGGGTGCAGGCGCCGCGGATGATCAGGTCGATCTGCACGCCGGCCTGCGAGGCGGCGTACAGCGCGCGCACCACCTGCGGTTCGTTCAACGCGTTCATCTTGGCGATGATCCGCGCGGGGCGGCCGGCGGCGGCGATGCGCGTTTCGCGCTCGATGCGGCCGAGGATGCCGGTGTGCAGGGTGAAGGGCGACTGCAGCAGGCGCTTGAGCTTCATCTTCGAGGCCAGCCCGGACAGCTGCTGGAACAGCAGGTGCACGTCGTTGCCGATGTCCGCATCGGCGGTGATCAGGCTGATGTCGGTGTACGCGCGGGCGGTGCCGCTGTGGTAGTTGCCTGTGCCCAGGTGTACATAGCGGCGCAGCTTGCGGCCCTCGCGGCGCACGATCAGCAGCATCTTGGCGTGGGTCTTGTAGCCGACCACGCCGTACACCACCTGCACGCCGGCTTCCTGCAGGCGATCGGCCAGGCCCAGGTTTGCCTCTTCGTCGAAGCGTGCGCGCAGTTCAACGACCACGGTCACGTCCTTGCCGTTGCGCGCAGCCTGGATCAGCGCATCGACAATCAGCGAATCCTTGCCGGTGCGGTACAGGGTCTGCTTGATCGCCAGCACGTTGGGGTCGATCGCCGCCTGCCGGATCAGGTCCAGCACCGCGGTGAAAGCATCGAACGGGTGGTGCAGCAGCAGGTCCTGGCGCGCCGCGGTCTCGAAGATGCCGTCGCTGTCGCGCAGCGTGCGCGGGGTCATTGGCGGGTACTTCAGGTCCGGCTGTGCGATCAGGTCGTACAACTGGATGATGCGGTTGAGGTTGACCGGGCCGTCGATGCGGTACACCGCGTTCTCGGTCAGGCCGAAGTTCTGCAGCAGGGTGCGCACGATCTCGCGCGGCATGTCCTGCGCGATTTCCAGCCGCACCGCCGGCCGGTAGCCGCGATCGACCAGTTCGTCGCGCAGTGCCAGCGCCAGGTTCTCCACCTCCTCCTCGTCCACCACCAGCTCGGAGTTGCGGGTGACGCGGAACTGGTAGGCCCCCTGGACTTCCATGCCCGGGAACAGCTCATCGACGAAGGTGGACAGCACCGAGGACAGGAACACGAAATTCTGCGACCCGCCGAGCTTCTCCGGCAGCTGGATGATGCGCGGCAGCGAGCGCGGCGCACGCACGATGGCCAGATGGCCGGCGCGGCCGAACGCGTCGGTACCCTTCAGCACCACCACGATGTTCAGCGACTTGTTGAGGATCTTCGGGAACGGGTGCACCGGGTCCAGGCCCAGCGGCGACAGCACCGGCATGATCTCGTTGCGGAAATAGGCGCGCAGCCAGCGCCTCTGCCGATCGGTCCAGGAGTGGCGGCCGAGCACGCCGATGCCGGCCTCCATCAGCGCCGGGCGCAGCGTCTCGTTCCAGCAGCGGTACTGTTGGTCGACCAGTTGTGCCGCGCGGTCGTGGATGGCGTTGAGGATCGCCTGCGGGCTCATCCCGTCCGGTGCCGGTGGCAGGCCGAATTCCTGCGCGTGGCGGACGGCGGCGGCGCGGATCTCGAAGAACTCGTCCAGGTTGGTGCAGGAGATGCACATGAAGCGCAGGCGCTCCAGCAGCGGCACCTGCGGATCCATCGCCTGCGCCAGCACGCGGAAGTTGAAATCCAGCTGCGACAGCTCGCGGTTGATGTAGAGCGCCGGGTCGCGCAACGGATCGTTGTCCGGGCTCACGGGGAGGGGGAGGGATCCGAGGCTGCTCATGGCGTCATTCTTCGATGGAAGTCAGGGGGGCGGACTCGCGCGGGTGCACGTGGTCGGCATCGAAATGGCAGGAAAACACCGAGCCCTTGCCGACCTCGCTTTCAATCTCCAGCCGCGCGTGGTGCAGGCCGAGGATGTGCTTGACGATGGACAGGCCCAAGCCGGTACCGCCGCTTTCGCGGGAGCGGCTGCTGGAGACACGGTAGAAACGTTCGGTCAGGCGTGGCAGGTGGGAAGCCGGGATGCCGTAACCGGAATCGCGCACTGCCAGCACCGCGCCCTCGCCTTCGCGGCGGAACTCCACGGCGATGCGGCCACCGGCCGGCGTATAGCGCACCGCATTGGTGACCAGGTTGGAGAAGGCGCTATGCAGCTCCTTGGTGGAACCCTGCAGGTCGACGCCGGCCAGATCGTCGATGCTGATCTGGTGGCGGCCCTGGCTGTGCGCTTCGGCCTCGCGGCGTAGTGTGGCCAGCATCGGCTGCATGGCGACGGTCTCTTCCTCGCTGTGCTCCTGCGATTCCAGCCGCGACAGGGTCAGCAGGTCTTCCACCAGCTGGGCCATGCGCTGGCTCTGCTTGCGCATTTCTTCCAGCATCGGACCGGTGCCCGGGAAATCCTCCGGGTCCATCATGTCCAGGTAACCGTGGACCACGGTGAGCGGCGTGCGCAGTTCGTGTGAAACGTTGGCGACGAAGTCGCGGCGCACCTGTTCCAGGCGCAGCAGCTTGCTGACGTCGCGGGCGATCAGCAGCCAGTAGTCCGAAGAATACGGAATCAGTCGCAGGTTCAGGCGGATCGCAGGATCGACCGGTGAGGGCACGTCCAGGATCGGCTCGGCGTTGCGGCCGCCGGCCAACCAGTGCGCCAGCGGCATCGGCTGCAGGCGTTCGACCAGCGCCTCGCCGAGGTCGCCCGGATGATGCAGGCCAAGCAGGGCGGTGGCCGCTTCGTTGAACCACTGCACGCGCTGGCTGTTGCGGTCCAGCACCACCACGGCATCGGGCAGCGCGGCGGCCGCGGCGCGGTAGCTGCGCAGCATGTCGAGCAGGCGGCGCTTGCGAACGCGCATTTCCACCTGGTTGCGGTACAGCAGGCGGTCCAGCTCGTTCCAGACGCCGGTGCCTTCCTCGGCGGTGTCCCAGCGCTGGCGCGCGGTCAGCCGGCGCAGCACGCTGCGCAGCCGCCAGTAATGCCAGGCCAGGGTGGCCAGCGCGCCCAGTGCGATGCACAGCCACAGGTGACCCGTGAACCACCCCACCAGTCCGGAGAACAGCAGTACCGCGGCAACGGTGGCCAGGGTCTTCAACCAGGCAGAGCGGATGTGGCGGGGCATTGCGATCTCGTCGTTGAAGTGCGGCGGTTCACTGGGGTGAACCGAGGGTTATAGCAGAGTTGCCGGCGCCGGCACCCGCGGGTGCGCGGCGTCGGCACGACGAGACTCAGGTCGCGGTGGAGAAGCGGTAGCCGGCGCCGCGCACGGTCTGCACCATGTTCTCGGCGTTGAACGGTTCCAGCGTCTTGCGCAGGCGGCGGATGTGCACGTCGATGGTGCGCTCCTCCACGTACACGCTGCCGCCCCACACATGGTCCAGCAGCTGGGCGCGGGTGTAGACGCGCTCGGGGTGGGTCATGAAGAAGTGCAGCAGGCGGTACTCGGTCGGGCCGATCGGCACCGGCTGGTCGTTGGCGAACACGCGATGGGCGGCGCCGTCGATGCGGATCGGGCCGACGGCCACGCTGCCGTCCTCGTCGTCTTCGCGGGCGCGGCGCATGACCGCCCGGATGCGGGCCAGCAGTTCGCGCGCCGAGAACGGCTTGACCACATAGTCGTCGACGCCGGCTTCAAGGCCACCTACGCGGTCGTTCTCTTCACCGCGGGCGGTCAGCATGATGATCGGCACTTCGCGGGTCAGCGTTTCCTTGCGCCAGCGGCGGGCCAGGTCCAGGCCGCTGGTGCCGGGCAGCATCCAGTCCAGCAGGATCAGGTCGGGGACGCGATCGGCGATGGCGGTCTGGGCCTCACGGGCATCGCCGGCGTGGACCGGTTCGTAATCGCCCTTGCGCAGGGCGAAGGCGACCATTTCACGGATCGCGGGCTCGTCATCGACGATCAGGATGCGTTTCTGCACGAGGACACCGTAGGGCTCGGTTACTGGAGTGGTGCCAGTAGACTACGGTTTGATGACATGTTTGTGACTACCTGGCCGGAACCGGTCGGGATTGCCATCGACCGGTCACGCAGCACTCAGCGGCGGTCCAGGTCCGGGTCCTGCACGCCCTGGCGGCGCAGCTCCAGCACGGTGGGGGTGATCGCCTCGATGCGCGCATCCACCCGCGCCCGACCCACGTAGTCCAGCGCCGGATTGCGCTTGAGGGCCTGCAGCTGCATCAGCGATTGCTCCGGGCGGCCGCTGAGGAAGGCGGCCTCGGCATAGGCCTCGCTGGCGCGCACGCTGTCACCGGCCAGCTCGCTGGCGCGGGCGTATCGCTGCTGGAAGACCGGATCGTTACCACTTTGCGACAGCAGGGGCCGCAGCATGGCCTGCGCGCGCTGGCCCGCCTCGCGGGTGCCCTGTTCGTTCAGGATCTCGGCGTAGGTCAGGGCCACGGGCCGGCTGTTGGGGTGCTCGCGCAGCAGCTGCTCGAAACGGGTGTTGGCCTGCGCGCCCAGTCCGGCACGCGATTCGGCCTCGCCCAGGCCCAGTGCCAGCCACAGGTTGTCCGGGCGGGTCTGCAGCAGGCTGGCCAGGGTCTGCCGGGCCTGCGTGGCACCGCTGCGGCCGCCGCGCATGACCGCCAGCGCCTGGCCATAGCGCTGGGCGTCGTTGAGACCGTCCTTCTGCCGCTTGGCCATGTCCGCGTATTCGCGCTCCAGCTCGGCGGTGGAATCGGCGCTCAGCACGCGCAGGCGCTCGCGCGCCCACTCGAAGTCGCCACTGGCGCCACGGGCCAGCTGGCCGACCGGAACGCGCAGCACGCTGCTGGGAAGCAACGGGTTGTTTCCGCGCAGCAGCGGCTCGGCCAGGCCCGGATCGGCTGGATTCACCCGCTCCTTGCGTTCGCCGCTGGGGGTGCTGGTGGTCAGCAGCACCGTGTCCTTCTTCATCTGCTCGGCGCGGGCCTTGGCCTCGCTGATGCGGGTGATGTTGACCGGATGGGTGCGCAGGAACTCGGGCACGCTGTAGCCGCCCTCGTTGCCGCGCATCGCCGCCGACATGCGCTCGAAGAAGCCGGCCATGGCATCCACGTCGTAGCCGCTGCGCGACAGGGTGCGGATGCCGAGGCGGTCGGCCTCCGATTCGTTGGAGCGGGTGTAGTTGATCTGCCGCTGCTGCATCAGGCCCATGCCGGAGCTGATCGCGGCCATCGTCGCGTTGCCGGAGGAGGTGCTGTTGCTGGCCTGCGCGGCCACCACCGCCGCCAGCATGCCGAGCAGGATCGGTATCTGGTCGCGCTGGGCGCGTTCGACCCCGCGCAGCACGTGCTGCTGGGTGACGTGGGCGATTTCGTGCGACAGCACTGCAGCCACCTCGTCCTCGCGCTCGGCGGTCAGCACCAGGCCGGCATTGACCCCGATATAGCCGCCCAGCGTGGCGAAGGCGTTGATCTGGCGGTCCTTCATCACGAAGAACGTGTAGGGCTGGCGCGGCTGGTCGCTGTTGGAGCCAAGCCGGGTGCCCATGGTCTGCAGCCAGTCGTTGACCAGCGGGTCATCCAGCAGGTAGCCATAGTTGCGCAGCTCGCGCAGCATCATCGCGCCGTACTCGGCCTGGCGCGCCGGGGTCAGCAGCTCGCCGGCCGAGGAGCCGATGTCGGGCAGCTTCTCCTGGGCATGGGCCTGGGCCAGCGGCATGGCCAGGGCCAGGGTAACGGCGGTAGTCAGCAGCAGGGCTCGCAAGCGGAAGGTCCTCGGGCAGGGCGCGCCAAGCGTGGCAGGGCAGGGGGCAACCATTCGTTAACCCACAGTGTTGCGGCGGTGGCGTGGAATTTCCAGCGCACCGGTACCATATGTAGACCGTCGATCCATCGTGGAGTTTCCCGTGACAGCCCAGACCGCCGGCGGCGCCCCCGCCATCACCATCTATTCCACCGCCGTCTGCCCGTATTGCGTGGCCGCCAAGAACTTCCTGAAGAGCAAGGGCCAGCAGTGGACCGAGGTCCGCATCGACCTGGACCCGGCCGAGCGCGAGAAGATGATGGCACTGACCCGCCGCACCAGCGTGCCGCAGATCTTCGTCGGCGACGTCCACGTGGGCGGCTACGACGACATGATGGCCCTGCACCGTGAAGGCAAGCTCGAGCCGCTGCTGGCCGGGCAGGGCCAGGCATGAGCGCGGCCGACGACGGCAGCAAGGACCGCATCGCCGAATTCACCGAGTTCCGCAAGCGCATGAACGAACGCATCCTGGGCGAACCGAACCAGGTGGTGCGGCGCTTCTTCGCACTGGACACGCAGACCTACCAGGCCGGCGCGCTGGACGTGAAGACCAAGGAACTGCTGGGCCTGGTGGCCTCGATGGTGCTGCGCTGCGACGACTGCATCAGCTACCACGTGGCCCAGTGCAAGGACGCCGGCGTGACCCGTGAAGAGTTCTTCGAGACCTTCTCGGTCGGCCTGGTGGTCGGCGGTTCCATCGTGATCCCGCACCTGCGCCGCGCGGTCGACTTCCTCGACCAGCTTGAAGGCGGCGCCAGCGCCCCGGCAGCGCACGCGCACTGAGGGTAGTGCCGGCCGCTGGCCGGCATCGCCTGAACTCGACCTGGCCGAGGTTGCCGGCCAGCGGCCGGCACTACCGGGCCCGCGAGGGGGGCTGTCCCGCGATCCAACAGCCCAGGAGCCCCTTCTTGTTGAAGGGGCGCGCCGACAGGCGGGGGTAGAGGAAGAATGCGCGGGCAATTCTGCCTGAGCCGGACACTGGGACCATGGTCTATTTGGGACCTCGGCCCCGTCTCAGGCATAATTGCCGGTGAAACTTCCTTTGCGCCGGCGTTTCCGGGCACGTCCGGACGGCGTTTTTCCCCCTGTTCGGAACATCGATCAATGACGCAGAAAATTACGGTCATCCGCGGCGACGGCATTGGCCCGGAAATCATGGACGCCACCCTGTTCGTGCTCGACCAGCTCAAGACTGGGCTGGAGTACGAAGACGCCGACGCCGGCCTGGTGGCCCTGGAAAAGCACGGCGACCTGATGCCGGCGGTGACCCTGGAATCGATCGCGCGCAACAAGGTCGCGCTGAAGAGCCCGCTGACCACCCCGGTCGGTGGTGGCTTCACCTCGATCAACGTCAGCCTGCGCCGCCATTTCGACCTGTACGCCAACGTGCGTCCGGCCCACACCTTCCCGAACACCAAGTCGCGTTTCGACAACGTCGACCTGATCACCGTTCGTGAGAACACCGAGGGTGCCTACCTGGCCGAAGGCCAGGAAGTGTCGGCCGACGGCGAGACCGCCTTCTCCGGCACCCGCATCACCCGCAAGGGCTCCGAGCGCATCGTGCGCTACGCCTTCGAGCTGGCCAAGAGCACCGGCCGCAAGAAGGTCACCGCTGTGCACAAGGCCAACATCATCAAGTCGACCTCGGGCCTGTTCCTGAACGTCGCCCGTGAAGTGGCCGCGCAGTACCCGGACATCGAGTTCCAGGAAATGATCGTCGACAACTGCTGCATGCAGCTGGTGATGCGTCCGGAACAGTTCGACGTGATTGTCACCACCAACCTGTTCGGCGACATCATCTCCGACCTGTGCGCCGGCCTGGTGGGTGGCCTGGGCCTGGCCCCGGGTGCCAACATCGGCAAGGACGCCGCGATCTTCGAAGCCGTGCACGGCACCGCGCCGGACATCGCCGGCCAGGGCAAGGCCAACCCGTGCGCGCTGCTGCTGGCAGCCGCGCAGATGCTGGACCATATCGGCCAGCCGGAAAACGCCGAGCGCCTGCGCAAGGCCATCGTGGCCACCATGGAAGCCAAGGATTCGCTGACCGGCGACCTGGGCGGTACCGGCACCACCATGAGCTTTGCCCAGGCCATCGCCAGCCGCCTGTAAGCGGCCGGGCGACCTCGGTTGAATCCACAGCGGGGCGCCTTCGGGCGCCCCGTTGCGTTGTGGGCTGACTCGTAGATCCACGCCATGCGTGGATGGCGGGGCTTTGGTCCGCAGCCACCCATGGGGGGGTCTACAGGGGTTGTCTGTGCGTATTTCGCACAGATCATGTGCTGTTGCACGGCTGGTTCGTGCGCCATCCGCTCTGCATCCTGTGCCCACTTTCCACTGCACAGGAGTCGCTCCATGAATCTCACCGCCTTCGGCCTGGCCAGCCTGATCGGCATGGCCGCCACCATTCCGGTTGTTGCCGCCGAGTCGGCCCATCCCACCATCCGCTATATGGCGGGCGCGCCGGTCGCGACCTCGCTGGATGCAGCGAGGACCGCCGTGCTGGTGATCGACTTCCAGAACGAGTACTTCGATGCCAAGGCCGCGCCGGGCTTTGCCGGTGGCCGCATGGTCATTCCCGATGGCGTGGCCGCACTGCGCCAGGCCAAGCGGGTGGTCGCGTTCGCCGATGCCCACGGCATCCGCGTGATCCACGTGCAGCACGTGTTGCCGGCCGGTGCACCGCTGTTCGCGCAGGGCAGCGTCAATGCCGACTTCCATCGCGACCTGCAGCCGCGCAAGGGCGAGACGGTCGTGCAGAAGGACAACGTCAGTGTGTTCGCTGGCAGCTCGGCCGCGGTGCTCGACACGGTGCTGAAGGATGCCGGCATCGACACCCTGATCGTCACCGGCCTGCAGACCCATGCTTGTGTGGCCGGTGCCGCGCGCGACGCGGCGGCCGCACCCCGTGGTTACCGGGTGATCGTGTCGTCCGATGCCAGCGCCAGTCGTGACCTGGACCTGGCTGGTGGCCAGCGCATCGATCATCGCGCGCTGCACGATGCCTCGCTGGCGCAGATCGAAGACGCCTTCGGTGATGTCATGAGTACCGACGCGATCCTGGCGTTGCCGGTGCGCAAGGCCGGCGACGGCGCTTGATAAGCTGGCGGGGCCCGCATGCCGTGGGCCCCGCCACATGGAGTTGCCCGCCGATGGATCACTTCGCCGCCCTGCGTGCGCTGCGCGCCATCGTTGACGCGGGCAGTTTCACCGCGGCCGCTGAACGCCTGGGGACCACCCACTCGGCGATGTCACGGCAACTGCGCCAGCTGGAAGAGCATCTGCAGGTTCGCTTGCTCGATCGCAACAGCCGCAGGCTGTCATTGACCGAGGCCGGGCGCGACTACTACCGCGAGGCGGCAACGCTGCTGGACCGCCTGCAGGAGGCGGACGACCGTGCCCGCGCCGGGCAGGCGCAACCCAGTGGCAGCGTACGCATCAGCGTGCCGCAGGTCGTGGCCAGCCAGGAGTTGCCGCATTGGTTGCCGTCGTTCCTGCAGCGTTACCCGCACGTCTCGTTGGATCTGTCGGCCGATGATCAGCTGGTCGATGTCGTCGGTGGTGGGTTTGACCTGGCCCTGCGCATCGCGCATGCGTTGCCGGACAGCCAGCTGGTCGCACGTGAACTGGCCAGCTGCCCTCGCATCCTGGTGGCCGCGCCAGCCTACCTGGCGCGTCATGGCCTGCCGCGTCAGGCATCGGATCTCGCGCAGCACACGCTGCTGGGCTTCAGTCCCACACCGTCAATGCCGCCCTGGCAGCTGCAGGGGCCGCGTGGTGCCAGCATGAACATCGAGGCTGGCCAGCGCCTGCGCGTGGATGCCACGCCGGCACTGTATGCCGCCGCGCTTGCGGGAATGGGCATCAGCCTGTTCACCGCACTGACGGTGCAGGAAGACCTACGCGCCGGTCGTTTGATCCGTGTGCTGCCTGCCTGGCACGCCGGACAGCGGCGCTACTTCGCGCTGTATCCGCATGCACGTGCGCTGGCGCCGAAAGTGCGTGCGCTGGTCGAGCACCTTGCGGCGCACTACGCTGCACAGGTGGGCGCGGCAGGGTAGTCGCGCGGCTGCAATCGAGGTGGTGATGGAGTCGGTGTATCTGCTGGTCGCACTGGGCGCGATCGTCGCCGGATTCGTGCAGGGCCTGTCCGGCTTCGCCTTTGGCATGGTGGCGACGTCGTTCTGGGCATGGGGGCTGGAGCCGCGACTGGCGGCCACGCTGTCGGTGTTCGGCGCGCTGGTCGGCCAGCTGGTCGCGGTGTTCACCGTGCGCCGCGGATTCAACCTGCGCCTGCTGCTGCCGTTCGTGCTGGGCGGGTTGGCCGGCATTCCGCTGGGCGTGATGGTGTTGCCGCAGCTGGACATGGACTGGTTCAAGGCGCTGTTGGGCGGCTTCCTGGCGTTGTGGTGCCCGGTGATGCTGATGGTGCGCTCGTTGCCTCCGGTCCGCGTTGGCGGCCGTATCGGTGATGCGATTGCTGGCATGGCCGGTGGCGTGCTCAGCGGCATCGGCGGCTTCGCCGGGCCGGTGCCGACGTTGTGGAGCACGCTGCGCGGCTTCGGCAAGGACGAGCAGCGCGCGGTCATCCAGAACTTCAATCTGGCCATGCTGGCGGTGACCATGGCCACCTATGTCGGCAGTGGCCTGGTGAGCCGGCAGATGCTCCCGTACTTCGCCATCGTGGCGCCAGCCATGCTGGTGCCGACCCTGCTGGGCGCGCGCGTCTACATCGGCGTCAGCGAGCTGCGCTTCAGGCAGCTCGTACTGGGCCTGCTGACCGCATCAGGCATTGCGTTGCTGGCCTCGTCGCTGCCGACGCTGCTGGCGCGCTGAGGGCGGAACGAAAAAGGGCGCCACGAGAGGCGCCCTTTGTCGTCTATGGCATGTTCCGATTCAGCGCTGCTGGATCTTCGACAGCAGGCGCAGGAACTCCACATACAGCCAGACCAGGGTCACCATCAGGCCGAATGCGCCATACCACTCCATGTACTTCGGCGCGCGCTGGGCCACGCCGGTCTCGATGAAGTCGAAGTCCAGTACAAGGTTCAATGCAGCCACGACCACCACGAACAGGCTGAAAGCGATGCCCAGCCAGCTGGAGTCATGGATCACCGGCACGTTGATGTTGAAAAAGCCCAGCACGAACGATGCCAGGTAGAGCAGGGCAATGCCGCCGGTGGCGGCGACCACGCCCATCTTGAAGTTCTCGGTGGCCTTGATCACGCCGCTGCGGTATGCGACCAGGAGGGCGGCCAGGGTGCCGAAGGTCAGCAGTACGGCCTGGAACACGATACCCGGGTACTTCATGTTGAACAGCGCCGACACGGCGCCCAGGAACAGGCCTTCGACCAGCGCGTACATCGGCGCGGTGACCGGCGACCATTCCTTCTTGAAGATGGTGATCAACGCCAGCACCAGGCCGCCGATCGCGCCACCGATGGCATACAGGCTCGCGCTGCCGGAAATCTGGCCGTACTCGTCGACCGCCTGGCTCCAGGCGAACGCCGCGGTCAGCACGGTCAACAACAGCAGGATGCCGGTCTTGTTGGCGGTGCCGTTGAGAGTCATCACCTGGTCGGGGCTGGTCACCACCGAGCCGCTGGCGAGGTCGAGGAAGGTCGACTCGGAAAGAGCCGGGTTGCCGCTGCGCATGCGTGTTCTCCGTGCGGATGAGGGGCTGGACGGCCATCCGGCCGATGACCGGGAGCATAGCTGATGGCTGCACGTGGTGCCGTGCCAGGCGTCGCGTTCGAGTCGCCCGCGTTGACAGTTCATGATGCGCTTGGCCACAATGACCAGCTCCCCGGGCCTGGCCCGAGGGGATTGCAAGACCGGGGTATAGCGCAGTCTGGTAGCGCGCCTGCTTTGGGAGCAGGATGTCGGGGGTTCGAATCCCTCTACCCCGACCAATCCCACATCACGTCGGATTGGACACCGTTCCGGTCCGGGCGCCCGTAGCTCAACTGGATAGAGCACCGGCCTTCTAAGCCGGCGGTTACAGGTTCGATTCCTGTCGGGCGCGCCATTTCACCCATCTCCTGCAGGTCCTGTTGTTACCGGCCTCTGCCTGGTCCTGCGCTGTGTTGGCGCGCATTCAATCTGGTCCGTCGTGGCCGATGCATAGTCGGCCTGCCCCATGCCGGGGTGACTGCGCTGAGCCATCCCTTGATGAACACCGTTGCGCGATCGCGCTGTCTGCTGCTGGCGATGGGCCTGGGGCTTGCCGTGCAGGCGTCCGCCAACGCCCCAGTGATTGCGGTCTACCGCGGCGAGGCCGGTTGCCCAGGGTGTTCGGAGGCCGTCGAACAGGCCATCCATCGTTCGCGTCCGGACTATCACGTGGTGTTCGTCGGCCCGGGCGAGGCCGTCGATGTCGATTCGCTGGCCACGTCGCGCTATCGGGCCTATGTGCAGCCGGGGGGCGGGCAGGACATCGACGCCGCGATGGCGGCGGTGGGCGAAGAGGGGGCGGCAGTCATCCGTCGTTTCGTCGATGCAGGCGGAACCTACATCGGCCTGTGCATGGGGGCCTACCTGGCCGGCGCATCGCATCTGGGCCTGCTGGCGCAGGACCTGGACGCCGAGGCCGGCAGGCCGGGATTCCCGGTACAGGATGAAGACGATGCCGTGATTCCCGTCGTCTGGGACGGGCGTCGCCAGACGGTGTACTTCCAGGACGGTCCCTACCTGCCCAAGGCGCCACGCGACCAAGGGTTCAAGGTGATTTCCCGCTACACCAGTGGCGACATTGCGGCTGCGTCGTATCGCCACGGGAAGGGCAGGGTGGTGCTGTCGGGACCCCATCCGGAAGCGCCGACGCAGTGGTTCAAGATGGCGGAAATCCCGCTTTCGCAGATACCGTCGGCCGATCTGTTCAAGTCACTGCTGGATGAGGATCGGCGCTGAGGCGGGCGCGTGCGCAGCGCGACGCGGGCCGGAATGGCGACCGGCACATCAATGTGAAGAAATGCTTGCAATTCCTTCGCGACTCCCGGAAAATGCCGGACTCGCTTCAGGGGACGGCCTTCTGGTCCCACCCGGTCGCAACGCATCAGGTTTCACTGCTGGCAGCATCGGCAGGGGAGCAGAAGTTTCAGTGGTGGCTGTAGCTCAGTTGGTTAGAGTACCGGATTGTGATTCCGGTGGTCGGGGGTTCGAATCCCCTCAGCCACCCCACTGTTTCAACCGTATCGGCGCAGCCGGAGCGGTATTGCAATAAACAGAATGCACGCTACAATGTGCGTCTGAGTTTCACGGGCCGTTAGCTCAGTTGGTAGAGCAGTTGACTCTTAATCAATAGGTCCAAGGTTCGAATCCTTGACGGCCCACCAAGACGGAAGCCACCTGGTACGCCAGGTGGCTTTTTTCTTATAAGTGTGACCCCGTCATTTCGATGGATCACGCGCTGAAGCGCTCCGCCTGGCGGGGTTCTGCAGCGGCAGCGGGACTGCAGCGCTGGTTTCAACGATGTTGAAAAAAGTGCTTGCACCCACCGAGCGGATCGGGTCATAATTCGCGCCCCGATTTCGGGCTGTTAGCTCAGTTGGTAGAGCAGTTGACTCTTAATCAATAGGTCCAAGGTTCGAATCCTTGACAGCCCACCAGACGAAAGCCACTTGGTTCGCCAAGTGGCTTTTTTCTTGCCTGTGGCCGGGTTGCGCTTCATCCACGCATGGCGCGGATCTACTGAAGCGGTGCTGAAACCAGGGGCATGTGCGTCATCAGTGTTCTCAATGCTGTGCGCTGCTTCTCACCGCATTGCCTCTTTCATCGCACCCAATGGATCTTCCGCGCCGAGGGCGCATGTACGAAGGAAGAAGCTGATGACCGATATCAACCGACTGTGCCGGATGGCGTGGGTTCCTTTCGCGTTGCTGGCGCTGGTGGCCTGCGCACCTGGCAGTGACCCGGCGAAGACGGTCGAGCGCGATGCGGGCACCGGGGCCGTTCCGGCGCGCCCGATCGCCGGAGTCGCGCAGCCGGCATCGCTGGCGGAGGGTGGGGCCGCCCGCGAGGCTGTGGAGTTGCGTAGCACCGACGATGGTGGCGTGGACATCCGCAAGGTGGATGTGGCGGCTGGGCAGGGCGCTGACGCATCTGCGCCCCCTGCCGCGGCGAAACACTGAGTCGCTGCCGTCCCGAACGGTCGCCTGACTTTCGGGACGGCCTTTGGCGCGGACGATGTGCCCGCCTGTCATGTTCAGTTTTGTGCAGGCCTTCCGATTCCAGCCGGCGCCTGCGACAATGAACGCCTGTGCCGGCCACGCGAAAGTGGCGGAATTGGTAGACGCCCTGGATTTAGGTTCCAGTGCCGCAAGGCGTGGGGGTTCGAGTCCCCCCTTTCGCACCAGTGCCGGCCTGTCCCCCGCCCTGATCGGGCCCCGCTGCCCCTCTTGACCGGCACGCGCTGGCAGTGCAGGCCGAATTGGGCGAAACTAAAGGGCTGCGGCAAGCAGGCGCGTCCCAGACGTCGTGTCCTTACAACCGTTTCATCCCAATCATCGAGCCGGGGGCGTGGGCCACCGGTGGCAGGAGTCAACATGCAAGCTTCGATCGAATCCACCGGCAACCTGGAACGCCGCCTGAGCTTCTCGCTGCCGGAAGACCGTCTGCAGAGCCACATCGTCGGCCGCCTGGGCGAAATCGCCCGTACCACCCGCATCAAGGGTTTCCGTCCGGGCAAGGTGCCGGCCAAGGTGATCGAGCAGCGCTTCGGCGCGCAGGTCCGTGGCGAGGCGCTGGACGGCCTGCTGCGCGAAACCTTCGACGCGGCCGTGCGCGAGCACGATCTGCGCATCGTCGGCAGCCCGCGCATCGACAAGGGCGACGAGGGTGAATTCTCCTTCGTGGCCACCGTGGAAGTGGTGCCGGACTTCGGCGACATCGACGTCAGCAAGCTGACTGTCGTGCGCCACACCGCCGAGATCACCGACGCCGACATCGACCAGATGATCGAGAACCTGCAGAACCAGCGTCGTACCTGGGCCCCGGTCAGCCGTGGCGCGCAGGACGGTGACCTGGTCGCGGTGGAAACCTGGTCGCAGGCCGGTGAAGAGCGCCTGCCGGCCGAAGGCACCGAGAAGGGTTCGATCGTGCTCGGCCAGGGCATGATGTTCGAGACCATTGAAAAGGGCCTGGTCGGCCTGGCCAAGGGCGAAGAGAAGACCCTGGACGTCGAGTTCCCGGCGGACTGGCGTGTGCCGGTGCTGGCCGGCAAGACCGTGCAGGTCACCGTCAAGGTCGCCGAAGTGTCCGAGCCGGTCGTGCCGGCGGTCGACGAAGCCTTCATCAAGAGCTTCGGCGTGAAGGGTGGCGATGTGGAGCAGTTCCGCAGCGACATCCGCGCCAACCTGGAGCGCGAGCTGAAGGGCGCCCTGATGAACCGCCTGCGCCGCGAAGTGGGCGAGCAGCTGATCGCCGCCTATTCCTCGGTGGAAATGCCGCCGCGCCTGGTCGAGAACGAAGCCCGTGCCATGCTGGCCCAGCAGGTCGAGCAGATCCGCCGCAACGGCCAGAACGTCGGCGAGATCCCGGCCGATGCCCACGAAGGCTTCAAGGAAGCGGCCGCCAAGCGCGTGCTGGTCGGCCTGCTGGTCGGTGAAGTGGCCCGCATCAACGACCTGCGCCTGGAAGCCAAGCGCCTGAACGAAACGATGCGTCTGATCGCTTCGACCTACGAAGAGCCGGAGCAGGTCATTGAGATGTACCGCAACGACCCCCAGCTGATGTCTGGCCTGCAGAACCGTGTGATGGAAGAGCAGGTGATCGACTGGATCGCCGAGCGTGCCCAGCACACCGAAGAGAAGCTGTCGTTCCAGGACGCGATCCGCCAGTAAGCCCGGGCGGATCACCGGATGCCCCGCGCCTTTGCCGGCGCGGGGTTGTTGCCCCCCAAGATAGGTACCTCACGTAATGGACAACCGAACCAAAGCCCTGAACCTGGTTCCGATGGTGGTCGAGCAGACCAGCCGCGGCGAGCGTGCCTACGACATCTATTCGCGCCTGTTGAAGGAGCGCCTGATCTTCCTCGTGGGCCCGATCGACGATCACATGGCCAACGTGGTGGTGGCGCAGTTGCTGTTCCTGGAATCGGAAAACCCGGAAAAGGACATCAACATCTACATCAACTCGCCGGGTGGCGTGGTCACCGCCGGCATGGCGATCTACGACACCATGCAGTACATCAAGCCGAATGTGAGCACCACCTGCATCGGCCAGGCTGCCTCGATGGGTGCCCTGCTGCTGGCCGCGGGCGAAGCCGGCAAGCGCTATGCGCTGCCGAACTCGCGCGTGATGATCCACCAGCCGCTGGGCGGCTACCAGGGCCAGGCCACCGACATCGACATCCACGCGCGTGAGATCCTGACCCTGCGTTCGCGCCTGAACGAGGTGCTGGCCAAGCACACCGGCCAGTCGCTGGAGACGATCGCCCGCGACACCGAGCGCGACAACTTCAAGAGCGCCTTCGAGGCGCAGGCCTACGGTCTGGTCGACCAGGTCCTGGAGCGTCGTCCGGATGAGTCGATCCAGGCCGGTTGACCGGCCTTCACGGGGCCATGGAGGCCTCGTTCCTGCAGGGTCGGGCGGGACTGGTGTCCCCTCGGCCCTGTGCTATTCTCGAATCGAACCCCCGTTCAGCGGGTGGGGTAACTGGGTAAGCGAAGCATGAGCGAAGACCGCCAAGGTCGTTCCACGGACACCGGCAAGATCCTCTACTGCTCTTTCTGCGGCAAGAGCCAGCATGAAGTGCGCAAGCTGATTGCGGGTCCGAGCGTGTTCATCTGTGATGAATGCGTGGAGCTGTGCAACGACATCATCCGTGAGGAACTTGAGGAAAAGGCGCAGTCGGCGCGCAGTTCGCTGCCCAAGCCGCGCGAGATCCTCGAGGTCCTCGACCAGTACGTGATCGGCCAGAACCGTGCCAAGCGCACCCTGGCCGTGGCCGTGTACAACCACTACAAGCGCATCGAGAGCCGGCAGAAGAACGACGACGTCGAACTGGCGAAGTCGAACATCCTGCTGGTCGGCCCGACCGGTTCGGGCAAGACGCTGCTGGCCGAGACCCTGGCCCGCCTGCTCAACGTGCCGTTCACCATGGCCGACGCCACCACGCTGACCGAAGCCGGTTACGTGGGCGAGGACGTGGAGAACATCATCCAGAAGCTGCTGCAGAAGTGCGACTACGACGTCGAAAAGGCGCAGCAGGGCATCGTCTACATCGATGAAATCGACAAGATCTCGCGCAAGAGCGAGAACCCGTCGATCACCCGCGACGTGTCCGGCGAAGGCGTGCAGCAGGCCCTGCTGAAGCTGATCGAAGGCACCGTGGCCAGCGTTCCGCCGCAGGGCGGCCGCAAGCACCCGCAGCAGGAATTCCTGCAGGTGGACACCAAGAACATCCTGTTCATCTGCGGCGGCGCGTTCGCCGGGCTGGACAAGGTGATCCAGGCACGTTCCACCGACGTCGGCAGCATCGGCTTCGGCGCCAAGGTGAAGAGCAGCGAGCGCAAGCAGGAAGTGGGCAAGGTGCTGGCGGAAGTCGAGCCGGAAGACCTGATCAAGTTCGGCCTGATTCCCGAGTTCGTCGGCCGCCTGCCGGTGGTCGCGACCCTGGAGGAGCTGGACGAGCCGGCCCTGATCAAGATCCTGACCGAGCCGAAGAACGCCATCACCAAGCAGTTCAAGAAGCTGTTCGAGATGGAGAACGTCGAGCTGGAGTTCCGTCCGGACGCTTTGTCGGCCATCGCCAGGAAGGCGCTCAAGCGCAAGACCGGCGCCCGTGGCCTGCGCACCATCGTCGAATCCGTCCTGCTGGACACCATGTATGACCTGCCGTCGCAGGAGAACGTCAGCAAGGTGGTCGTGGACGAATCGGTGATCGAGCACAAGTCCGAGCCGTACCTGATCTACCAGACCCCGGCGGCCCCTGAACAGAAGGCCGCAGGCGCCGAGTGATCCTTCCAGGTTGTTGATTGGAAAGGATTTTAAAGGAATGCCTTGCATCTGAAAGCCGATGGCCCCATAACGGGGCCATCGGCTTTTTTTGTCTCCGGAAGATGCCCTCCCGGAGGCGGTTTTCCCCCTTCCCTGGAGCCCCCATGGCCCGTTCCCCAAGTGAAACCCTCGACCTGCCGGTCCTGCCGCTGCGCGACGTAGTGGTGTTCCCGCACATGGTCATCCCGCTGTTCGTCGGCCGTGACAAGTCCATGCACGCGCTCGAACAGGCAATGGAGGCGGACAAGCGCATCCTGCTGCTGGCGCAGAAGTCGGCCGAAACCGACGACCCGCATGCGGCCGACCTCTACCAGGTCGGTACGCTGGCGCAGGTGCTGCAGCTGCTGAAGCTGCCCGACGGCACCATCAAGGTGCTGGTCGAAGGACTGTCGCGCGTGCAGGTCACCCACGTCGACGAGCGCAACGGCTCGCTGCACGGCCAGGCGGTGGAGATCGACGCCACTGACGAGCGCGAAGCGCGCGAGGTCGAGGCCATCGCCCGCTCGCTGATGTCGCTGTTCGAGCAGTACGTCAAGACCAACCGCAAGCTGCCGCCGGAGCTGTTGCAGACGTTGTCGGGCATCGATGAGCCGGCGCGCCTGGCCGACACCATCGCCGCGCACATCAGCGTGCGCCTGGCCGACAAGCAGCGCCTGCTGGAAACGCTGGCCGTGGGCGACCGCCTGGAAATGCTGGTCGGCCTGGTCGACGGCGAGATCGACGTGCAGCAGATGGAGAAGCGCATCCGCGGCCGCGTGAAGTCGCAGATGGAGAAGAGCCAGCGCGAGTACTACCTCAACGAACAGATGAAGGCCATCCAGAAGGAACTGGGTGACCTGGACGACGCACCGGGGGAGCTGGAAGAACTGGCCCGCAAGATCGCCGAAGCCGGCATGCCGAAGGCCGTTGAAGCCAAGGCGCGCAACGAACTGAACAAGCTCAAGCAGATGTCGCCGATGTCGGCCGAAGCCGCGGTGGTGCGCAACTACCTGGAGTGGCTGCTGGGCGTGCCGTGGAAGAAGCGCAGCAAGGTGCGCAAGGACCTGAAGGCTGCGCAGGACACGCTCGACGCCGATCACTACGGCCTGGAGAAGGTCAAGGAACGCATCCTTGAATACCTGGCGGTACAGTCGCGCGTGAAGCAGATGAAGGGACCGATCCTGTGCCTGGTCGGGCCGCCGGGCGTGGGCAAGACCTCGCTGGGCCAGTCCATCGCCAAGGCCACCAACCGCAAGTTCGTGCGCATGTCGCTGGGCGGCGTGCGCGACGAGGCCGAGATCCGTGGCCACCGTCGTACCTACGTCGGTTCGATGCCGGGCCGCATCGTGCAGAACCTCAACAAGGTCGGCAGCAAGAACCCGCTGTTCGTGCTCGACGAGATCGACAAGATGTCGATGGACTTCCGTGGCGATCCGTCTTCGGCGCTGCTGGAAGTGCTCGACCCGGAGCAGAACAACGCATTCAACGACCATTACCTGGAAGTGGACCTGGACCTGTCCGAAGTGATGTTCGTGGCCACCTCGAACTCGCTCAACATTCCCGGCCCGCTGCTGGACCGCATGGAAGTGATCCGCATCCCCGGCTACACCGAGGATGAGAAGCTCAACATCGCCACCCGCTACCTGGTGCCCAAGCAGGTCAAGGCCAACGGCCTGCAGCCGGAAGAGCTGGAGATCGGCAGCGATGCCATCCAGGACATCGTGCGCTACTACACGCGCGAATCGGGCGTGCGCAACCTGGAACGCGAGATCGCCAAGATCTGCCGCAAGGTGGTGAAGGAGATCGCGCTGGCCGGCCCGCAGCCGGTGAAGGCGAAGAAGGGCGCGAAGAAGAAGGCGCTGGTGAGCGTGTCCAGCAAGAACCTGGACAAGTACCTGGGCGTGCGTCGCTTCGACTTCGGCCGTGCCGAGGAAGAGAACGAGATCGGCCTGGTCACCGGCCTGGCCTGGACCGAGGTGGGCGGCGATCTGCTGCAGATCGAATCGACGCTGGTGCCGGGCAAGGGCCAGCTGATCCTGACCGGCCAGCTCGGCAACGTGATGAAGGAATCGGCTTCAGCGGCGCTGTCGGTGGTGCGTTCGCGCGCGGTCGGCTTCGGCATCGACAGCGACTTCCTGCAGAAGCACGACGTGCACCTGCACGTGCCCGATGGCGCCACCCCGAAGGACGGCCCGAGCGCCGGTGCGGCAATGGTCACCTCGCTGGTGTCGATGCTGACCAGGGTGCCGGTGCGTGCCGATGTGGCGATGACCGGCGAGATCACCCTGCGTGGTCGCGTCACCGCCATCGGTGGCCTGAAGGAAAAGCTGCTGGCGGCACTGCGTGGCGGCATCCGCACGGTCATCATCCCGGAAGAGAACCGCAAGGACCTGGCCGACATTCCGGCCAACGTCACCCGCGATCTGAAGATCGTCCCGGTGAAGTACATCGAAGAGGTCCTGGACTTGGCGCTGGAGCGTCCGTTGGCACCGAAGAAGGCGCGCAAGAGTGCGCAGCGTGTCACGGTGCGCAGCAAGGCCAAACCGAGTGGAAGCGCGCGCGTCAAGCATTGACGCGCGCTGTCCAATGGCCCGAAACCCGCGTCATTGCTGGCTTTCCAGCTTGCGTGGGGGTAGGGCCACTGGTATAAAAGCAGCACTCGCGAATGAGTGATCGCTGTCAGCGATGACTGAATCGGCGAACCGTTTCCACATGGTGGCCGCATGCAGAAGGCATGCGGTTGCTTCCCTGTCGAATAAGCGGAACCCACCGCCAAAGGAGTTGTAGAGAATGAACAAGACCGAATTGATCGATGCCGTTGCTGAAGCTGCCGACCTGACCAAGGCCGAGTCCAGCCGCGCTGTCGATGCCGTCGTTGCTGCCATCACCAAGGCGCTGAAGGACGGCGATGCGGTCACCCTGGTTGGCTTCGGTACCTTCCAGGTTCGCGACCGTGCTGCACGCACCGGCCGCAACCCGAAGACCGGCGACACCATCAAGATCGCTGCTTCGAAGAATCCGTCGTTCAAGGCTGGCAAGGCCCTGAAGGATGCTGTAAACTAAGCGGCTCGCTGGGGTGCTTAGCTCAGCGGTAGAGCGTCTCCTTTACACGGAGAGGGTCGGGGGTTCGAAACCCTCAGCACCCACCACAGCACCGCGGTAAAAGTTTGAGTGTGGAGCGGTAGTTCAGCTGGTTAGAATGCTGGCCTGTCACGCCGGAGGTCGCGGGTTCGAGTCCCGTCCGCTCCGCCATTCAACGAGGCCTCCGGCCAAAAGCTGGAGGCTTTGTTTTCTTCCCGGTCCAGGCCGGCTGGAAAGCAAAAAAAGCAACAATGCGGAGCGGTAGTTCAGCTGGTTAGAATGCTGGCCTGTCACGCCGGAGGTCGCGGGTTCGAGTCCCGTCCGCTCCGCCACTACATCGAGGCCCCCGGCCTGAAGCCGGGGGCCTTGTCTTCTCCCCGGAAGGCTCGGGAAGAAGGCGAAAGGTTTTTGCAAGAACGGAGCGGTAGTTCAGCTGGTTAGAATGCTGGCCTGTCACGCCGGAGGTCGCGGGTTCGAGTCCCGTCCGCTCCGCCATTGCAGAATTCTTAAGTCCCTGTGAAAAAACTTTGAAAAAAGTGTTCATCGGGCTGGGTTTCCAGGGAGTCTTCGGATATACTGGGCGCCTGCAAAGTTTCAGCGCGGAGCGGTAGTTCAGCTGGTTAGAATGCTGGCCTGTCACGCCGGAGGTCGCGGGTTCGAGTCCCGTCCGCTCCGCCAACTCTAAAAGCCCTCGGCGCAAGCCGGGGGCTTTTTCTTTGTGCCGTCGGAAGCGGTGCGCAGGCCACGCCGGCGCTGCTTTTGGTCCCTGCGACGAAGCGGGTTACACTGCCGGGCTCGCCAATCAGGCCTTGTGATTCCTCACCATGCTGCAGAAACTCCGCGACAAGACCTCAGGCTGGATCGTCACCGTGATCCTGGGGCTGCTGATGATTCCGTTCCTGTTCGTGATCGACAACAGCTACCTCGGTGGCGTTGGCGCACAGAACGTGGCCAAGGTTTCCGCGCCGCCGACCTGGTGGCGTTCGGCACCGTCGTGGTGGCCGGTGCGCATGCTGTGGCAGCACCATGAGATCAGTGCGCAGGATTTCCGCACCCGCTTCGAGCAGGAGCGCATGCGTGAGCGCCAGCAGCAGGGCGAGAATTTCGACCCGCGCGCGTTTGAAAGCACTGAAAACAAGCTGGCCGTGCTCGATCAGCTGATCGACGAACAGGTCGTGCGCCTGGTTGGCGAGCAGGCCGGTGTCGTGATCGGCGATGGCGCGGTGCGCGAGTACATCGCGACCATCCCGGCCTTCCTCGATTCGAACGGCAAGTTCAACGAGAACAACTACCGCCTGGCGCTTGCCGGTGGCAATCCGCCGCGCACGCCGACCCAGTTCCAGGAACTGGTGCGTGAGAGCCTGCAGCAGTCGGTGATCCCGTCGGGCCTGCAGAACTCGGGCTTCGTTACCCAGTCCGAGACCGAGCGCCTGCTGAAGCTGCTGGGCGAGACCCGCGATGTCGAGCTGGCCGCGCTGCCGGAAGTGCCGGCCGATACCGCGCCGGTGACCGACGCGCAGATCAAGCAGTGGTACGACAGCCATGGCAAGGACTTCCGCCAGGCCGAGAGCGTTTCGCTCGAGTACGTCGAGATCAATGGTGCGAACCTGCCGGCACCGACCGCCGCCGACGAAGCCACCCTGCGCAAGCGCTATGAAGACGAGAAGGCGAAGTTCACCACGCCGGAGCAGCGCCAGGCCTCGCATATCCTGATCACCGGCGACGGTGCCGAAGCCAAGGCGAACAAGATTGCCGCCGAAGCCAAGGCCGCCGGCGCCGACTTCGCTGCACTGGCCAAGGCCAACTCGGAAGACCCGGGTTCGAAGGGCCAGGGTGGTGACCTGGGTTGGGTCGAACGCGGCGCGATGGTCAAGCCGTTCGAAGATGCGCTGTTCGCTGCCAAGGCCGGTGACGTGATTGGTCCGGTCAAGACCGAGTTCGGCTATCACATCATCAAGGTTGCTGCGGTCCGTGGCGGCCAGGGCAAGTCCTTCGAGGAAGTGCGTGACACGCTGGCTGCCGAGCAGCTGAAGGCCGACGGCGAGCGCGGCTTCAACGAACTGGCCGGCCGTCTGGTCGACGCCATCAACAAGAGCCCGAGCGATCTGGCTGCCGCGGCCAAGGAAGTGAACCTGCCGCTGCAGACGCTGGGCCCGATCACCCGTGCCACCGCCAGTGGCATCGCCGCTGACCCGGGCGTGCTGCGTGCCGCCTTCTCCGACGTGCTGGTGCAGGACGGGACCGCCAGCGACCCGATCGCGCTGGGCGGCGCGACCAACCACAGTGTGGTCATCCGCGTGGCCGCGCACACCCCGGAACAGGCCATGCCGCTGGACAAGGCGCGCGAGCAGGTGATCGCTGCGATCCGTGCCGACCGTCAGCGCCAGGCCAGCGACAAGGCGGCCGATGCCGTGCTGGCCAAGCTGAAGGCGGGCGCCACCCTGCAGTCGCTGGCGGCCAGCGAGAAGCTGCAGCTGAGCCCGATGCCGGGCCTGCCGCGCAGCCAGCCGGTACCGACCCCGGAAATCAACCGCGCGATCTTCAGCGCGCCGGTGCCGGCCGATGGCAAGCCGAGCTACGGCAAGGTCGATGTCAACGGCCATGCGTTGCTGTTCGCGGTGAACAAGGTGAACCCGGGCGACGTGAAGGAAGTGACCGCCGAGCAGCAGAAGCAGCTGAAGGACCAGCTGAGCCAGATCGATGGCATGGCTGCGGCCAAGGCCTATGTCGAGGCGATGCGCAAGAAGTTCGTGATCCAGACCACCGAAGCGAACCTGTAAGCCTCGCGGCGGGCAGGATCGAAGAAGGCCCGGCAATGCCGGGCCTTTTTTTGTCTTCGCGTCGTTTGTGGCGCGCTTGGCCTCTGGTAGTGGTCGAGCTTGCTCGACCGCCTTTTGTAAAGTCGAGCCGTGCTCGACTGCATCCGCTGGGCGCAGGCATGAAAAAGCCGAGCATGGGCTCGGCTCTATACGGGAGGCGCGCTTGGCCTGTGCGTCAATCCTCGACGCGCAGCACCGCGCCAGGCTTCAGCACGCTGCTGCCGCTCAGGCCGTTCAGCGACAGCAGGGCCTTCACCGGCATGCCGTAGCGGCGGGCGATGGTCCAGGCCGACTCGCCATCACGCACGGTGTGGCGGCGGCTGCGCGGACGGTCGGCGATCGCGGCGACGGTTCTGGTGACCTGCGGCGTGGGGACAGCGGCCGCCACCGGTGCGGTAGTGGCGACCAGCGCGGTCGCTGCCTCCGCTACCGTCGCATTTGCGGCCGAGACCGGCGCCAGCACGCGGGTGGTACCCGAGGGACGGCCACCGGAGGCCAGGGCCGGGTTGAGGCGGGCGATCCTGGCAGGGTCCAGGGCGCGCTGTGCGGCCCACTGCTGCACGCTGGTGCCCGCAGGCAGGGTGTGGTCCTTCAGCACCGGCACGGTGCGGTCCAGCGAGGCCATCACGCCAGGCTGGTCTTCCACGTCTTCCAGCACGCAGGCCAGGGCATGCAGCTTCTCGACGTAGGCATGGGTGACCGGCGACAGGCCGGGCAGCGCTGAAGGCTTGGCGTTCTGCGCGTTCATGCCAGCCTTGCGCATGGACTGCAGCACGCGGTACTCGCCGGCGTTGTAGGCCATGGTGGCCAGGCGCCAGTCGCCGCCGAACATGCCGTGCAGGGTCTTCAGGTAGCGCACTGCGGCCTGGGTCGAATCGACCGCCGACAGGCGGCCGTCATAGCCGTTGGTCATCGGCACGCGATGGTTGCGCGCGGTGGTGGCGATGAACTGCCACAGGCCGGTCGGGCCGCTGCCATTGCGGGCATTGGGCCGGTAGCCGCTTTCCACGAAGGGAATCAGCGCGAACTCGGTGGGCAGGTCGGCCTTGCGCAGCTCTTCGACCACGTAGCCGAACAGCACCAGCGCATCGTCATCCTGGTTGGCCAGGCGCGAGGGGGCGTGGGCGAACTGCTTCTGCCAGCGTGGGCTGGTGGCCTCGGCGTCGCAGCTGGGTTCGGCCAGGCCGTCGCGGAAGCTGGTGAAGATCTCCTGGCCGTTGCGCACCGAAGCGGCGGGCAGCGCGGACGGATCCAGCGGCAGGGCCGCGGCAGCGGTCAGGTTCTGGCTGATGCCGGCGCCCAGCGACTGTGCGCCCGCGGTTCCGGCCAGCCCCAGGACAAGGCCCAGGGCCAGCGGCAGACTTCGGCGCATCATGCGCGGAAGCCGTCTTTCCAGTGCCGGAGACCGGCCATCACGTCGACGTCGTCAACGACGTCACGGCCCAGGTGTGCCGAGACCGACGCACGGATCGGCGCCGCGTGCACACGCAGGAAGGGATTGCAGTCGAATTCGTTGGCCAGGGTTACCGGCAGGGTGGAACGGTCATCGCGGCGCATGGCCAAAGCCTCCTCTTGGCGCTGCCACAGGGCAGCGTTGGCGGGGTCGACATGCCGCGCGAAGACGGCATTTGACACGGTGTACTCGTGGGCGCAACAAAGCAGCAGTTGCGCGGGCAAGGTACCCAGCTTGCGCATCGATGCCAGCAGCTGGGACGGCGTACCTTCGAACAGACGTCCACAGCCCAGGCTGAACAACGAATCTCCGCTGAAAAGATGTTCAGCAGTGTGAAACGCGATGTGGCTGCAGGTATGCCCGGGCACGGATAGTACGTGGAACGTCCGGCCCAGTGCCTGAACGCGTTCACCTTCGCCGACCCGCTCGGTGGCCGTGGGGATGCGCTCTTCGACCGGCGCGATGACCCGTACACCGGGAAAACGAGCCTGCAGTGCGGGCACGCCACCGATGTGGTCGTCGTGGTGGTGGGTGAGCAGGATCGTGTCCACGCGCAGGCCCTGATCGGCCAGTGCGAGCACTGGCGCGGCATCGCCGGGGTCGACGACCACGGCAGTGCCATCGTCGGCGATCAGCGTCCAGATGTAGTTATCCGCAAATGCGGGCAGGGCAGTCAGTCGCATAGAATTGGACCATGCCCGCGCTGCAGAGCACCCGTCAAGCGAGCCAGACCCCGTGGTTCGACAGTGAGCCGGCGGCGGCGCTGCGCGTTCTGGAACGGCAGTTGCTGCTTCCGCAGCTGTCGGCACTGCCCGCGCAGCCCTGGCTGTGGATCGCGCCGAGTGCGGCCTGGCTGGAGGATGCGCAGCTGGGTGGGCGCGGCCTGCGCCTGTTCCGGCAGGGGTCGGGGCCGGGCTATGACGGCGATACCCGCTGCGGGCTGCCCTTGCCCCTGGCCAACGAGAGCGTCAATGCGATCGTGCTGCAGCATGTCACCACCGGCGATGCCGATCTGCTGCTCGACGAGTGCGAGCGCGTACTGATGCCGGGCGGCCATTTGTGGCTGAGCAGCCTCAATCCGTTCAGCCCCTACCGCACGCACTGGCGGCAGCATGGGCTGGTGGTGCGTACGCCGCAGCGGATCCGCCTGCTGCTCGGCCGCCATGGCCTGGAGTGCGACGATATGCGCTACCTCGGCCCGCTCTGGCGCGGTGCCGGCGGCCGTCGCCCGGGGGGCTGGGCGCCATTGCGCGCGGCCTGCCTGTTCCATGCGGAGAAACGCACGCTGGCCCTGCCCGGGCCGAAACCGCTGCCGGTGCGCTGGCACGGCACCGTTGCTACCTGATTCTGGAGCTGTATTGAAAACCATCGAAATCCACACCGACGGATCCTGCCTCGGCAATCCCGGCCCCGGCGGCTGGGCTGCGTTGCTGCGCTACAAGGGCCACGAGCGCGAGCTCAGTGGCGGTGAAGCGCACACCACCAACAACCGGATGGAGCTGATGGCGGCCATTTCCGGGCTCGAGACGCTGACCGAGCCGTGCAACATCGTGCTCTACACCGACTCGCAGTACGTGCGGCAGGGCCTGACCCAGTGGATGCCCGGCTGGATCCGCAAGAACTGGAAGACCGCTGGCGGTGATCCGGTGAAGAACCGCGAGCTGTGGGAGCGCCTGCACGCGGCCACGCTGCGGCACCAGATCGACTGGCGTTGGGTGAAGGGCCACTCCGGCGACCCGGACAATGAGCGGGTGGATACCCTGGCCCGCAACGCGGCGATCCAGATCCGCGACGCCAGCCCGGTAAACTGAGCCCATGCGTCAGATCATCCTCGATACCGAAACCACCGGCCTGGAGTGGAAGAAGGGCAACCGCATCGTCGAAATCGGCTGCGTGGAGCTGTTCAAGCGCCGCCCGACCGGCAACAACTACCACCAGTACATCAAGCCGGACTGCGAGTTCGAACAGGGCGCGCAGGAAGTCACCGGCCTGACCCTGGAGTTCCTCGATGACAAGCCTGAATTCGCGCAGATCGCCGATGAGTTCCTGTCGTTCATCGATGGCGCCGAGCTGATCATCCACAACGCGGCGTTCGACCTTGGCTTCCTCGACAACGAGTTGTCGCTGCTGGGGCCGCAGTACGGAAAGATCGCCGACCGCTGTACGGTGATCGATACCCTGGCGATGGCGCGTGAGCGCTTCCCGGGCCAGCGCAACTCGCTGGATGCGCTGTGCAAGCGGCTGGGCGTGGACAACTCGCACCGTGCGCTGCATGGCGGCCTGCTCGATGCGCAGATCCTTGGCGATGTCTATATCGCACTGACCTCGGGCCAGGAAGAGATCGGCTTCGGCCTGGGCGATGACGACGGCGGCGGTGCCGGCGCGGCGTTGCAGGCTTTCGATACCAGCAAGCTGCTGCCGCGTCCGCGCGTGGTGGCTACGCCGTCGGAACTGGAAGCGCACGCTGCGCGGCTGGAACGGCTGCGCAAGAAGGCCGGCCACGCACTGTGGGATGGCCCGAAGGTGGAAGAGCCCGCCAGCGCGTAATGCCTGGAATGAGGTAGTGCCGGCCGCTGGCCGGCATCGTCCTGATACGAGGTTCCCCGGGTGAGCCGGCCAGCGGCCGGCACTACCGCCTCCACGCATGGCGTGGCTCTACCGGTTAATGGCAGCGCACCAGGATCACGCTGATGTTGTCACGGCCACCGCCATCGAGTGCGGCGGCGACCAGCGTATCCACGCATTCCTGCGCGCTGGCATCTTCGAATGCCAGGGTGCGGGCGATGCCGCGGTCATCCACTTCCTCGGTGAGACCGTCGCTGCACAGCAGCAGCTGCATGCCCGGACGCAGCTCACCACTGGTGGTGGCCACGTTCAGGTGGGCTGGATCGGTCACGCCCAGTGCCTGGGTGACCACGTTGCGATGCGGATGCGCGCGTGCCTGTTCGGCGGTCAGGTTGCCCTGCGCGACCAGTTCCTGCACCACGCTGTGGTCCTGGCTGAGCTGCGCCAGCTGGCCGTCGCGCCACAGGTAGGCGCGGCTGTCGCCGACCCAGGCCACTTCATAGCGGTTGCCCTGCACACGCGCGGCGACTACGGTGGTGCCCATCGGCAACGTGTCGTTGCGCCGGCGCGAGGCGCGGATGATCTCTTCGTCGGCAGTGCGGATGGCCTGTGCCAGCGGTGCGCCGCGGCGGATCTCGCGCACGATGGTTTCGCGTGCCAGTGCACTGGCCACTTCGCCGCAGGCATGCCCGCCCATGCCGTCGGCCACCAGCCACAGGGCCAGCTCGCTGTCACCGTAGTAGGTGTCCTCGTTGAGCTCGCGGCGCATGCCGGGGTGGGTGAGGTGTCCGAATTCGATCATGGTAGGCAGGGCGGGGTATTGCCGGGGGAGACAGGCATCATCGGGTGGCCGCAGGCATCCGGCAAGGCATGCGCCCAGGAAATTTTCAGTTCGTTGGCCGTAATGACTTGTCGTCGGCCTCACTTCCTCGTATGATGCGCGTCCCCGGTCCGCCGGGGACCACCCGGAGAGGTGGCAGAGTGGTTGAATGTACCTGACTCGAAATCAGGCAGGCGTTTATAGCGCCTCGGGGGTTCGAATCCCCCCCTCTCCGCCAGATAAAGAAGAAAGCCGCCCACTGGGCGGCTTTTTTCTTGGCCAACGTTCGGGAGATGCAGGCGGTTGTTGTAGTGATCGACACCTTTGATGCGGGGGGATGAGAACTCCCGACGGGGTTCGACGGTTCTGCAGGAGCAGAACCGGACAGCCGTAGGCTGGCCCTGGAGCGCGTAGCGCGGAAGGGTCGGGTGCATGGATGCACCCGACAATCCCCCCCTCTCCGCCAGATAAAAGAAAAGGGCTGCCGAAAGGCAGCCCTTTTCTTTTATCTGGCGCGGGACACGACGCGCGTTTCGCGCGTCGCCCCACACGTTGCGTGGCAACGCGTGGGCCCCTCCCTTTGCCTGCCTCTCCCCGCCCCTGTCGGGGCAGCCCCTCAACAGAGGGGCTTGCTTCTCCAGATGGTTCCGGGCGTGGATGCGGCATTGATGATTTCCTTGTCTCTGCGGGAATAGAAGAGGGCTGCCGAAAGGCAGCCCTTTTCTTTTATCTGGCGCGGGACACGACGCGCGTTTCGCGCGTCGCCCCACACGTTGCGCCGCTCGTTGCCCGCTGGGTGCATCCACGCACGGCGTGGAAGGCAAGGTCATTCGCACAGGGCGGGGACCGATGCCCTGTGCGAATGGCGTGTGCTCAGAACCTGTAGCCCAGCCCCAGCTGGATGCCGTTCTGGGTCTGGCCGTCGCGCCGCTCGCCCACGTAATCAACCATCACCGACAGGCGCTTGCTGGCACGGCTGGTCACGCCCAGGTTCCAGGCCAGGACCTGCTCACCGACGGGCTGGCTGCTGGCACTGAACAGCAGGTCCGGGGCGGCGGTGAAGCCGTTGCTGTAGCGGGCCTGGGTATCGCCCAGCTCCTTCTGCCAGACCACGCGGGCCCGCGGGGTGATGCGCTCGCCGTTGTTGCCGTCGAAGGTCTTGAACAACTGCAGGCCGGCGCCTGCGCGGATGCTCTCCAGGCTGCCACTGCGGCCGATGAGTGCGGCTGCGTCCTGGCCTTCGTTGAAGTGCGTGGCCGAGGTGCGCATGTAGTCGATCACCGGCAGCAGCGGCTGTATCACCACGCCGTTGCCGGTGGTGAACGAGAACGCATGCTCCACGCGCGCAGAGATCGCGTCGTTGCTGTACTTCGCGCGCAGCGGTGCCTGCAGGCCCTCGATCCCCTCGATGCTGCGACGGGTGTCGTGGCGAAGATCGGTGTAGCGGACGGCGGCGGACAGGTAGCCACGTGAATAGAGCGCGTCCACGTAGCCGCCGATATCCAGCGCGCGGACATCGCCGCTGAATCCTGCACCTTCGCTGGACCGGGTCGACATGTCGGCCGCGGCAAGGCTCACGCCCAGTGTCACGCGGTCGTCTGCCAGACGGGTATCGGCACCAAGCGCGATGCCGCCGATGGTGTGGTTCAGGCCGGCGACGCCCGCACCACCCTCGATACGGCCATGGCTGCCGAACCCGCGCGCCCAGAAGCTGCGGTTGTGTCCGGCGTCGCCCGCATCACTGCCTGCATCTGCCGGTGCGACCAGGTGCATCGCCAGCTGGTTGAACAGGCGACTGCCGGTCGTTGCCGATTGCGCCGAGGCGGTCTGCGCGGCCTGTGCTGCCAGGCCGTCCGCATCGCCACCGCTGCGCGATGCTGCCTGGTGCTGCTGCACGACGTTGCCGATGCTGCCGACCAGTGCGGTATCGGCCAGGCGCAGGCTGGCATGCGCGTCGCCGCGCAATGCTCCCGCCTGGCGCGCGATGTCATCGCGGTCAGCGAACTGCAGGGCACCCAGCAGTCCGCTCATCGAGGAGGTGCGCTGCGCAGCGGCCTGTTGCAATGCGATGCCCAGACCGTCGCCGGATGCGGCGTTGCCGAACAGGCGTGTGTCGTCGAAGGAGGGATTGGCGGTCAGCCACAGGCCGCTGCCGGTCTGGTTGACGGTGAAGCTGAGCAGTGAATTGTGGCGAGGGCGGAATACGGCGCCGGGAGCGGTGAGGTCCACCGCGCTGCCGGCCTCGCCACTGCGCTCGACGTACTGGAAGCGCCCTTCGATGAAGTCCGACACCGGTGCTGCGCGGGTCAGGGTATCGGGCGTAGCGGTGCGGCACCACAGGCCAGCGTACTCACCGTTCGACGCGCTGCAGGGGGCGATGGGCAGCTGCAGGGCGCTGGCATCCACCTGGGTTCCCACCAGGTGGTTCTGCTGCCCGGCCGGGAAGAACGCCTGCTTGACGTCCAGCGTCAGCCTGGCGGCGGGGGCAATGCTCAGCACGGCGCGGTTGATGTTGCCGAACAGGTTGTAGTCCCCCGCCTGCCGGTCCTCATCGACCAGGAAGTAGCGGGCTTCTTCCAGCGTCAGTGCCGGTGCAGTGCGCTGGCTGTCGACCTGGAAGGCCAGGTTCGCACCGTCATTGAGGTTGATGTAGCGACCCTTGCCGATCCGGAAGCGCTCGCTGGTGAACACGTCGTCGCCACCCGGTGCGAGTGCTTCCAGCGAGTAGGGGCGCATGACGATGCCGGACGGCGCGAGCGTTCCGCCCTCGTTGATGTCGATCGTGGCATTCAATGAACCGTGCCCGGTCAGCACGCCGCCGCGTTCGATCACGGTCAGGCTGCGCAGTGCGCCCTGCTGCAGTTCGATGCGCCCGCCATTGCGGGCGCCGATGGCTTCGGCGTGGTGGATCCAGCCATTCTGCTGCAGGCGCAGGGTGCCGCCATCGGCGACCACATACTGGGCGGCGGAAGCGGTATCCAGCGACCAGACCCCGCCCTTGCCGATACGGATCACACCGAAGGCGTCGTCCAGCCGGATGTCCGGGGCCGACTGCTGGAAGTAGCGCAGGTTGGCCAGCGCATTGGTGTAGCGCCCGCGCACGGCCAGGTTCGGATTGAGGTCTCCGCTCACGTCCTTGTCGACGGAAAGCACGTCGCCGGTCTGGACGTAACCGGCTTCGGTGACGACGCGATCACTGTAGAAGGTCACACCGGGATACGCGGTGCAGTTGCCTGCCGCGCTCTGGTCGCGGGTCGGGCAGAAGCGCGTGGCCACGGCCGCCACGTTCGGGTCGAAGTAGCGCAGGAAGCCCGACTGCTGGGTCAGTTCATAGTGCGCCTGGACGATGCGCGCTTCGATGACCGCGAAGTCGGTCGGGCCGAACATGTCCCGGTAGTACTTGATGTACTTGTCCTGCCCCGGGTAGGGGGTAGGACCGTTCGGGCCGGATTCGCCATGGATGCCCAGCACCGTCTCCGTGTAGTTGCCGTGCGCCGGCAGCAGGCCGAACTGCGTGACCTTGCGCTTCACGCCGGCAACGAAGGCGTCGGCGCAGGCCGAGTAGCAGCCGCCGTCCAGTACGGTATCCAGCCCGTGCTGGCGGATGACGGCACCCATGCCCACGCCACCGGAGGCGGCCCCGCCCGGCGAGTTGCGGAACACCACCTGGCGGAGCGGCGTACCCCGGGCCTGCGCGGCCAGGATGTAGGCCTCCAGCGTCTGCGGATCGGTCGCCAGCACGTTGCCGGTGTAGTAGAGCGTGTCTCCATTCACGTGGAAGGCACTGGCATGGGCCTGCGGTGAGGCAGCGATGCCGAGAAGTGCTGCAACAAGGGCACTGCCGAGGACGGTGGCGCGACGGGTGGGGAGGGCGGGATATCGATGCATGCGGAGTTCCACGGAAAGGAGTGAAGTGCGGATGCCGCCCCTTTTTCGCTGCATGAACACGCTGATGCGGCGTGTTTTCAACACGTTGCAGCGTGGGCAGGGCGGGTCGCGCGCGCTCGGCCGTTGGACTGGCCGGGCGAGGAGGCGACAGGCCGCCTCTCCAGACCGCTAACGCAGCTGCGGGGAGATCTCCCCCAGTCATCGCGCTCGGCTGACCCTGCAGGCGCCGGGGCGCAGCGCTTGCGCCGCGCGGGTTACCATGTATGCATCACCTGCTGGAGCCTTCCCCCATGAGCGCTGAAATCCTTGTCCCCGTGTCCTTCGGCGAGCTGCTGGACAAGATCTCGATCCTGCAGATCAAGTCCGAGCGCATCAGCGACGAGGGCAAGCTGGCCAACGTGCGCAGGGAGCTGTCGGCGCTGGAGCAGACCTGGATGGCGCACCCGGCGGCGGTGAAGGACATCGCCAAGCTGCGTGCCGAGCTGAAGGCGGTCAACGAGCAGCTGTGGGACATCGAGGACGACATCCGCCTGAAGGAAAAGGCGCAGGCGTTCGACCAGGGCTTCGTCGACCTGGCGCGCAGCGTCTACCTGCGCAACGACGAGCGTGCGCGCATCAAGAAGGCGATCAACCTGGCGCTGGGCTCGGCGTACGTGGAAGAAAAGTCCTACCAGGATTACGCGCCGCGCGCGTAATCCCGGCGGCCAAAAGAGGGAGGTCCACGCCACGCGTGGATGAAACCGCTGGGCGCAGGCCAACGTTCGGCCGGCCAATCACCCCAGATGATCGGCCACGTAACGCTCGAAAGCCGCAATGCCGTCTTCGACAGTGATCAGTTCCATCACATCGTCGAACTCGATCTTGGTGCCCCATTTCAGATCGGCAGCCTGCTTGGCCAGGTACTTGCGTGCGGCGTCGTCGTAGCGGTCCACGCAGTAGCGGCGGTCCGAGTACGGTCCGCTGCGGTTCGGGTTGCTGGCCGCATGCAGGCCCAGCACCTTGGCGCCCATCGCGTTGGCGATGTGCATCGGGCCCGAGTCCGGAGTCATCACCAGGTTGGCACGGGCAAGCAGGGCAGGCAGCTGCTTCAAGGTGTCCTTCCCGACCAGGTCCAGCGCCGGCGTGAGCAGTTGTGCCTGGATGGCATCGGCCATGCTGCGCTCCAGTTCGCTGCGGCCACCGCACAGCACCACCTGCCAACCACGCTGCGCGGCGTGGTTGGCCACGGCTGCATAGCGGTCTGCATACCAGTTGCGGCGCACGTGGCTGGAACAGGGCGAGATCATCAGCACCGGGCGCCCATCGTCCTGCCATTGCGCGGCGGCCCAGTCATATGCGGACTGGGGCACGGCCAGGTCCCAGCTGACCTCGGTCTGGCGCAGGCCCAGCGGCTCGCAGAAGCTGCCGATGGCATCCAGCACATGGACGCCGGGGCGGTCGGGAATGCGCTCGTTGATGAAGAGCCCGTGCAGGTCCTTGGAACGGCTGCGGTCGTAGCCGATGCGTCGCTCGGCGGGAATGAACGCCGACAGCAGGTTGGCGCGGAACGCCACCTGCATCTGCAGCAGCGCTTCAAAACGCCCCGGTGGCAGCTGTTTGCGCAGCTCCTTGACCCCTGCCATGCCGCTCTTCTTGTCGTAGGCGTGGAAGGTGACGCCGGGCAGGCCATCGAGCAGTTTGTGGCCGACCTTGTCGATGATCCAGTGGATCGGCGTGTCCGGACGCGCAGCCTGCAGGGTGCGCACCAGGGGCACCACGTGGGTGACATCGCCGAGTGCGGACAGGCGCAGGAGGCACAAGGAGGAGGACGCTGATGCCATGTGTTGTTAGACTCAATGAAATGGTCGCATTCGACGCCAATGAAGCGCTGACGCCATGCCGCGAGGGTCGCGGCATCGGGGCCATTCTGTTCGACCGCGAGCGGCTGCGGCAAGCCGAGGTTGGCCTGTTCTCGCCCCAGCACTGGGGCAGCAAGGCCCGGCCGGTCGGCGAGGGCGGCCGCGGCAGCGCCTGGTTCATCGATGCGCCGTTCGGCGCCAGCGTGCTGCGCCACTACCTGCGCGGCGGCCTGGCAGCGAAGATCAGCGATGACCAGTACCTCTGGCGCGGGTCGGACCGGACCCGGAGCTTTGCCGAATTCCGCCTGATGCGCGCCCTGCGCGAGAAGAAGCTGCCGGTGCCCCGGCCGATCGCCGCGTACTACATGCGCGAAGGCCTGCGCTACCGGGCGGCAATCCTGATGGAGCGGATCGAGGGCGTGCGCTCGCTGGCCGACCGTGCGCTGGTCGCCGGACGGGGCGCGCCCTGGGAAGAGACCGGGCGGCTGATCGCCCGCTTCCACCGTGCCGGCCTGGACCATGCCGACCTCAACGCGCACAACATCCTGTTCGATGGCAACGGCCATGGCTGGCTGATCGACTTCGACCGCGGGGTGATCCGCATTCCGGCCACCGCCTGGCGCGAACGCAACCTCAAGCGCCTGCTGCGCTCGCTGATCAAGCTGCGCGGCGAGCGCAGCGTGGAGGACGTGCAGAAGGACTACGCGCGGCTGAGGCGCGCCTATGACATGGCCTGGAACCGGGGCACCTGATGGGCTGGTCGTTGCGTTTCCTCGGCGTCGGCAACGCGTCGGCGGTCGAGCTGGGGTCGCCGATGTCGGTGATCGAGCGGGACGGGCGGCCATGGCTGACGATCGACTGCGGCGGCGAAGGCCTGACCGCGTTCAAGGCGCACTACGGGCACATGCCGCAGGCACTGTTCGTCACCCATGTACACCTGGATCACGTGGCCGGTTTCGAGCGGCTGTTCGTCGATACCTTCTTCAGCACGCAGCGCCGCGGCAAGGTGCGCCTGTATGTGCCTGCCACCGTGGTGCCGCTGCTGCACAAGCGCATCGGTGACTACCCGAACGTGCTGGCCGAGGGCGGTGCCAACTTCTGGGATGCGTTCCAGTTGATCGTGGTGGGCGAGGCGTTCTGGCACGAGGGCGTGCGCCTGGAAGTATTCCCGGTACGCCACCACTGGCCGGAAACGGCGTACGGCCTGCGCCTGCAGGGCGCGCTGACCTGGAGTGGTGATACCCGGCCGATTCCGGAGATGCTGGCCCGCTTCGCCAATGACAACGAACTGATCGCCCACGACTGCGGCCTGCACGGTAATCCGTCGCATACCGGCGTGGACGACTTGGAACGTGAGTACAGCGCGGAACTGCAGGCCCGGATGATGCTGTACCACTACGCCAGCGTGGCCGATGGTGCGGCGCTGGCCGCGCGCGGGCACCGTGTCGCACAGCCGGGGCAGTGCGTGCCGCTGGCCAGCCCGACCGCGCCGCACGTGCTGGCGCAGGACCCGCCGTGACGGACGTGGCCCAGCCTGCGGATGCAGCGCTGGCCGCCGAACTGGAACATCTGGAACGCGCACTGCACACCCCGCAGGTGCGGGGTGTCCGTGCGCGTCTTGCGGCGCTGCTGGATGAGGATTTCAGCGAGATCGGCAGTTCCGGCCGCTGTTACGGCCGTGAAGCGGCGTTGGCGGAGATTCCGCTGGAGCGGGTGCAGGTGCAGATCGAATCGGAGCAGTACGCGGTCTCGCTGCTGACGCAGGACCTGGCGCAGGTGCGTTATCGCAGCCGCTATCACCTCGATGGCCAGCCGCAGGGCTGGGTACTGCGCAGCTCGCTGTGGCGCCGGCACGCGCAGGGGGGCGGGTGGTATTCCACCAGGGAACGCCGCAGGCACGGTAGCGCTGGGCCATGCCGGGCGAAGCATGTGAAGCCGGGGTCAGATCCCTTTGCCATGCAAAGGGATCTGACCCCAGTGCAGAAAAGGCGATGGCCCCGCCGGCTGACCTCGGCGCCCGCGTCGATCGATACCGTTGCTGCCTTCCGGCCCTGGCGGGGTTTTCGACCTAGCGTCGCGAGGGGCCGACGGGGCCACCATAGAGACGTCGGCCGCCCGGAGGGCAGCCAGTTCACGGACCAGGGGAAGCAGCGCGCGATGCGCCAGAGACCACAGCCGGACTGCGCATCGGCTGGCCGATGGCAGACGCGTAGTCTAGCGCAGGCAGGTGCATCGACGCCAGCTTCACGCGCTGAATCCGCTGTAACCCGTTCCCGCCCATGGCGGCCCGGGCCACCCGCCGTTGCTAGAATGCCGGCCAGGAGGAACGGCCTCCCCCACATCGGGAATCAAAGACCAGGACGGCCTGGCCCTACCAAGAGGAGGGCCGTCATGGCCTGGATCTATCTGTTGTTCGCCGGCCTGCTGGAAATCGTCTGGGCCGTGTCCATGAAGCAGTCCGAAGGCTTCACCAAGCTCACCCCCACCGTGGTCACGATCGTTGGCATGATCGCCAGCTTCTGGCTGCTGGCCGTGGCCATGCGCAGCCTGCCGCTGGGCACCGCCTACACGATCTGGACCGGCATCGGCGCGGTCGGCGCATTCGTGGTCGGCATCGTGTTCCTGGGCGAGCAGGTCAGCCCGATGCGGATCGGCGCGGCGGTGCTGATCGTTTCCGGCCTGGTGCTGATGAAACTCTCGAGCAGCTGAATGTATTTACTTATGGCGGGGAAAGGAATCTCCGCTTCCAGTAGATATATGCATTTTCGGCAAAACCATTTTGTCCGCCCATTTTATTTGACGTACGTCATGAAAATGGCGAGCGTGATTCACATGCCGCTGGCACCGACGGTCGCACAGTGCCGCCATTCGTCGGGCGAAACCGGGGAGTTTTCGCCTTGACGGACACGCTGTCGTACCTGTCACCGGGTGCGACGGCGTGAAGATGTGAAGATTTTCAGGAGTTAATGCCTTCAAACCTTGTTTCCGTATCGGGAACCGGGGTGGGCCGCATTGTCTCCAAAAAAACCTGCCAGCTGTGCCATCCGGTCTTTTCATGGAGATTTACCGATGAACCGCATTTACCGTCTGGTTTTCAATCGTGCCCTTGGGGTAATGCAGGTTGCTTCGGAGGTCGCCCGGAATCCCGGCGGAAGCGCGGTCAGCGCAGGGCGGGTGCCGCGATTGCGGGCGCACCAGCTGGCGGTGGCTTTGGCCGCAACACTGGCCAGCGGGTCGGCGTTTGCGGCCTGCACTACCGCAGGTACGACGGTGACCTGCGCCACCGGCTCCAATACCAATTCGCTGACCAACAGCATCAACGGCGTGACGCTGAATATCCAGACCGGCGCCGCGCTCAGCGTGCCGCCTATCGTTGGCGGAAGTGCAGTGAATTTGAGTGGTAACGGCATAACCGTGAACAACCAGGGCACGGTCGATCCCACCATCAACGGTGGCCTGAGCCTGGCAGCGTCGGGCATGGTGCTGGGCAACAATACCGTCGGTGGAAACACCATCAGCGTCAACAATCAGGCAGGCGGGGCGATCAAAGGCCTGGTCAACATCGGCTCCATCCTCGGTTTCGGCGGACAGGCGCTGGTGGTGCAGAACGCTTCCGGCGGTGTCAGCAACATCGTCAATGCCGGTAATGTGGACATGTCGATCTTTGGTGCAGGCCTGTTGACCACGGCCGATGCGGCATCGATCGTAAGCTACGGTGGTGCGCAGACCACTCTCAACAACACCGGCACCATTACCGGCCGCATAGGGTTCCAGGGTTCGGCCACGGCGGGGGCCGGCAATACCTTCCTCAACGCGGGAACCATCAACGGCAGTGTGAACCTGGGCAGTTCGGTCGCCGGCAACACCTTCACCGCCGTGTCTGGTTCCAGCGTCAATACCGCCGGTATCGGCGTGGCCGGGCAGGTCGGCGCGCTTGCGGTGAATCTGGCCGCGGCCGGCATCGTCGACGGTGGCTCGGCGTCCAACAACAGCCTGGTGCTGCAGAACAGCGCCACCGGCCCGGGCAGCGGTACCGGCGGAGCGGTAACCACGCTGGGCTGGAACCAGTACATCAACTTCCAGAGGCTCACCGTCAACAGCGGTACCTGGAACCTGCAGGGTGCGTGGGCGGGTGCGGGCACGACAACGCTCAACGATGGTCTGGTCAATTTCAATAATGCCGGTTCCTTCGGCACAGGGCTGTTCACCGCCAACGGCGGTGCCATTGCCGCCTCCACGGCCGGTCTGAACCTGACCAACGCCTTCAACCTTGGCGGCAACCTTTCCCTCGGCGGGACCAATGCGTTCAGCCTGGGTGGCGTGCTGTCCGGTACTGGCGGGCTGACGGTCAACAACACCGGCATCGTCACGCTCGGCGGCGCAAACCTGTTCTCCGGCGGCGTCAACCTCAACGCCGGCGGCCTGCTGCTGGGCAATGCGGGCGCGCTGGGCAGCGGCAACCTGACCGTGGGTGGCAGCGCTTCACTGGATACGACGTCGGGCTTCACCCTGGGCAACAATCTGGTGATCAATGGCGGGGGCTCGCTGAACCTGCTGGGCAGCAATGCGTTGTCATTGAACGGTTCGATCTCCGGTGCCGGCGACCTGACCAAGAACGGCGCCGGCACTCTCACCTTGAACGGTGCCAATGCGCTGACCGGCAGTTTCAACCTGGCCGGAGGCGCGTTGGCGCTCGGCGCGGGCGGCAGCCTGTCACCCACGGGTGCGATGACGCTGGGCGTTGGCACCACGCTGGACCTGACGGCAGCGGCCAACCAGACCATCGGCTCGTTGGCCGGCCTCGGCGGCACGGTCAATCTGGGCAGCCACACTCTGACCTTGGGCGGGCTGGGCGACACCAGTTACAGCGGCACGTTCGGCGCCGGCACGGGTGGCCTGATCAAGCAGGGCATCGGTGTGCAGACCCTGTCCGGCGTAAACAACCTCAGCGGCGGTGTTGCGCTCAACGCCGGCGGCTTGTTGCTGGGCAACGTGGCAGCGTTGGGCAGCGGCACGCTGTCCGTCGGCGGCAATGCCACGCTGGATGGCACGACCGGGTTGGCGTTGACCAATGCCGTCAACCTCGGTGCCGGGGCCAGCCTGAATCTGCTGGGCAACCAGGCGCTCACCTTCAACGGCGTGATCGGTGGCGCTGGCGGCCTGATCAAGAATGGCGCGGCAACCCTGACGCTCAACGGCGTCAATACGTTCGGCGGCGGTCTGGCGCTCAACGCCGGCAGTCTGGTGCTGGGCAATGGCGGTGCACTGGGAGCCGGCGCATTGAACGTCGGCGGCGCGGTATCGCTCGACGCCAGCACCGGGCTCACCGTGGGCAATGGCATCACACTGGGCGCCGGCGGTTCGCTCAATGTGCTGGGCTCGAACGCGCTGACGCTGGGGGGGGGCATTGGCGGGACCGGCAGCCTGGTCAAGAACGGCGCTGCCACGCTGACGCTGGGTGGTGCGAACACCTTCACCGGCGGCCTGGCGATCAATGCCGGCAAGGTCGCGGTGGGCAGCGGCGGCAGCCTGGCTGCCGGCGGTGCGGTCAGCCTGGCCGGCATGGGCGCTGACCTGGACATCTCGCTGGGTGGCAACCAGACCATCGGTGCACTGTCCGGCATCGCCGGCAGCACGGTGACGTTGGGCAGCAGCACGCTCACCTTCGGTGATGCCACCAACCAGACCTTCGCCGGCGTGATCGGCGGCACCGGTGGCCTGGTCAAGCAGGGCAGTGGCGTGCAGACGCTGACCGGCGCCAACACCTTCAGTGGTGGGTCGAATCTTGCGGCCGGCGGCCTGGTGCTGGGCAACGCCGGCGCGCTGGGAAGCGGTGCGCTGACGGTCAGTGGCAACGGTTCGCTGGACACCACTGCAGCACTCAACCTGGGCAATGCGATCAACCTTGGCGCGGCATTGACCCTGCCGGGCAGCCAGAACCTGACCCTGGCCGGCAACATCACCGGCACCGGCAGCCTGGTCAAGAACGGTGCGTCGACGTTGACCTTGAACGGCACCAACACCTTCAGTGGTGGACTGAGCGCAAACGCCGGCAGTCTGCTGCTGGGCAACAGTGGCGCACTCGGCACCGGGACGCTGGGCATTGGCGGCAGCGTCTCGCTCGATGGCGGCGTCCCGCTGAACCTGCTCAACAATGTGTCCCTGGGCGCGGGTGCCGCGCTGTCGCTGCCGGGCTCGCAGGCGATCACGCTGGGTGGCGTGGTGTCCGGTGCCGGCAGGCTGGTGAAGAATGGTGCCACCACCTTGACCCTCAACGGCGCCAACAGCTTCGGTGGTGGGCTCACCGTCAACGGCGGCGGCGTGCTGCTGGGCAATGCCGGCGCACTGGGTACCGGTGCGCTGTCGGTGGGCGCCAATGCCACGCTGGACAGTTCGCTAGCGCTGAACCTCGCCAACAACCTCAACCTCGGCGCCGGCGCGGCGCTGGATCTGCTGGGTAGCCAGAACGTGTCGCTGGGCGGTCTCATCAGTGGTACTGGCAGCCTGGTCAAGAACGGTACGGCGACGCTGGCGTTGAACGGCGCCAATACGTTCAGCGGGGGCGTCGGCCTCAACGCGGGTCTGCTGCAGCTGGGCAATGCGCAGGCGCTGGGTACCGGCCAGCTGGACGTGGGCGGCAACGCTTCGCTGGAGGCCACAACGGCGCTGGCGCTGGGCAACAACATCGGTCTCGCTGCCGGTGCCAACCTTTCCGTGCTGGGCAGCAATGACCTGACGCTGGCCGGTCCGGTATTCGGTGCCGGTGGGCTGATCAAGGACGGCACGGCGCGGTTGACGTTGTCGGGCGCCAATACCTACAACGGCGGCACCACCATCAACGCCGGCACGCTGGCGCTGGGCGCAGGCGGCAGTCTCGCCGCAGCCGGTACGGTGAATCTCGCCGTTGCGGGCGCGACACTGGACATCTCCGCCGCCGGTGCGGCACAGACTATCGGCGCGTTGAATGGCGTGGCGGGCAGCCAGCTGGCGCTGGGCGCGCAGTCGCTGACCTTTGGCGGTGCCAGCAATGGCAGCTTTGCCGGTGTGATCGGTGGTACCGGTGGCTTGGTCAAGACCGGCACGGGCGTGCAGACGCTGTCCGGTGCAAACACGTTCAGTGGTGGCCTTGCGCTCAACGCGGGCGGGTTGGTGCTGGGCGATGCAGGTGCGCTTGGTACCGGTGCACTGGGTATTGGCGGCACCACCACGCTGGACAGCACGGTGGCATTGAATCTGGCCAACGCGGTGAACTTCGGTGCCGGCACCCAGCTCGCCCTGGGCGGAACCAGTGACGTTGCATTCGGAGGCGTGCTGAGCGGCAACGGCAGCCTGGTCAAGAATGGTGCGGGCCTGCTGACCCTCAACAACACCAATACCTTCGGTGGCGGCCTGACCTTGAACGGTGGTGGCCTGGTGGTCGGCGCGAATGGTGCGCTCGGTACCGGTGCGCTGGCGGTCAATGCCAGCACCACGCTGGATGCGGGCACTGCACTGACACTCGGCAATGCGGTCACGCTGGGCTCGGGCGTCGCACTCACGCTGCCCGGCAGCAATGCGCTGACGCTGTCCGGCGTGGTCGGCGGCAATGGCAGCCTGATCAAGAATGGCGGCACCACGCTGACGCTGTCCGGTGCCAACACCTACACCGGCGGTACCACCATCAACGCCGGCACGCTCGCGTTGGGTACGGGTGGCAGTCTCGCCGCAGTCGGTGATGTCACGCTGGGCGCAGGCGCTGGCTTCGATATCTCCGGCGCCGGCAGCAACCAGACCATCGGTGCACTCAACGGAGCGGGGGGAAGCACGCTGACGCTGGGCGGCAATTCGCTCACCTTCGGTACGGCCGGCAACGCCGCGTTCGATGGCGTGATCAGCGGCGGTGGTGGCCTGGTCAAGGTGGGCGCGGGCGTACAGACCTTGTCCGGCGCCAATACCTTCGGTGGTGGCGTGACGCTCAATGCAGGCGGACTGGTGCTCGGCAATGACGCAGCGCTGGGCACGGGCGCATTGACCGTCGGTGGTGCTGCCACGCTGGATACCACCGGCCTGGCAACGCTGGCCAACAACATTGCGCTCAATGCCGGGCTGACCGTGCTCGGGACCCAGGCACTCACACTCAACGGCGTCCTTTCCGGGGCCGGCAGCCTGACCAAGAATGGCAGCGCGACGCTGACCTTGAATGGCGCCAACACCTATACCGGCGGTACCACCATCAATGCGGGCACGCTGGCGCTGGGCGCCGGTGCCAGCCTGGCCGCGAGCGGTACCGTCAATCTTGCCACCGGCGCCACGCTGGACCTGTCGGCCGGCAGCGGCACGCAGCAGTTCGGCACGCTGGTTGGCAACGGTACGGTGAATCTCGGCGCCAACTCGATCGAGGTCGGCGGTGCCACCGATGGCACCTTCAGCGGCTCGATCGCAGGCACCGGTGGCCTGACCAAGGTCGGTGCCGGCATCGAGACGCTGACCGGTGCCAACACCTACACCGGCGGCACGTTCATCAACGCCGGTACCCTGGCGATCGGCCCCGGCGGCAGTCTGGCCGCGACCGGTGCGGTGACGCTCACTGCGGCAGGCACAGGCTTCGATATCTCCGCCGCTGGCGCCAACCAGACCATCGGGGCGTTGAACGGCGTGGCGGGCTCGACGGTGAGCCTGGGGGCGCAGACGCTGACCCTGGGCGGCGTTGGCAACAGCATCTTCGATGGCGCGATCTCCGGCACCGGCGGCTTGGTCAAGAACGGCGCCGGCAGCCTCACGCTGGGCGGCGCCAACCTGTTCAGCGGTGGCGTCGCGCTCAATGGCGGCGCATTGGTGGTCGGCAACAACGCTGCGCTCGGCAGCGGTGCGCTGACGGTCGGAAGCAACGCGACGCTGGATGCATCGACCGGCGTCAGCCTGGCCAACAACATCGGGCTTGCCGGCGGCGCCAGCCTCGATCTGCTTGGCAGCCAGGCGCTGACCCTGGGCGGCGTGATCTCCGGCACGGGCGGGCTGATCAAGGACGGTGCGGCCACGGTGACCCTGAGCGGCGCCAACACCTACACCGGTGGCACCACCATCAACAGCGGCACGCTGGCGATCGGCGCTGGTGGCAGCCTCGCCGCGGCCGGCGCAGTGAACCTGGCCGGTGCCGGCACGTTCGACATTTCGGCGGGCAACCAGGCCATCGGTTCGCTGGCCGGCGTCGCCGGCAGTACGGTGGCGCTGGGCGGCAGCACGCTGACCCTGGGCGGCACCGTGGACAGCACCTTCAGCGGTGCGATCAGTGGCAACGGCGGCCTGGTCAAGAACGGCGCAGGCGTGCAGACGCTCAACGGTGCCAGCACCTTCAGCGGTGGCGTCACGCTCAACGCCGGTGGCCTGGTGGTCGGCAACAATGCTGCGTTGGGCACCGGTGCGGTGACGGTCGGAGGCGCTGCGACGCTCGATTCGAACACGGCGGTCACCCTCGCCAACGACTTCACCCTCAACAACGCGTTGACCGTCCTCGGCAGCAACAACCTCACCCTCAACGGCATCCTCAGTGGTACCGGCTCACTGACCAAGGAGGGAGCCGCGACGCTGACCTTGAATGGTGCCAACACCTATACCGGCGGTACTTTCATCAACGCCGGCACTCTGGCACTGGGTGCTGGCGCCAGCCTGGCCTCCACAGGCACCGTCAACCTGGCCACGGGGGCGACCTTCGATCTGTCAGCAGGCAGCGGCACGCAGCAGTTCGGTACCCTGATCGGCAGCGGTACAGTGAATCTGGGCGCCAACACGCTGACGATCGGAGGCCCTGTCAATGGCACCTTCAGTGGTTCGGTGGCCGGCTCCGGTGGCCTGATCAAGGAAGGTGCGGGCACCCAGACGTTGACCGGCACCAACACCTTCACCGGTGGCACCACCATCAACGCCGGCACGCTGGCGATCGGTGCCGGCGGCAGCCTCGCGGCGACTGGTGCGGTGAACCTGGCCAATGCCGGTACCGCCTTTGACATCAGCGCAGGTGGTGCGCAGGCGATCGGTTCGCTGGCAGGCGTGGCGGGTTCGACAGTGGCGCTGGGCGGCAACACGCTGACCCTCAATGGCGTGGGCAATACCACGTTCGCCGGCACCATCGGAGGAGCCGGTGGCCTGGTAAAGAACGGTGCTGGCATCCAGGGCTTGACGGGCGTAAACGTCTTCACGGGCGGCGTGACCCTCAATGCCGGTGGCCTGCTGCTGGGCAACGGCGGTTCGCTGGGCATCGGCGCGCTGACCGTAGGCGGCAACGTCAGCCTGGATGGCACCAGTGCGCTGACGCTGGCCAACACCGTGCAGCTGGCCAGCGGCACGCTGACTCTGGCCGGCAGCAACGCGCTGACCTTGAACGGACCGATCAGCGGTGCCGGTGGCTTGCTGAAGGATGGCGCGGCGACGGTCACCCTGGGCGGTGCCAGCAGCTATACCGGCACCACCACCATCAACAGCGGCACGCTGGCGGTAGCAGCCGGCGGCAGCCTGTCCGGTGCCAGCACGGTGAACCTGGCCGGCACCGGTACGCTGGACATCAGTGCCGGTGGCAACCAGAGCATCGGTGGCCTGGCCGGCGTGGCCGGCAGCACGGTGGCGCTGGGAGGCGCAACGCTGACTACCGGCGGCAACAACGCCAGCACCGTGTTCGCTGGCGTCCTCAGTGGCACCGGCGGCCTGGTGCAGGGAGGTACCGGTACGCTGACCCTGAGCGGCGACAACACCTATACCGGCGGTACCACCATCAACGGTGGCAGCACCCTGCAGATCGGCAACGGTGGCAGCACCGGTTCGGTGCTGGGCGACATCACCAACAATGGCAGCCTGGTCTACAACCTCGGCACCACGGCAACCGTGGGCGGTGTGGTCAGCGGCAGTGGCAGCCTGACCCAGGCCGGCAGCGGTACGCTGGTGCTGACCGGCAACAACACCTACACCGGCGGTACCACCATCAATGCCGGTGGCACATTGCAGGTCGGCAACGGCGGTGCAACCGGCGCGATCGTCGGTGACATCACCAACAACGGTGCGCTGGTATCCAACGTGGCCGGCAACACCACGCTCGGTGGCACCATCAGCGGTAGTGGCGGCCTGACCCAGGCCGGCAGCGGCGTGCTGGTGCTGACCGGCAACAACACCTATACCGGCGGCACCACCGTCAATGCCGGTGGCACCCTGCAGGTGGGCAATGGCGGTGCGACCGGTGCGATCACCGGCAACGTTGCCAACAACGGCAGCCTGGTATTCAACGTGGGCGGCAACACCACGGTCGGTGGCGCCATCAGCGGCAGCGGTGGCCTGACCCAGGCCGGCAGCGGCGTGCTGACCCTGGTCGGCAACAACACCTATACCGGTGGCACCACGATCAATGCCGGCGGTACGCTGCAGGTCGGCAACGGCGGGGTAACCGGCGCCATCGCTGGAGACATCACCAACAATGGCGCGTTGATCTCCAGCGTGGCCGGCAACACGCAGCTGGGCGGCACCATCAGCGGTACGGGTGGCCTGACCCAGGCGGGCAGTGGGTCGCTGGTGCTGACCGGCACCAACACCTACACCGGGGGTACCACCATCAACGCCGGCGGCACGCTGCAGCTGGGCAATGGCGGCGCGACCGGCTCGATCATTGGCGATGTCACCAACAACGGCACGCTGCTGTCCAACGTGGCCGGCAACACCACGCTGGGCGGCACCATCAGCGGCAGCGGCGGCCTGACCCAGGCCGGCAGCGGCACTCTGACCGTGACCGGCAACAACACCTACACCGGGCCGACCACGATCAATGCAGGCGGCACGCTGCAGGTCGGCAACGGCGGTGCGACCGGCGCGATCGGTGGCAACGTCACCAACAACGGCAACCTGGTGTTCAACGTGGCCGGCAATACCACGGTCGGTGGCGCCATCAGCGGCAGCGGTGGCCTGACCCAGGCCGGCAGCGGCACGTTGATCCTGGGCGGCAACAACACCTATACCGGTGGCACCACCATCAACACCGGCGGCACGTTGCAAGTCGGCAATGGCGGCGCCAGCGGCGCGATCGCCGGCAACGTCAGCAACAACGGCAGCCTGGTGTTCAACGTGGGCGGCAACACCACCGTCGGAGGCACCATCAGCGGCAGTGGTGGCCTGACCCAGGCCGGCACCGGAACGGTCACCCTGACCGGCAACAACACCTACACCGGCGGCACCACCATCAATGCCGGCGGCACCGTGCAGGTCGGCAATGGCGGCGCCAGCGGCTCGATCACCGGCAACATCACCAACAACGGTGGCCTGGTCATCAACACCAGCGGCACCACCACGCTGGGCGGCACCATCAGCGGTGGTGGCAGCATCGTGCAGGCAGGCCCGGGCGGCCTGAACCTGGGCGGCAACAGCGGCGGCTTCAGCGGCACCGGCCAGGTCACCGGCGGTGGCCTGAATGTCACCGGCAACATCGGTGGCCAGTGGACCATCGGCAGCGGTACCACGCTCTCCGGTACCGGGACCATCGGTGGCACGGGTGGCGGCGTGACGGTGTCCAGCGGCGGCATGCTGTCGCCGGGCAATGGCCCGGGCAACGGCAGTGGTGCAGGCAATGGCACCGGCACGATCACGGTGGGCGGCAACCTGACGTTGTCGCCGGGCAGCACGCTGGGCGTCGATCTGGGTGCCAGCGGCAGCGACACGGTGCAGGTGGGCGGCAGCGCCAACGTGGGTGGCAGCATCGTCAAGGTGAATACCATCTCGCCGAGCACCAGCTACCAGCAGGGCCAGCAGTACACCGTGATCAACGCGGGTGGTGGCGTCAGCGGGCAGTTCGCTTCGGCAACCTCGCCGTCGGCCTTCCTGACCATCACCCCGGTCTATACCGCGAACACGGCCAACCTGCAGATCGACGTGGCGCAGACCGCGGCATTCACCACGGCGGCGAAGACGCGCAACCAGTACAACACCGCTGCAGCGCTGGACAGCCTGCCGCAGAGTGGTCCGGCACTGGGCCTGTACAACACGCTGCTGATGTATGACGCGGGTACCGCGCGTGCGGCGTTCGACCAGTTGTCCGGCGAGGTACATGCGGCCAGCCGTGCGGTGCTGCTGTACGACAACTACCTGGAAGAGGGCATCCGCCAGCGTCTCGGCAGCGAACTGCCGACCGTGCGTGGCGAGCGTGCCTCGGCCTGGCTGGCCGGCAGCGGCAAGGTGTTCCGCCAGGACGGTGACGGCAACGGCGACGACATCCGCTCCAACCGCAATGCACTGATGGCGGGCGTGGACTGGCAGCTGGGCGAACACGTGGTGCTGGGTGCGGCCGCAGGCAACGAGCGGCTGGATACGCGCCTGTACGATCGCAGCTCGCGGGCCCGCCTGCGCGGCAACACGTTCGGCCTGTATGCGCAGGGCCAGTGGAACAACGGTTTTGCGGTCGGTGGCAGCGTATCGCGCGGTGACTACCGCACGCGTACCACGCGTGAGGTGCCGCTGCTGGGCCAGACCCTGTACAGCCGCCAGGACTCGGATGTGACCATCGCGCAGGTGGAGGGCAGCTGGACCTGGACCCATGGCGGGACCCAACTGCAGCCGTATGTGCAGTTCACCAGGCACTGGGTCGACAGTGATCGTGCGGTGGAGCAGGGCGGCACGGCTGCGCTGGTGCTGGAAGGCGGCAAGGACACGCTCAATGTCAGCACCGTGGGCGTGCGCGGCCGTTGGGATGTGGGCAGCGGCGAGCGCTTCCCGGCGCAGCTGACGGTTGGCCTGGGCTGGCAGCATGCATCGGGTGATACCGATGTGGCCAGCCGCAACCGCTTCGCGGTGGGGGGCAATGCCTTCGACGTCTACAGCGCGGTGATGGCACGCAATGCGCTGGTCAGTCAGGTGGGCGTGGCGGTGGGCCTCGGCCGCAACAGCCAGCTGTCGATGTTCGTGCAGGGCCAGCACGGCGATGGCCGCCGCGACGTGGGCGGGCAGATCAACCTGCGCGTGGGCTTCTGAGGAGAGTCGGGCGACGTTGGATCCACGCCTGCGTGGATCCAGGGCGGTGCGGAGGGCTAGACCCTCCGCTCCATCTCCACGGCATCGATCCCGGCGCCGTGGCCATTGGAAACGATCCGCGTCACCTGGAAGCCCAGGCCAGCATAGAAGCCCTGGGTGTGCTGGCTGGTACTGAGCGTGATGCGCTTGATCGAGGGATCCGCTTCGGCCTGGCGCAGGCGTGCCAGCGCCAGTTCCCGGCCCAGTCCATGCCGGTGCAGCGCGCGCTGTACCATGCCCCAGCAGAAACCGGCACTGCCGTCGCCGCGTCGCGACAGGCCGCCGCACGCCACGATGCTGCCATCTCGCTCGATGACCTGGAATGCACAGTCCATGGCCTGTTCTTGCAGGAAGCGCTCAAAGTCGCTGCGCTCTTCGGGCGCGAAGTAGGTGGGCACGTTGCTGTCGAAAATCGACAGGCAGGCGCTGGCATCGGCGGGGCGGTAGAGGCGGAGGTTCATGGAAAATGCCTTGGCGTTGCCCGGGCGCATTTCAACCGTCCAGACGTTGTCCTTCTCAAGTGGGTATCGCACGACGAGGCCGCAGGAGCCGCCGAAGTGTTCCAAGGTGCGTGGAGCGGAGTCGATCTTCTCACGGATGATTTCGCCCAACTCGAATGACTGTGCGGAACACAGGCGCCTGTACCAGGCGGGTGCGTCAGTGGCGAGGCGCATGCGGCCGCGATGGAGCGGGGCGCGGCGGCTTCTGGGCTATGCTTTCGACACGTGGGACTGACCGCGCGGCAGGATCCGCCGGCCCCATTCGTCTTCCTGCCTGCAACGGAGCTGCCGAGCGATGCCCGACCCTTCTCTTTCCCGGACCGCCCAGGTCATGCGCAGTCTGCTGTTTGGCGCGGTGGGGCTGTTGATCCTTGCCGTGGCCGCCTTCGAAGTGACGCATCGCCTTGAGTTCCTGCAGATCGCGCAGGCCGTCGATGGCCAGGTTGAGCGCCTGAACGCGGGCGGATCGCATCCGCAGATTGCGTTCACCACCGCGACCGGCCAACGCGTCTCTTACCCGCAGGGCGGCATGATCTTCGGCTATGAGCCTGGACAGCGGGTACGCGTGCTGTACGATCCGGCGCAACCGCGCGTGGAGCCGGTCCTGGATACGTTCGGTGCGCTGTGGGGAATGACGGTCGTGTGGATGCTGCTGGGGCTGGCGTTCGTCGGCGTCTGCGTGCGGGGACTGCTCCGGCGCAGGTGACTCGCAGCAGATCGCGCGCTGTCGGCGGGCGGACCGTTGGACCTGCCCCAGGCGGCAGGGCCTGTTCAGTCCGGTAGTACCTAGCGCGCTTCCCGCCAGCCAAATAAAAAAGCCGCCCAGTGGGCGGCTTCTTCATTTATCTGGCGGAGAGAGGGGGATTGTCGGGTGCATCCCTGCACCCGATCCCGATGCGCGTTGCGCCCCGGGACCAGCCTGCGGCTGTCCGGTTCTGCTCCTGCAGAACCGTCGAACCCCGTCGGGGCTTCTCATCCCATCCGCCAGCCAAATAAAAAAGCCGCCCAGTGGGCGGCTTCTTCATTTATCTGGCGGAGAGAGGGGGATTCGAACCCCCGAAGCGCGGTTTAGACGCTTACACACTTTCCAGGCGTGCTCCTTCAACCACTCGGACACCTCTCCGGATCCCTGCCATCGGCAAACGCCTCAGCAGGGGCGCAGATTCTAGCGGGCTGCGCGGCACTTCACAAGCACCCCGGCCAGGAACCCGCGAAAGATGTGCCGGAGGCGAGGGGGCTGGACAGGCATGGCACAATGGAACATCCGATGGAAAACGGTGGCCTGATGTCCTATCTCGTCCTTGCCCGCAAGTGGCGTCCAAAGCGTTTTGCCGAGCTGGTGGGCCAGGAACACGTGGTCCGTGCGCTCAGCAACGCACTGGACAGCGGCCGGGTCCACCATGCGTTCCTGTTCACCGGCACCCGCGGCGTGGGCAAGACCACCATCGCGCGCATCTTCGCCAAGTCGCTGAACTGCGAACAGGGCACCAGTGCCGATCCCTGCGGCCAGTGTGCAGCCTGCCTGGATATCGACGCCGGCCGCTACATCGACCTGCTGGAAATCGACGCCGCGTCCAACACCGGCGTGGACGACGTGCGCGAGGTGATCGAGAACGCGCAGTACATGCCTTCGCGTGGCAAGTACAAGGTCTACCTGATCGACGAAGTGCACATGCTGTCCAAGGCGGCGTTCAATGCGCTGCTGAAGACGCTGGAAGAGCCGCCGGAGCACGTGAAGTTCCTGCTGGCCACCACCGATCCGCAGAAGCTGCCGGTCACCGTGCTCAGCCGCTGCCTGCAGTTCAACCTCAAGCGCCTGGACGAGGACCAGATCCAGGGCCAGATGACCCGCATCCTGGCGGCCGAGGAGATCGAGGCCGACGGCAGTGCCATCGTGCAGCTGGCCAAGGCCGCTGATGGCAGCCTGCGGGATGGCCTGTCGCTGCTGGACCAGGCGATTGCCTATGCCGGCGGCGCGCTGCGCGAGGACGTGGTGCGTACCATGCTGGGCACGGTCGACCGCACCCAGGTGGCGGCGATGCTCGATGCGCTGGCTGACGGCGATGGCCCGCGCCTGCTGCAGGTGGTGGCCGCGCTGGCCGAATTCTCGCCGGACTGGAGTGGCGTGCTGGAAGCGCTGGCCGAAGGCCTGCACCGCATCCAGGTGCAGCAGCTGGTACCGGGTGCGGCCGTTGCCGAAGGCCTGGACGCCGCCGCATTCGCCGAGCGCCTGCGCCCGGAAGTGGTGCAGCTCTGGTACCAGATGGCCTTGAACGGCCGTCGTGACCTGCCGATGGCGCCGAGCCCGCGCGCGGGCTTCGAGATGGCCGTGCTGCGCATGCTGGCGTTCCGCCCGGCCGCGGCGGTCCCGCCGGTGCCGAAGTCGGTGGAGGGGGCAGGCAATGCGCCGGGTGGCAATGCTGCTGGTGGTGGCACCGGTGCGGGTACCCACGAAGCGACGCCGGCGACTGCCGCCGCTTCGGCAAGCCCGGCCGTGGTGGCGCAGGTGGCCGCTCCGGTGCAGGCCGCGCCGCGCGAACCTGAACCCGAACCTGAGCCGGCCCCGCAACCCGAACCGGACCCGACGCCGGAGCCCGAGCCGGTTCCGGTGGAAGAGCCGGTGTCACCGCCGCCGGTGAAGGCCGAAGCAGCGGCGCCGCCGTCCGTTGAAACAGAAGTGGGCGACGACCTGCCGCCGTGGGCAACCGACGAAGCCGAGGCACGTGACGAGGCGCTGGCGGCCGAGATGGCTGGGCCGGAAGCTGCCATGGTGGCGCCCTGGCATGAGCCGCCGGCTCCCGTCGCGGCTCCCAGCGAGCCTGCACCGCCCGAGCGCCCGTTCCGCACTGAAGGCATTGCCATCGCGCCGGTCGAGCCGGCGCCAGTGCAGGAGAATGCGCCGCTGGAAGGGGTGAGCGACCTGGCCAGCGCCGAGGACTGGCTGGATCTGGTCGCCAACAGTGGCCTGAGCGGCCCGTCGCGGCAGCTGGCCGCCAACGCTGCCTTCATCAGTTGCCAGCACGGGACCTTGAAACTGGGCCTTTCGCCCGGATTTGAATACCTGCGCTCGGAGCGCGCGCTGGCCGCCCTGGGCGAGATGCTGGAGAAGGCCCTCGGCCAGGCGCCGAAGATCGTGGTCGAGACCGTGGAAACCGAACACGTTCCGGCCGAGACTCTGCACCAGCGTGCCGACCGCCAGCGTAGTGAGCGGCAGCAGGTGGCAGAGGCCGTTTTCATGGACGACCCGGAAGTGCAGGTGCTGATCCAACAGCACGGTGCCCGGGTTGTTTCCGATTCCATCCGTTCTTTTGACGAGTAAGACACCATGCGCGGAAACATCGCCCAACTGATGCAGCAGGCCCAGAAAATGCAGGAAAACCTGCAGAAGGCCCAGGAAGAAATCGCCAAGATCGAAGTGACCGGCAGCGCCGGCGGCGGCATGGTCAGCGTGACCCTGACCGGTGCCAAGGAATGCCGCAAGGTGCGCATCGACCCGTCGCTGACCAGCGACCCGGAGATGCTGGAAGACCTGATCGCCGCCGCCTTCAATGATGCCTCGAACAAGATCGATGCCGAGTCGAAGTCGAAGATGGGGTCGGCCACCGCCGGCATGCAGCTGCCGCCGGGCATGAAGCTGCCGTTCTGATTTCCCAGGGGGCGCCTGCCGCTGCAGGTGCCCGCTCCAACCCTCGGTCGAGCATGGCTCGACTCTACAGACAGCTGTCGAGCGTGCTCGACGCCATGAAAGCATGCCGCCGTGTCCGCACCCCTGCTTGAACAATTGATCGACGCATTGCGGGTGCTGCCTGGCGTCGGCCAGAAGACTGCACAGCGCATGGCCTATCACCTGCTCGAGCGCGAGCGCGAAGGTGGCCAGCGTCTGGCCGAGACACTGGCATTGGCGGTGGAGCGAATCGGCCACTGCGTGCAGTGCCGCGATTTCAGCGAAACCGAGCTGTGCCCGACCTGTGCCAACGGCAGCCGCGAGCGCAGCCAGCTGTGCGTGGTCGAATCGCCGGCCGACCGCCTGGCCATCGAGAACGCCACCGGCTTCCGCGGTGTCTACTTCGTGCTGCAGGGGCGGCTGTCGCCGCTCGATGGCATCGGCCCGCGCGAGCTGGGCCTGGAGCAATTGGAGCGACGGTTGGCCGAAGGCGAGGTGCAGGAGCTGATCATCGCCACCAGCGCCACTGTCGAGGGCGAGGCCACCGCGCATTACCTGGCGCAGCTGGCGCGCGCACGCAAGGTGCAGCCGAGCCGTTTGGCGCAGGGCCTGCCACTTGGCGGTGAACTCGAATACGTCGATCGCGGCACGCTCTCGCACGCGTTCGGAACGCGCAGCGAATTCCGCGATTGAATGCCGGCCGGGCATCCCCCGGCGCGGCCGTCCTACAATGCGGATGACATCCCCGCCGAGGCCGACCATGAGCAACGAAACCCTCTTCAGCAAGATCATCCGTCGCGAGATCCCGGCCACCATCGTCTACGAGGATGACGAGGTGCTGGGCTTCAAGGACATCGCACCGCAGGCGCCGGTGCACGTGCTGTTCATTCCGAAGAACGAGATCATTCCGACCCTGGATGACCTGCAGCCGTCGCAGGCGCACCTGATCGGCAAGCTGGCGCTGGCTGCCGCCGAGTATGCGCGCCGCGAGGGCTTCGCACAGGACGGTTACCGTATCGTGATGAACTGCCGCGAGCATGCCGGGCAGACCGTGTTCCATATCCACATGCACCTGCTGGCCGGTGCGCCGCTGGGGCATTTCGGTGCGCCTGGGCGTTGAAGCCCCTGTCCACGCCATGCGCGGATGAAAAAGGCCGCCCGAGGGCGGCCTTTTCCGTCATGCCTGTGCGGTGACGATCACCACCAGCCCCAGCGACCATAGCCGCCCCAGTACGGACCATACGGGCCCGGGCCCCACGGGCCATAGGGGTAGGGCACCACGTCGACCTGGCGCTGTTCCGGCCACAGGTAGATCACATCGGCCGACAGCTTGGGCAGGCGGTAGTCGTACTCGCCGATGCGGGTGTTCTGGTAGCCGTCGATCTTGCCGATGAAAGTCACGTCACGACCGGCTTCGAACACGGCCGGGTCGTAGAAGCCGGCACGGCAGGCGATGAAACGACCGTCGCTGGCGTCGGACGAGGTGGTGTTCGGGCGGCCACTGCCATTGAGCGGGCGCGAGATGATCTGGAAGCAGGTCTCGCCCTGGCCGGGCTTGGTTTCGATGATGCGGCCGCCCCAACGGACCGGCGTGCCGACCTGCTGGGTAGCGACCGAGTCGCGCGGGGAGACCAGGCTGAACTGTCCCTGCAGCGGCTTGGGGGCCGTGGCGCAGGCCGACAGGGCCAGCGTGGCCACAGCGGTGAGAAGGAACTTGGTGTTCATGGGGAGGCTCCGGAAGTCGGGCGATGCCTGCGCAGGTCCCGCAATAATGAAGCGAGGTCGGTGCAAGTTCCAGCGTAGCGCGCGTCGGCGAAACGCTGGCTGAGTGCGAGCAGGGCCGGGTCAGGGCGCTGCCGGTGCACCCGCTGGGCCCAGTCCTGTGCGGTTTCGTGCGGTTCACGGGCCAGGCCGAGGCGGGCGTAGCGCCGTCCGAGCCGGTGCCAGGCGCGCAGCAGCGGGTCGCGTTCGCGCTCGCCACGGGCCAGCAGCCAGGCCATCCACGCCAAGGCCAGCATCGTTGCCACCACGAAGCCAGCGACAAGTTGCGTGGGGCCCAGATCATCCAGCCCGAACGGCGTGAGCAGTTGCTGCTGGCGGCGTGCATCGAATGACAGCACCAGGTCGTTCCAGCCGCGGCGCAGCCAGTCGCCCATCTGCCCCAGCTGCTGCCAGCGTTGCTGCAGTGGCGTGTCCGTACCGGCCTGCAGGCGGTCGTCCAGTGTGTCCAGGATGCGTTCCGGTGCCACGGCTGCGGTCGGGTCAACCCGTACCCAGCCGCGCTGCGGCAGCCATACCTCGGCCCAGGCATGGGCGTCCATCCGCCGCACGATCCAGTAGTCGCCAAGGCGGTTGTAGGTGCCGCCGGCAAAGCCGGTCACCACCCGTGCCGGGACGCCGGCGTTGCGCATCAACACCACGAAGGCCGAGCTGAAGTGTTCACAGAAGCCGGCCTTGTAGCCGAACAGGAACTCGTCGATCGGGTCGCGCCCTGCCGCAGGGGTGTCCAGCGTGTACGAGAAGTCGGTGGTGATCCACTGCAGCGCGCGGCGCACGAGGGCCTCGTCATCGCTGCCAGCCTGCTGCCGCCATTGCTGCGCCAACGTGGCGGTGCGCGGGTTGAAGCCACTGGGCAACTGCAGCGCGGCCCGTCGCAGATAGGGTGACAGCGTGCTGTCGAAGCGTTGTGGTGGCGCCGAATGCAACCGCCAGCGGCTCAGCGACGCCAGTGACCGCTCGCTGCTCAGGCTCATGTCCGCATCCAGCGTGCTGCCTGCAGGCGCGCGGCTGGGCAGGTCCAGTGCCACCAGCTGGCGCCGGTCGGTGGGTTCGTAGTCGATCTGGTAGTCCCAGCCCTGCGTGCCGGCCTCGACCACGGCCGCCGGCCGTCGCTCGCTGGCGCGGTCACGTGTCCAGCGCCGGCCATCGAAGGCGGTCAGTACCGGTCCTCGCCAGTAGCGTTGCATCGGCTCGGGTACCGCGCCGAAGAACTGCACGCGCAGCGCCGGGCTGTCGTCGGCCATCAGGTCCAGCCACTGGCCGGGCTCCATGCTGTCGGACAACCCCGGCGTACCCACGGCGCGCTCGGGAACACCCCACAGTGGCGTGGCCAGGCGCGGGAACAGCCAGAAGCAGGCCAATGCCAGCGGCAGGCCGATCGCCAGCAGGCGGCCAACGCCGCGCAGCTGCCCTCGCAAAGGCAGCGGCGCGGCGTGGCCTTCATCCCCGGCCAGCCGTTGCAGGGCGAGCAGCGCGCTGATCCCCGCCAGTGCGGCCAAAACCGTGGTCAGTGGTCCTTGGTCGAGCAGGAACGCCGCAAACGGGGAAAACAGCGCGAACCCGAGCAGGCTGCGGGCATCGCGCCGGCTGCGCAGTTCGCTGGACTTGATCGCCAGCATCGCTGCCAGCAGGGCGCAACCGGTATCGCGCCCAGGTCGGACCATCCCCATCTGCCAGGCGATGGCACCGAGCATGGCCAGCACCAGCAGCAGGCGCACCGGCATGGGCAGCACCCTCCGCCACGACAGGGCCGCAGTCACGAGCGCTGCGGCCGCGATCACGCCCGCCAGCAGGGGCGGCAACTGCAGCAGCAACGGCAACAGCGCCAACGCCGCGCTGGCCAGGGTCCAGTTGCGGGCATTGCGGTCGAGCGCGGGCGTGGTCTCAGTCATGCGGCATCAATGCCAGTGCACGCAGGCACAGGTGGTGGTGGCTGGCGCCCTGGCCTGGCCCGAACGGCGGGTGTGCAGGCAGCAGCAGGGTGTAGCGGCGGCCTTCGCGCTCGGCCATGTCGACCCATCGCGCCAAACGCGCGATGCGTGCTTCATGGCCCAGCGGGGACAGCGTGCGCCAATCGAGGATGACTTCGATGCCAACCGGCCTTTCGTACTCGCGCACCAGCAGGCTGTCGCGGCGTGCCGAGTGCTTCCACGAAATGCTGCGTGGCGCATCGCCCGCACGATAGGGCCGTAGCTGATGCAGTTCCTCGCCACTGGCATGGGCGCGCGTGTGCAGCGGATCGTTGCCGCTTTCCGGCAGTGCAGGGGCCAGCGCCTCGGGTTGCGGGTAGACCAGCAGCGGTTGTTCCGGCCACACCCACGACCATGCCCGTACCAGGCCCAGTGGCTGGTTGGTGGAGAGGCGGATGCGCGGGAGCTCCAGCCAGCCGCGGCGTTCGCTGGGAACGTGCAGCTCCACCTCACCGCGGCCGTGTGCAGGCAGCGAGGTCCAGGCTTCGCTGTCCCCCAGCTGCAGGTGCAGGCCGTGGCGTGCGCGCGGATCACGCAGTGACAGGTCCACGCGCAGGCGCAGTGGTTGCCCGGCAGGAACCGGCTCGGCGGAGATCGCGTCGATCTGTACGCCCGACAGCTGCAGGTGCGCGGCGATGGCGCTGGCGATCGCCGCTGCCGCCAGCAGCAGGGCCAGCAGCAACGCCGGGTTGTTGTTGTAGTTCAGTGCGCCCAGCAGCATTGCCGCCAGCAGCGCGGCGACGAACAGGCCGAAGCGGGTGGGCAGTACGTAGATGCGGTGGCGGTCCAGGCGCTGCGGCAGTGCTTCAGGCCTGCGCGGGCGTGCCAGCAGTTGCAGTCGTGCCCAGCGCGTGGCCACCCTCAATCCACCGCAACGGTCTGCAGGATGGCCCGTGCCAGTGCCGGCCCCGAGCTGGACTCGGCCTCGGCCACGAGGCGATGACCGGCCACCGCCACGAACAGGGTCTGCACGTCCTCGGGCACCACGTGGCCGCGGCCCAGCAGAAGTGCATGCGCCCTGGCCGCGCGCAGCAGCGCAAGGCCGGCACGCGGTGACAGGCCCACGCGCACGCCGGCGTGCTGGCGGCTGCGGGTCAGCAGGGCCTGCACGTAGTCGACCAGTGCATCGCTGGCATGGACCTGGCTGACAGCTTCACGCAGCGCGCGTACCTGGGTGTCATCCAGCTTCGGTACGGCACGTGCGATCAGGTCGCGGCGGTCTGTACCACGCAGCAGTTCGCGTTCGGCCTGCGCACTGGGGTAGCCCATCGCCAGGCGCAGCAGGAAACGATCCAGCTGCGAATCCGGCAGCGGGAAGGTACCGGACAGGTCCACCGGGTTCTGCGTGGCGATCACGAAGAACGGATCGGGCAGGGGATGGGTCTGCCCATCCAGGGTGACCTGCTGTTCGGCCATGGCCTCCAGCAGCGCGCTCTGCGTGCGCGGCGGCGCACGGTTGATCTCATCGGCCAGCAGCACGTGGGTGAACACCGGCCCCGGATGGAACTGGAACTGGCGGCTGCCGGCCTCGTATACCGAAACGCCCAGTACATCGGCGGGAAGCAGGTCGGAGGTGAACTGCACGCGCTGGAAACTGAGGCCCAGGCTGCTGGCCAACGCATGCGCCAGCGTGGTCTTGCCCAGGCCGGGCAGATCCTCGATCAGCAGATGGCCACCGGAAAGCAGGGCGACGAAAGCCAGCCTGACTTCCGGCACCTTGCCCAGCACCAGTGCGTTTACCTGATCCTGTGCCTCCCGCAGGGCCTGGCGCAGTTGATCGGTTAGCATGCTGGGATTGGGGGACGAGGCTGGCATGATCGTCTCAGGTCTGGAATCCATTCGATTATCCATAGAGCAATGCAGGGCGAACAGCGCGCGCGGACAATATTTCTCTGGTTATGGACGCTGGTCACAGCGGCCAAGCTGGTAGTGGCTGCGCGGCTGCCACTGTTTGTTGACGAGGCGTTCTATTGGCAGGAAGGCCAGCATCTGGCCGCTGCGTATTCGGACCTTCCCGGACTGACCGCGTGGTTGGCGCGCCTGGGTGTGGAGATCGGTGGCCACCATGTGCTCGCGTTGCGCCTGCCGTTCCTGGCCATCGGCGCGCTGCTGCCGTTGCTGGTGGTGCGCACGGCCACGCGCTGGTTCGGCAATGTGGCCGGTTGGCAAGCGGGCAGCCTCACGCTGTTGATGCCGTTGTCGGCGACGCTGGGCCTGCTGGCGGTGCCGGATGTGCCCATGGCACTGGCCGCGGTGATCTGTCTGCACGCCGGTGCGCGGCTGCTGCACAACGTTGATGCATCGTCGGCGATGAAGCTTGCGCTGGGCCTGTCGATCGGTGCGCTTAGTCACTACCGTTTCATCGGTGTCATCGGCGTTGGCTTCATCGCGTTGCTGGCGCTCCCGCAGGGGCGGCGCATGCTGGCCGATCCGCGCGTATGGGTCGCGCTGGCGGTGGGCGTGCTGGCGTGGCTGCCGTTGCTGGCATGGAACGCGGACAACCACGACGCCGGCCTGAAGTTCCAGGTGGTCGAGCGCCATCCCTGGACGTTCGAATGGAACGGGCTGTGGTTCCTGGTGATCCAGCCCATGCTGGTCACCCCGATCCTGTGCATGGCGATGTGGAAGGTGGCGCTGGCCGGTACCCGCAGGGGCGGCGGCACGCGCGTGCAGTGGCGCTACTTCGGCCTGGTCGGGGGCGTATCCACGCTGGGCATCTTCCTGCTGGGCTTCTTCACCGACGTCGAGCGGATCAGTTTCCATTGGCCGCTGCCGGGCTACCTGGCCCTGCTGGTGGCGGTGCCGGTGGTGCTCAACGGCTGGCCACGCTGGCTGCGGCGCACCGGCTGGTGGCTGGCGGGCGCAGGCATGGTGCTGGCGTTCGGCTATTACCTGATGGCCTCCACGCCCGCGTTGCGTGAGCAGCTGGCAGGCAGCAAGTACTACCCGCGCAATTTCGCGGGCTGGCAGCCGTTGGCGATGGCGGTGCGCGAAGAGTTGCAGCAGATGCCGGCGGGCACGCGGGTGCTGGCGGGGAACTTCAAGGTTGGCGCCGAGCTGGGCTTCCAGCTCGGCAATGGCGATATCGAAGTGCTGCCGCATCCGCTCAACGACAAGCATGGGCGCACCGCGCAGCTGGCGCAGTGGGAACTGCTGCATGAGGGCAAGCGCTCGACGCCGATGCTGCTGGTGCTTTCACCCAGCGACCAGCGTTACCGCGATCTGCTGGCGCGCTATCACGCCATCTGCGGACAGGTGGGGCCGCTGCCGGCGCCGCGGGTGGTCAGCAGTGACCATGGCTTCCAGCGTTTCCTGCTGTTCCGGCTGCCGGCGCAGCGCGCGCCCGGGGCGGCGTGCGTGACTCCGGCAATGGCGTGGCTGGATACGCCTTCCAACGGCGAAAAGGTGTCTGGCACGCTGGCGATCAAGGGATGGGCGTTCAAGGATGGTGTCGGCCTGACACGGGTTGAGGTGCTGGTCGATGGCCGCTCGATGGGGGATGCGCGCTATGGCCGCGCATTCGACGTGCGCCAGACCTGGCCGGACAGCACCGATCCGCAGCATCCTGCGGTGGGCTTCGATGCTTCATTGGACACGAGCACGCTGGCGCCGGGACGGCATTGGCTGGGCCTGCGCCTGCACGGTCGCGATGGCAGCGTGGAGGAATGGCAGGAGCAGCCGTTCGAGGTTCGCGGGCGCTGAGGCGGAGCGCGGTCCAGGTGGTCGCGCGCCAGGTTGGTCGGGTGCTCCAGGTTGGTCGGGTGCTCCACGTTGGTCGGGGGCTCCACGTTGGTAGAGTCGACTGTCAGTCGACTGCTCTTCCAGCCGCCGGCAAAACCCCGCGCTGCGCGCGATAGTCGACTGACAGTCGCCGCTACCCGGCTCAGGTCCTACCCGGCCCATGTCCGGCCTGTTTCCGCGATCGGTGCCGGCAGTCAGTGTGTCGCCTTCAGGGCACCGCGAACCCTGCCTGGCGCAGCAACCCGCACAACGCGATCAGCGGCAGGCCGATCAGAGCGGTCGGGTCACGGTTGTCGATCGCTTCGAACAGGCTGATGCCCAGGCCCTCGCACTTGAAGCTGCCGGCGCAGTCCAGGGGCTGTTCGGTGGCCACGTAGCGTGCGATCTCCTCCTGGCCCAGCGCGCGGAAACGGACCTCGGTCAGATCCACGGCACTGAATGATTCTCCGTCTCGCGTGAGACTGGTGGCGGTATGGAAGCGTACTGTCTGCCCGGACATCGACGCCAGCTGCGCGCAGGCCGCCTCGGCCGTGCCCGGTTTGCCCAGCGGTCGCCCGTTCAGGTCCGCCACCTGGTCCGAGCCGATCACCCAGGCGCCGGGGTGGCGGGCGGCGACTTCGGTTGCCTTGGCCGTGGCAAGGCGCGTTGCAAGGGCCAGCGGCGTCTCACCGTTCAACGGGGTTTCATCCACCTCCGGGCGCGCGCAGTCGAAGGGCAGGCCCAGCCGCTGCAGCAACTCGCGGCGGTAGCGGGAGGTGGAGGCCAGGACCAGTGACATGCGAGAATACCGGGGCAGGGTGCGGCAGTCTGGCCTGTGCGCAGCGCCAGCAGCAAGTGCTGTATGGCGGGCATTTGACAGCAGCCCCCCCGATCCTTAGTATTCAGCGGCTTATGTCCGCGAACGTGCCCGAATCGCTGGATGCTTGGCGGATGGTCGTAGCGCGAAGGCGCTTCGACGGCCAGGTCTCCCTGGCTGAATTGACCCGCCTGCAGGGGCTGGTCGCAGATACCGACGGCGAGTGTTCCTACTCGCTTGAATTCGGTCGCGACGAAGTCCTGCGGGTATCCTATGTGGAACTGACCATCGACACCGCGTTGCCGCTGACCTGTCAGCGCAGCATGCAGCGATTCCTGTTGCCGGTGAAGGTGACCCAGAGGCTTGGCCTGATCCGCGACGAGGACGAGGAATCGTCCCTGCCGGAGGAGTACGAGGCGTTGCTGGTGCCGGAAGACGGCCAGCTGCGTCCGCTGGACCTGGTCGAAGACGAGTTGGTGCTGGCGGTGCCGGTGGTTCCGCTGTCGCCCGACGGTGAAGCAGTCGACAAGGACTGGGCGCCGAGCGAAGAAGAAACAAAGAAGGCCAATCCGTTCGCGGCATTGGCGGCATTGAAGAAACAATAGCAGCCGGATTGTCGTCGGCGGCTGCGGCGAAAGCGAAAGTGTGCTGGGCGCTGGCGTCCTGCGCGACGATACGACGAAGCAAAACGAACCGAGTTTGGAGCAATCCCATGGCTGTGCAGAAATCCCGTGTTACCCCGTCCCGCCGCGGCCAGCGCCGTTCGCATGACGCCCTGAGCGCCAAGCAGCTGTCGACCGACCCGACCACCGGCGAAGTGCACCTGCGTCACCACATCACTGCCGACGGTTTCTACCGCGGCAAGAAGGTCATCCAGACCAAGACCTCGGCCGTCGAAGAAGATTGATGTGCCGGGAAGGCCGCTGCCCCCGGGCAGCGGCCTTTGCCTTCTTTCCCGGGCGTGCCGGTGATCGGCGGCCCGCGCAACAGGAAACATGATGAGCAAGCGGATCTACTCGAGGATCGCGGGCACCGGTAGCTATTTGCCGGAAAAAGTCCTGACCAACGCCGACCTGGAAAAAATGGTCGAAACCTCGGATGAGTGGATCCAGTCGCGCACCGGAATTCGTGAACGGCACATCGCGGCCGAAGGCGAAACCACCAGCGACCTCGGCTACCAGGCCGCGTTGCGCGCACTTGAAGCGGCCGGTATCGACGCTTCGCAGCTCGACATGATCGTGGTCGGTACGACCACGCCTGACCTCATTTTCCCCTCCACCGCGTGCCTGATCCAGGCCAAGCTCGGTGTTGCGGGGTGCCCTGCCTTTGACGTCAACGCCGCCTGCTCGGGCTTCGTGTTCGCGCTGGGCGTGGCCGACAAGTTCATCCGTTCCGGCGACTGCAGGCACGTGCTGGTGATCGGCACCGAAACGCTGACCCGCATGGTCGACTGGAACGATCGCACCACCTGCGTGCTGTTCGGCGATGGCGCCGGCGCCGTCGTGCTCAAGGCCGACGAGGAAACCGGCATCCTCAGTACCCACCTGCATGCCGACGGCAGCAAGAAGGAGCTGCTGTGGAACCCGGTGGGCGTCTCGACCGGCTTCAAGGACGGTGCCAACGGTGGCGGCACCATCAACATGAAGGGCAACGACGTGTTCAAGTACGCCGTCAAGGCGCTGGACTCGGTCGTGGACGAGACCCTGGCTGCCAATGGCCTGGACAAGTCCGACCTGGATTGGCTGATTCCGCACCAGGCCAACCTGCGCATCATCGAAGCCACCGCCAAGCGCCTGGACATGTCGATGGACCAGGTGGTGGTGACTGTCGACAAGCACGGCAACACCTCGTCCGGCTCGGTGCCTCTGGCGCTGGACGCCGCGGTGCGTTCGGGCCGCGTCGAGCGCGGCCAGCTGCTGCTGCTGGAAGCCTTCGGCGGCGGCTTCACGTGGGGTTCGGCCCTGCTGCGCTATTGATAGTGCAAGTTACGACAATGTGAAGTTTTGTCGTTACGGCCCCTCTGGGGCCGTAACGCGTTTAAAGGAGTACACGTCATGGTTGAGCCCATCGTCATCGAAGGGCAGCGCGCCTGGCTGAAGCAGTACGGCAAGGGAAGCCGCGCAGTGGCCCTGGGCCTGCTCAATTTCGTTGCCCGCCGTTTCCATCTGGACGCCCTGCGGCCACCGCCGCACCGTGGTGGTGATGCCGCGCGAGAAACCGAAGCCCGTCGCCTGGGAGAACTGCAGGCGCAGGGCGTGAACGTGCCCGACGTGCTGGGCAGCGGCCACGCCGCGCTGGTGATCGGTGACAACGGCAGCTCGTTCAATACCTGCCTGCGCCAGGCCGATGAGGCCGGCCGCGACCGGCTGGTGATGGCGGCCATGCAGGCCATCGCCGAAGCGCATGCGCGCGGCGCCTATTTCGGCCAGCCGCTGCCGCGCAACCTCACCTGGGATGGGCAGAAGGTGGGCTTCATCGACTTCGAGGAAGATCCGCTGGAAGTGATGGATCTGTCCGAAGCGCAGGCCCGCGACTGGCTGATGTTCGGTTACGGCGTGGCCAAGTACTACGCCGACCGCCCCGAGCAGCTGCAGGCGATGATGGCCGAGGCGATGGGCGAGGCCCAGGCGCCGGTGCGTGAACACGTGCACGCGGTCAGCGGCCGCCTGCGCAGCCTGGCCCGGGTCTGCATGAAGCTGGGCCGTTCAGCGCGCGCGCTGGCGCATTCGATCTTCATCGCCCATGGCGCCAGCACGGCGGGCGTACTGATGCTGGTGGGCCTGTGCGTGGACTTCCTCGCCGACGGCGACCTGGACGTGCTGCAGCTGTTCTGCTGATGGCAGGTTCGCGCTGCTGGCAGGTTGGCGCTGCGGTAGAGTCGACTGTCAGTCGACTTCCGCGCGCAGCGCGGGTTTTCAGCGGCTGATCGAAGGGCAGTCGACTGACAGTCGACTCTACCTGGGCGGGGCACCGCACCGGATGCCGGGTTGTCCCGCGGCCGCGCTCCATACGCCTGCATACGCGCACGTACAGACGACACAGCGGATTCGCCCTTATCATGGCCCGCTTCGATTGCAACAAGCGGATGACCGCGTGACCGTATCCACCCTCGCTTTTGTCTTCCCCGGCCAGGGCTCGCAGTCTGTGGGCATGGTGGCCGAGCTGGCCGAACTGCACCCGCAGGTGCGTGAAGCCTTCACCGAAGCATCCGATGGTGCCGGCGTCGACCTGTGGGCGCTGTCCCAGGGTGGCCCGGAGGAAATGCTCAACCGTACCGAATACACCCAGCCGGCCCTGCTGGCCGCGAGCATCGGCGTGTGGCGCGCCTGGAACGCCGTGGGCGGTCCGCGCCCGTCGGTGCTGGCCGGCCACAGCCTGGGCGAGTACACCGCCCTGGTCGCCGCTGGCGCGCTGAGCCTGCATGACGGTGCGCACCTGGTGCGCCTGCGCGGCCAGCTGATGCAGGAAGCCGCACCGGCCGGTGTCGGCGCCATGGCCGCCGTGCTGGGCGCTGAAGACCAGCTGGTGCTGGACGTCTGCGCCGAAGCCGCGGGCAGCCAGGTGGTGGTGCCGGCCAACTTCAATTCGCCGGGCCAGATCGTGATCGGCGGCGACGCAGATGCGGTTGACCGCGCGCTGGCGCTGCTGGCCGGGAAGGGCGTGCGCAAGGCCGTCAAGCTGGCCGTGAGCGTGCCCTCGCACACCCCGCTGATGCGCGAAGCCGCCAACCGCCTCGCCGAAGTGATGGCTGGCCTGTCCTGGCAGGCGCCGCAGCTGCCGGTGGTGCAGAACGTGGATGCCCAGGTGCATGACGGTATCGACGCGATCCGTACCGCGCTGGTCCAGCAGCTGTACCAGCCGGTGCAGTGGACCGGGTGCGTGCAGGCGCTGGCCGGCCGCGGCATCACCCGGATCGCCGAGTGCGGCCCGGGCAAGGTGCTGACCGGCCTGGTCAAGCGCATCGACAAGGCCATCGACGGCCGTTCACTGGCCACCCCGGGCGACTTCGAAGCCGCCCGCGAGGCATGGTCGGCCTGACTCCCCCTGTTCCTGCCGACCGTACCGGTGGCCGCTGCACGCGGTACGGGTACGGCGGCCGCCCCAGCCTGAGGAAAACATCATGAGCAAGCCCCTGCAGGGTGAAATCGCACTGGTCACCGGCGCCAGCCGTGGCATTGGTGCCGCCATCGCCGATCTGCTGGCCGCCCAGGGCGCCACCGTCATCGGCACCGCCACCACCGAATCCGGCGCTGCCGCGATCGGTGAGCGCCTGGCCGCCCACGGCGGCCACGGCCGTGCACTGAACGTGACCGACGCTGCCGCGCTGGACAGCGTGCTGGACGGCATCGCCAAGGAGTTCGGCCCGATCTCGATCCTGGTCAACAATGCCGGCATCACCCGCGACAACCTGCTGATGCGCATGAAGGACGAGGACTGGGCGTCGATCATCGACACCAACCTGACCAGCGTGTTCCGCACCAGCAAGGCGGTGATGCGCGGCATGATGAAGGCACGCAAGGGCCGCATCATCAACATCGCATCGGTGGTGGGCGTGACCGGCAATGCCGGCCAGGCCAACTACGCGGCCGCCAAGGCCGGCATCATCGGCTTCAGCAAGTCGCTGGCCAAGGAAATCGGTTCGCGCGGTGTCACCGTCAATGTGGTTGCTCCCGGCTTCATCGACACCGACATGACCAAGGCGTTGCCGGAAGAAGCGCGCACCGCGCTGATCAACGACATTGCCCTCGAACGCCTGGGTTCGCCGGAGGACATCGCCCATGCGGTGGCCTTCCTGGCCAGCCCGGCTGCCGGTTACATCACCGGCGAAACCCTCCATGTGAACGGCGGCATGTACATGCCGTAAGCAAGGGGCGCAGGGATTGCGCCGCAAGTGGTTGATCTGCTGAGGTTTTTGCTGCGATGCAAGGCCGCGCCGGTTTCCACTACACTATCCCACGGCCATCGCCTTTGATGGCGACCACTTTTGAACCACAACTCCATCTGGAGCGAGATCCCATGAGCACCATCGAAGAACGCGTCAAGAAAATCGTCGTCGAACAGCTTGGCGTCAAGGAAGAAGAAGTCACCAACAGCGCATCGTTCGTCGATGACCTGGGCGCTGACTCGCTGGACACCGTCGAGCTGGTGATGGCCCTGGAAGAAGAATTCGAGTGCGAGATCCCGGACGAAGAAGCCGAGAAGATCAGCACCGTGCAGGCCGCCATCGACTACGTCAAGGCCCACGTCAAGGCCTGATGTCAGACGGCAGTGCGCGTGCAGGTATTTCCTTGCCGCGCACCGCACCCCATGGGGCCGCTGTTGCGGCCCCGTGTGTTTGAGCATCACATCGAAGCAAACCGAGTTGCCCGTAGAAATCATCCGGGTCAGGAGAAACAGCAATGAAGCGTCGCGTCGTCGTAACCGGCCTGGGTATCGTCTCGCCGTTGGGCAATGATCTGGCCAGCAGCTGGGAAGGCATCACCCACGGTCGTTCGGGCATCGGTCCGCTGACCAACGTTGCTGATGCCTACGTGGATCGGTTCACCACCAAGATTGCAGGTGAGGTCAAGGGATTCGACATCACCGCCGACAATGAACTGTTCGGCAAGTTCCGGGTCAGCGGCAAGGATGCCAAGAAGATGGACCCGTTCATCCATTACGGCCTCGGTGCCTCGTTCATGGCCCTGCATGATTCGGGCCTGGAGATCACCGACGCCAATGCCGAGCGCATCGGCGCCATCGTCGGCGCCGGCATCGGCGGCCTGCTCGGCATCGAAGAGCAGACCATCGAGTTCCACGAGGGCAAGAAGATCTCGCCCTTCTACGTACCCAAGACCATCATCAACATGCTGCCGGGCCAGCTGAGCATCATCACCGGCCTGAAGGGTCCGTCGTTCTCGGCGGTCTCGGCGTGCGCGACCTCGAACCACTCGATCGGTACCGCGATGCGCATGATCCAGTACGGCGATGCTGACGTGATGGTGGTCGGCGGTGCCGAGCGTGGCTCGTCGCCGACCGCGCTGGGCGGCTTCTGCGCGATGAAGGCCATGAGCACCCGCAACGATGCCCCGGAACAGGCCTCGCGCCCGTGGGACAAGGACCGTGACGGCTTCGTGCTGGGCGACGGCGCCGGCATCCTGATCCTGGAAGAGTACGAGCACGCCAAGGCACGTGGCGCGAAGATCTACTGCGAACTGGCCGGCTTCGGCGCCAGCTCCGACGCGTACCACATGACCGCACCGAGCGAGAACGGCGAAGGCGCCGCGCGCTGCATGGTCATGGCCATGAAGGACGCCGGCGTGACCCCGGAACAGGTGGGTTACCTCAATGCGCACGGCACCTCCACGCCGCTGGGCGACCTGGGCGAGACCATGGCGATGAAGACCGCCTTCGGCGACCACGCCTACAAGATGATGGTCAGCTCCACCAAGTCGATGACCGGCCACCTGCTGGGCGCTGCCGGCGGCGTGGAAGCGATCTTCTCGGTGATGGCACTGCAGGACAACGTCATTCCGCCGACCATCAACCTGGAACAGCCGGGCGAAGGCTGCGACCTGGACTACGTACCGAACGAAGCACGCCAGGCCAAGGTGGACGTGGTGATGTCCAATGGCTTCGGCTTCGGCGGCACCAACGGCACGCTGATCTTCAAGCGCGTCTGAGTGGTGTTGCGACGTCGCGCCACGCTCGACGTCGCATTGGTAGAGTCGACTGTTAGTCGACTGCTCTTCGCGGGAAGCCAAATTCCCGCGCTGCGCGCGATAGTCGACTGACAGTCGACTCTACCGTTCGGCGTCCGGAGAATCGGATCAACGCCGTGCACCACGGAGCCGCCGCAAGGCGGCTTCCGTGCATTTGAATTCCCGAACTCGCTGCCATGACCCACGCACCGCTGATCCACCCGCTGCCGCACCCGATCGATCTGCTGGCCCTGCAGCAGCACGACCCGGCGCGCTTCCCGCTGCTGATGGAATCCACCGCCTCGGGCACCGCCCAGGGCCGCTGGAGCCTGCTGCTGGTCGCGCAGGGCGATGGCCTGCGGCTGGATGCCGACGGCCAGGTGCGCGACCAGCACGACCTGGTGCAGCCCGGCACGTTCCTGCAGGCACTGGATCGCGCCTGGCAGCATGAGCGCCTGCCGCATGACGGCAGCCACAGCCTGCCGTTCCGCGGCGGCTGGGCGTTGATGCTCGATTACGAAGTGGCCAGCCAGATCGAACCGGTGCTGCCGGCGCGCGCACGCGAGGATGGCCGCCCGACCGCGCTGGCGCTGCGCTGCCCGGCCGCGGTGCTGCATGACCACCACAACGATGCCAGCTTCGTCATCGCCGAAGCCGGCGAGCAGGCGTTGCTGGATGCGCTGGTGGCACTGGCCTCGGCCGCGCTGCCCGAAGCCGGGCAGGGCTGGCAGTCACCGCAGGCGGTCGGCGAGGACGCGCCGCAGCGTTTCACCGATGGCGTGCGCCGGGTGATCGAGTACCTGCGCGCCGGCGACGTGTTCCAAGTGAACCTGTCGCGGCGCTGGAGCGCGCAGTTCGCTGCGCCGGTCAGCCCGCAGGCGCTGTACGCACAGCTGCGTCGTGCCAACCCGGCGCCGTTTGCCGGCCTGTTCAGCGCGCACGGCCGCCATGTGGTCAGTTCCTCGCCGGAGCGGCTGGTGTCGGTGCACGCCGGCCATGCGCAGACCCGTCCGATTGCGGGTACGCGGCCACGCTTCGAAGGCGACGACGATGCCGCGCGCATCCAGGAGCTGGTCGGCCACCCCAAGGAGCGTGCCGAGCACGTGATGCTGATCGACCTGGAGCGCAACGACCTGGGCCGCATCTGCCTGCCGGGCACCGTGGTGGTCGATGAGCTGATGACCGTGGAGAGCTACGCGCACGTGCACCACATCGTCAGCAACGTCAGCGGCCATCTGCGCCCGGAGGTCACGCCCGGCGAGGTGATCGCCGCCACGTTCCCGGGTGGCACCATCACCGGCTGCCCAAAGGTGCGCTGCATGCAGATCATCAGCGAGCTGGAGCAGGTGCCGCGTGGTGCCTACACCGGCGCGTTCGGCTGGCTGAACCGCGATGGCGACCTGGACCTGAACATCCTGATCCGTACCGCCGAAGTGGATGGCCACGAGGTGAGCTTCCGCACCGGCGCCGGCATCGTGGTCGATTCGGACCCGGACAAGGAGCTGGACGAGACCCGCGCCAAGGCCCGCGGCCTGCTGCGCGCACTGGGCCAGCAGGGGTAGTGCCGGCCGCTGGCCGGCAACCTCATTCATCCACGATCCACGCGATTGTCGGCCAGCGGCCGGCACTACCGGTACCGGCGGGTGCCGTTGTTCCGGTGGGTGCCGACCGTTGGTCGGCACGGCTGCGTGGCCCCGGTCATGACCCCAATCCACCGGCACGGTATCCTGCACGACGGAATCGAGTTCAGAGGTAGTCCATGGCGGGAGCCAAGCGCGGGTGTCTGTTCGTGGTAACGCTGGTGGTGGTGCTGGGCGCCGTCGTGGCCGGCGTGGGCGCGTGGTTCTTCTACCAGCAGACGCGTTTCGCCGATGCCCCGATCACCCCGACTGCCGAGAGCATGGTCATCGCCAGCGGCGATGGCATGAACAGCGTGCTGCGCAAGCTGCGCGATGCCGGCGTGGACGAGGGCCAGGACACCCAATGGCAGCTGCTGGCGCGCCAGCTCGACGCCGCCGGCAAACTGAAAGTGGGCGAGTACGCGCTCAGCGCCGACCTGACCCCGCGCGAGCTGTTGCTGCGCATGCGCGCGGGCAAGGTGCTGCAGCACCGCGTCACGATCGTCGAGGGCTGGAACATCCGCCAGCTGCGTGCTGCGCTCAAGCGCGCCGAGCCGCTGCTGCACACCACCGACAATCTTGATGATGCCGCGCTGATGCAGCGCCTCGGCTTCGGTGGCCAGCATCCGGAAGGCCGCTTCCTGCCGGAGACCTACGTCTACCAGCGTGGCGACAGCGATCTGGACGTGCTCAAGCGCGCCCATGCCGCAATGGAAAAGGCGCTGGATGAGGCCTGGGAAAGCCGTGCGCCGGACCTGCCGATCAACACGCCCTACGAACTGCTGACGCTGGCCTCGATCATCGAGAAGGAAACCGCGCTGGCCAGCGAACGCCCGCAGATTGCCGGCGTGTTCATGCGCCGCCTGAAGATCGGCATGCGCCTGCAGACCGACCCGACCGTGATCTACGGCCTCGGTGCCGCGTATGACGGCAACATCCGCCGCCGCGACCTGACTACCGATACGCCGTACAACACCTATACCCGTGCCGGCCTGACCCCGACCCCGATCGCGATGCCCAGCCGCGACGCGCTGATGGCCGCCGCGCAACCCGCTGCGGGCGACGCGCTGTACTTCGTCGCGGTGGGCGATGGCAGCGGCGCGCACGTGTTCTCGCCCAGCCTGGATCAGCACAACGCCGCAGTCGCCCGCTACCTGCAGCAGCTGCGCCAGCAACGTACCCAGGAGACCCCGGCGCAATGAGTCCCGCGCTGCTTCGCCACCCGCGTTTTGTCAGCCTGGAAGGCGGCGAGGGCGCGGGCAAGACCACCGCCATCAATGCCATCCGTGACTGCCTGCGCAGCCACGGTCATGAGGTGGTACTGACCCGCGAGCCGGGCGGTACGCCGCTGGCCGAGCGCATCCGTGGCCTGGTGCTGAAACCCGATGCCGAGATCGCCGCCGAACCGCTCAGCGCCGAAGCCGAGCTGCTGCTGGTGTTCGCCGCGCGCGCGCAGCATGTGCGCCAGGTGATCCAGCCGGCGCTGCAGCGCGGTGCCTATGTGCTGAGCGATCGTTTCACCGATTCCAGCTATGCCTACCAGGGCGGTGGCCGTGGCCTCGATCCGCAGTGGATTGCCGATCTGGAGCGCCGCGCAGTGGGCCTGCTGCCGGGCCTGACCCTGCTGCTGGACGTGGACGTGGCCGTCGGCCGGGCACGCGCCAATGGCCGTGACCTGTGGCCGGACCGCATCGAGAGCGAACAGGATGATTTCTTCCAGCGCGTGCGCGAAGTGTTCCGCAGCCGTGCGCAGCAGGATCCGCAGCGCTTTGCGTTGATTGATGCGGGCCAGGAGCAGGCGCGCGTGGCCGCCGATGTGGTCGCGAGTGTCGAGCGCTGGCTGCAGGACGGGGAGGGCGCATGAGCACGTTTTCGCCCTGGCAGCAGCGCGCGTTCGACCAGACCGTGGCCGCGCTCGATGCGGGTCGCCTCGGCCATGGCCTGCTGATCTGCGGGCCGGCCGGGCTGGGCAAGCGTGAGGTGGCGTTGGCGTTGGCCGACCACGTGCTGGCGCGCGGGGACGCCGCGCACGCCACGCGCACGCGCCAGCTGATCGCCGCCGGTACCCATCCGGACCTGCAGCTGGTCAGCTTCATTCCGAACAAGAGCGGCGACAAGCTGCGTACCGAGATCGTCATCGAGCAGGTGCGCGAGATCACCGACAAGCTGGCGCTGACCCCGCAGTACGGCGTGGCGCAGGTGGTGATCGTGGACCCGGCCGATGCGATCAACCGCTCGGCCGCCAACGCGCTGCTGAAGACGCTGGAAGAGCCGCAGCCCGGCCGCTACCTGTGGCTGATCAGCAGCGACCCGGCGCGCCTGCCGCAGACCATCCGCAGCCGTTGCCAGCGCCTGGAATTCAAGCTGCCGCCGCAGCACGAAGCGCTGGCCTGGCTGCAGCAGCAGGGCCACAGCGAAGCATTGGCGCGCGAAGCGCTGGAGGCCGCCCGCGGCCATGCCGGCCAGGCCGACAACTGGCTGCGCGAAGACGGCCTGAGCCTGCGCCGCGAAGTCGGTCGAGATCTGGAACAGCTGGCCGCCGGCAAGACCGGCGCGGTGGAGCTGGCGCAGAAGTGGTGTGGTGACGACAACGCGGCGCTGCGCCTGCGCTTTGCCGCCGACCTGGCGCTGGCTCAGGCCAGCACCGATGCCTTGACCACGCCGGAGCGATTGCACAAGCTTGCAGCCTGGTTCGATGCGGCCAACCGCACCCGCGACCTGCTGCGCACCACGGTGCGTGCAGACCTTGCGGTGGTCGAGTTGCTGCTGGCCTGGAACAAGGTGAACGAGCGGCCTGCCGCAAGGGGAAATCGATGAGTGCCAGCAACGCCCGCCAGGGCATCCTGTCCCTGGCCGTGAAGGACAAAGCCGCGCTGTACAGCGCGTACATGCCGTTCGTGAAGAACGGCGGCATCTTCGTGCCCACGCCCAAGCGCTACTTCCTGGGCGACGAGGTGTTCCTGCTGCTGACCCTGCCCGATTCCAGCGAGCGCCTGCCGGTGGCCGGCAAGGTGATCTGGGTGACCCCGGCCGGCGCGCAGGGTAACCGCACCGCCGGCATCGGCGTGCAGCTCGCCGACGGTGCCGAAGGCGAGGGCGTGCGCCACAAGATCGAGACCCTGCTGGCCGGGCTTACCGGCTCGGACAAGCCGACCCACACGATGTGAGGTGGCGCCGGGCCATGCGGCTGCATGCCTCGAAACGCCCGTGAACACGAATGTGAAAAAGTGTTGACGGCCTCTGAAAAGCCCCTATAATGAGCGGCTCAGCAACACACCGGGCGGTTAGCTCAGCGGTAGAGCATTGCCTTCACACGGCAAGGGTCACAGGTTCGATCCCTGTACCGCCCACCATGTTGTAGAACGAAAGAAGCCTCCAGAAATGGGGGCTTTTTTGTTGCCTGACCATCAGCGCGGCTTTCCGGTATCGTTGGCAGCGCGACTCACCGGCTCCCTCAACCGCGCGAGGCGCTCGGGGGACGCACTTCACCGATGCGGGCACAGGATTCCATCCATGCGCTGTTGCGTGGTTCACGGCTAGCGTACTCTCGAGGCAGTGCCGTGCCCCCATTCCCTGGACTGCCACATGCCGCTCGCCCGCATCGATCTTCGCAAAGGTAAACCCGCCGACTACCTGCAACGCGTCGGCGAAACCATCTACCAGGCCATGCGTGCGGTCGGCGTGCCGGAGAACGATCGCTTCCAGATCTTCCAAGAACACGAGCCAGGCACGCTCATCTACGACCCCGGATACCTGGGCGTGGACCGCACCGACGATTTCATCTGCATCCAGATCACCTGGAACGAAGGGCGTACGCTGGAGCAGAAGAAGGCGTTGTACGCCGGCATCGCCGATGGACTGCACGCGGCGGTGGGCATCCGCCGCGAGGATGTGTTCATCAATCTTGTTGAAGTAAAAAAGGAGAACTGGTCGTTCGGTAATGGCGTGGCGCAGTACGTGAGTTGATGCGCGGAAAGCACCACGCATGGCGTGAATCTACACCTCGCTGCCGACCTGTTCGCCTTCGCTGGCCGGGGCATTGCTGGCCGCTTTCACTGCGTCGGCGCTGTTGGGTTGTTCGCATTCGATGCGGGTGAGATAGCCCTCGCTGCCGATGCTGTGCTCGGCACGCTTGACCAGCCACTGGCCATCCACGCCCTCGCGGAACCCCTGCATCACCACGGTGGCTTCGGCCATCAGTGTTTCGCGGCCGGGCAGGGTGTAGCTGAGCGTCCGCGTCTGCCGTGCCTGTTCGCGATGCTTGGCGCGCGCCGCCGCCTCTGCGCTCTCCCGGTCGGCATAGGCCATGCGCAGGCGCATGATCGGTTCACCGCTGCCGACCTTCACTTCCTGGCGCTTGGCACTGCGTACGTCGCGGTAGTACGCAATGGTGGTACCGGCATCTTCGCGTGCGGCAAGGGTTACCCGATAGTCGCTGCCATCGGCCGGGGTGAGGGTGACATCGGGAATGCGCTCGCCGCTGGCGCTGGTGGATTCGCCCCGCTTCACGAACACCAGGCGCCCGGCTCCGGGCTTGGCGATGGCATCGTGCTGTTTGGCCAGGCGCAGCAGAAGGTTCATGTCCGACTCCTGCGACTGCACCGTCAGCGGCAGCACGATGGACGCCAGCGATGCGCTCACCGCTGCGTTCAGCCCATGCTCGCCGGCCATGCGTCGCACCATGTCGCCGATCGTGGTGCCCTTCTTCCAGGTGCGTGTCTTCTGCGTCTGCAGGTCGCTCTTGCCTCCCTTGCTGGTCTCGAACGGTGCCGCCCGGGCGCGCAGCGTCATGCTGCCGGGAAAGCCGGAGATCTCCACCTCGTCGCAGATGTACAGGCCTACGCGCCGCACTTCGCCGTCATAGCCGATGAAGGCCTCCAGTTCCGCGCCAACCGGTGGCAGCTGGATCGGATCGGACGGATCGTGGTCGGCCAGCTGCAGTTCCAGCGTGTCGGACGTGTTGCCGGTCTCGTCGGTGATGCGCAGCGACTTGAAGCGCGCCATGATCTTGTCGGTGATGTCCTGGCTGTTGGCCACCACGCGGAAGGCCGGTGTGATGTTCAATCCCACAGGGCGACTCCCTTGCGCTCGCTGGCCGGGCGCTGCACCTCCGGCAGGGTGATCGCTACGCCGGCAGGCAGTACCGGGCCGCGTGCGGCCAGGCCCGGGTTGGCATCGAACACCGCGCGCAGGATGGCCGGTGACTGCTCGCCATAATGCGCGTACGCGATACGATCTACGACGTCGCCGTCGCGGGTGCTATACGTTCGTGCCATTGCTGTGCTTCCGCAGTGAAAGGGTGAATTCCTGTTTCAGGATCGCGCTGTCGGCGGTGAACTCGCTGGCGGTGGCATCGATCTTCTCGATGACCCACAGGCCCAGGTTGCCGCCTTTGCCGGTCAGCAGTCGATGAGGCGTGCCCTGCGCGGCCAGTTTGCGCAGCTGTGAGAGCTCATTGCCGGCGCCGCGGAACTGGTAGTAGATGACGCCCGGCAGGGTCATGCTGGCTGAGCCCGGTCCGGTGTACTGCAGGGCCGCCATCTGGCCGATGCGGTCCTGCGCCTGCCAGCGATACTCGTTGGATTGCTGGATCTCCCGGAAGACCGCGGTATTGAGGCTGAACTTGAAGCCGCCCAGCATCAGCAGGACCGGGGCGTTGCCGGAGTCATTGGCTTTGAACTGCGACAGCAGCTTGTCCACAGTGCCGGTTACGAATTCGCGTTTCATGCTCAGTTCCTGTCTGCCAGGCCACCACGGGCGGCAACCGCGTTGCGACGCTGCAGCTCGTCGGCCGTGCGGCGCGCCACCGCTTCGCTGGATTCGCCTGGCTGCTGGTGGATGGTGATGTGGTTGGTCTGCTGCTGCTGCACGGTGGTGGCGCTGCGCGGGGTGGGCGAAGGCATCTCCGGTGCGGCACGCCCGGCCGGCGTACCAAAGGCATTCGGCATGCGTGGCTGCACGCTGGCGCTGTGCATGCTGGCGGGCGCCAGCATCACCGGAGGCAGCTGTATGCCGCCGTTTGCGCGTATCGCGCCGTAGGCATCAGCCGCGGTGTTCACACCAAGCGCGATCTTGTCCTTGGCGGTGCCCAGCACGCCCCCGACCTTGTCCATGATGGTGCCCACCACCTCCATGAAGGGGGCGATCTTGGCCATCATCGTGTCGATCACGCTGCTGACCTTCGCTGAAACCCAGTCCCAGGCGCTGCCGAAGGTGACGACGATGAATCCAGCCACCGTGCCGATGACCTCACCGATCATCCTGAAGACCTCGGCGACGAAGCCAGCGACCTGGATGACGGCGCGGAAGTTGAACATCAGCGCTTCGCCCACGAGCTTGCCGATCTCGCCCACGCGGGAGAGTTCGTTTCCGGTGTACTGCGCCGGGGCCAGCATCCGCGACAGCCAGTCCCAGGCCTGTCCCAGCAGGGCACTCACGGCCTCCCAGGCCGGACGCAGCGGCGCAACGGCATTCATCAGCTCTCCCATCGCGGAGGTGCCCGCGCTGCTGAGACCTTCCCATACACCGCCCAGGAAGGCCTTGATCGGCTCCCAGTACTTGCGGACAAGCAGGGCACCGGCAGTGAGCGCGGCCACAGCTACCGCGATAGGGCCGCCACCAATGGCGCCCACTGCGGTGGCGACGACGCGGAACACCGAGGCGATACGCATGGCCATCGGCCCGAAGCGCCCCAGCTGTGCCAGCAGGCTGCCGCCACGGAACAGCTCGAAGGCCTTCTGCACGCCCAGGATCGGGCCCTGCAGGAACGTCCAGGCGTAGCGTGCGCCGAGCACCGCCGTGCGCATGCCCAGCATGCCGACCACGATCTGCGTGGTGTTGGCGATCAGCTTCGGGTTTTCTTGCACGAACGAGGTGACCCCGTTCAGCAGTTCGGTCAGCTTGACCGCGGCTTCGCCCACCGCAGGCAGCAGTGCCGCACCGAAGGCCTTGGACAGGTTATCCACGGCGATCTTGGCACCTTCGATCTTCTGCGGATCGGTCTGCATCGCATCGGCATAGGCCGCATCGGTGGTACCCGCCGATTCATTCAAGGCCTTGTCGCGGACACGGATGTAGGTATCCCAGTTCTCGATCATCGGCTGGACGAAGTTCTTCGCCTGTGCATCGCTGAACAGGGTGCCGATCTTCTTCTGGTCGCCCGCGGTCGCCTGGATGATTCCCTGCATCGCAGCGTCGAAGGGATTGCCGCCGCTGGTCTGTGCATCGCCGATGATCTTGTGCAGATCCAGGTTCAGGCTCTTCTTGGCCTTCTCCTGAATGTCCGGCGAGAGCACCTCGGACATGAAGCTCTTCATGTTGCTGGCGGCCTTGTCGGCGCCACCTGCCGAGTCCAGCGTGGCTTCCAGTGCCGCACCCAGCGTAGCCGCCGCCGATGTGCCCTGCAGCTTCATCGCCTCGAACGAGGAACCCAGCACCGGCAGCACCTGGGCCATGTCCTTCAGGCCCAGGCTGCCCTGCTGGCTGTTCACCACCAGCACGTCCAGCGCGTTCTGCATGCGCGAGGGATCGATATCGAACGACTGCTGCAGGGCGGCCGCAGCTTGGGCCACATCATCGATGCTGGCACCGGTGACGGTGGTGGTCCGTCCAACGGCGCCGAGGCTGGCCTGCGCGGACTGTGCGTCCATGCCGGCCGCTACCATCAGCTTGATCGACCGCTGCAGATCGTCGGCGCCCTGGTTGGTTGCACGCGATTGCTGCAGGATCGCTTGGCCTAGCGCACTCACCTGCGCGCGGCTGAGGTTGGCTGCCACGCCGATCTGCTGGTTCTGGCGGGCGAAGCCGGAGGCGTTCTCGACCGGCTTGGCCAGTGCGGTGACGGCGGTGCCGAGTGTGCCGCGCGCTGCCTTGAACGAGGCGCCGAGTTTCTCGCGCTTCTCCAGGTTGGCGGTGCGCTTGGCTTCGACACGCTCCAGCGCTTCCTGAGAGGCGCGCAGCGCATCGGCCTGCGCGCGCATGCGGGTGTATGCGGTGCCCGACTTCTTCATCGCGGCGAGCTTGAGCTCCAGCTTGCCGGCTTCATCGCCGAGGCGCTTCACGCCATCATTGGCGAAGGACAATGCGTCCTTCAGCGACTTGGACACCTCACCGCCGATCCTGATCGTTGTCGTTTGAACGTTACTGGCCATGTACCGGCAATCCCTGAATCCACCAGATGAACTTCGACACCCGCAGTGTCATGATTTCGCGCAGGCCCCAGCCGGTATGACCGGCCAGAGCAAGCACTCCCTGCCTGATCTGTGGCAGGGTCAGGTGGTAAAAAGCGCGACGCCTGCCTGCAGCCGGGCGTAGTCGCGCAACGGCATCTTGCGCACGTCGTCCGGCGAGATCTCGCACAGGTTGGCGATCATCCGCACCTCACGCTGGGCGTCGCTGCCCTTGTCGTCCTGGTAGCGCTCCATGTCTTCCACGGTCGGCTCGCGCATGCGCAGCACGGCGGTTTCCATGCCATTGACCTGGCGCGGACGGGTGAGGGTGATCTCGGCGAAGCCATCGCGCTCGATGACGGTGTCGGTGGGGGTCTTGGTCTTGCTGGACATGGATGCGTTCCTGGAATGCGATGCGATGCGATGGATGCGGGGGCGCGAGGCGCCCCCGGGTTCTTCGGTGCGGCGTGGGCTCAGATGCCCAGCGCGCCGCGGATGCCGGCCAGGACGTCGACGCCACCCTGGCGGGCGATCATGTTGACCACGTCGATCTCCTGCACGACCTGGGCACCATGGGTCAGCTTGTAGTAGCTCAGCGCCAGGCTGACCTTGATCGTGCCCTTCTCGCCGACCTTGGTTTCGCCACGGTCCAGCAGCTTCACCTTGCCGCGCATGTTGTGCACGACCTGGGTCACTTCGCCGTCGTCGCCTTCCAGCGCCTCGCGGGCGGTGAAGCCGTATTCCTTGCTTTCGATGACGTGGAACTTGCTCATGATCTCCGCGTCGTCGGAGGCGAACTCGACATCGGCGGTCAGCTTTTCATGGCCGAGCACGATCTCGGTCGGGGCGAGCATGCCGCCGGCCTGGAAGTCCTCGGTCTTCAGAGACAGCTTGGGGGCGGTGAAGGACATCACGCTGCCGGCATAACCCTTGCCGTCGACGTAGAAGTTGAAGTTTTTACGGATCTTGCGCGCCATTCTTAGAAGATCTCCGAGACGTAGTTGTTGTTCATGTGCATGCGGAAGGTCAGCTGCTCACCCGGGTAGGTCGGAGTGAAGTCGAAGTCCCAGTAGAAGCGGCCCTGGGCCACGCTGTCCGCTGCGTTCAGTTCCGGGTCGATCCAGCAGTTGCCGCCGAGGATCGCGCCCTGGGTCTTCAGGCCGCGCAGGAAGGCATTGACGCCCTCGCGCACGTCATCGACGTAGGTCTTGCTGATGCCGCGGTCGACGGCCCACAGGTGGGCGGCCTCCAGACTGTCGGCGATGATGTCGGCGGTGCGTACCACGCACAGGAACTGCCACTTCGGATCGATGCTGGTGGTGCGGTTGCCCCACAGGCGGAAGCCCCCTTCGCGGATGACCGTGGCCACGTTGGCCTGGTTCAGCAGGTTGGCGCGGCTGGTGGCATCGGACAGGCCGAAGTCGATCGCACGCGCGGTACCGACCACGCCGTTGAGTTCCAGGTTCGACGGCGACGCCCACCAGCCGCGCTCGTTGTCGCTGCGGGCGATGGCACCGGCCACGGCACCGGAGGCATGGCGGGTGACGATGGCATCACCGGACTGCACCAGCAGCGCGGGGTCGACCACGTAGACGCGCTTGGAGCCGGTCAGGGCGGCGGTGGACTTGGCGGCGTCGTCGTTGCTGTTCGGGCCATCCTTGATGATCACCGCGCGCAGCTTCTCGGCGATGCCGAGCAGCTCGGCCACGACCGGGTTGGCCAGCACGGCCTCCGGCTTGGCCGGATCGGCCGGGTGCACATGGGTGAAGCCTGGTGCGACCAGGATGCGCGGCTTGACGCCGACGATGGACTTGGCGGCCAGCAGCGCATGCACGCCTTCGTAGGCGCCGGTCTGGGCGTTCACGCCGCCCAGCACGTTGGCCAGGGTGGCGCTTTCATTCGCGCCCTTCTCGACGCGGACGACGACGACGACGGCACTGGACTGGTCGAAGATCGTGTCGAGCGCACCGGGCAGGGTGCCGGCATCGGTGCCGGTGGTCGCCGACAGCTTGGCGGCCTGCGACGGCGAGGTCACCAGTACGGGCGTGTTGACGGGGAACGCTTCGGTGTCGGCCAGCGGTGCGGTGCCGACGATGCCGATCACGCTGCTGGAGGCGATGGCAATCGATCGGGCACCGGTATCGATGTTGACGACCTGTACGCCATGGAGAAATTCGGTCATTCGGGGTTCTTCCTCGGTGTGGGTGTGTGCCGGCTTGTGCAGGCGACGGGGTAATGTTCGGAGAATGTGGCGGTCGCGATAATTGCAGCGGTGGCCCGCTGACCGATCAGACCCAGCCGGAGGCGCTGACGCTTGCGCTGAAGGTGGAAACCTGGGCGATACCTCCGGCACGGCGCAGCGCGACGGAAATGCTGATGCTGTCCGATTCGTAACTGGCGGACCTGGCGGGGACACTGATCGACACGCCTGCCGACGGTGCCGCCGACGCCGGCACAAACGAGGGAGCACTCGTGCTGAAGGAGGCTTTAGCGGGCGAGGAGCCGGTGATCTGCACTTCGTACTCGGAAACGCTTGCACCTGCCGGAAGCCACTGGCCCGACGCTGCTACTGAGCTGCCTCCATTGCCGCCACCGGCGACGCCTGTGCGGATGGCATAGGTGCCGTCGGCATAGATCAGAATCGAGACGGTAGCCGACACGGAGCCGGTGGAGTTGGTCTTGGCGCCATTGCTTGCCGAGTAGCCCTTGCCATGGAACGGCAGCCTGTAGGTGGCGCTGCCGCGGGCCGCCCACAGGTTGGATACGTCCATGCCGTTGATGCGATGGCCTACGTCGGCACGTTTGCTGCCGTACTGGATGTGGGCGTAGCGGCGGCTCAGGTCGGTGCCCGCCAACATGGAGCCGCAGTCCGCAGCAAACGGACCCTCGGCGTAGGGATCGAACAGATCGTCAAAGTCGACTCCACCAGAGGCATAGCCTGAAGGCATGTCAGTTCCCTCCCTTTAGCGACCTGATCTCCGCAGCCAGTTCCTGGATGGCGCGAACCAAGACAGGAATCAGCTGCGACTCCTGGATCGACGGCACTTTCTCACCGCGGTAGTCGACGGCATTCTCGAAGACTGCTTCGGGTACGATTTCGGAGAGCTGCTCTGCAATCATGAAGAGTCGGCGTCGCTCATCGTTCACGAAATCCGAGTTGTACTGGCCGAAATAGGTTTCAATTTTTTCGATTTCCGCCAGGCCGTAGCTCAGGGGTGTCAACGGATGGTCCGACTTCAGCTTGCGCGACGAAGGACGGTTGAATCCCGCCGGAGCTTCCACGACACCTGTCTTCGAAAGCCAGAAGGACTGCCCATAACCCGCGAACGTGAAGACCCGGTCGCCGTCGGTGCTGTCACCGTGGAAGTCGATGTAGCCCTGCGTCGTAGCGTCGACCTCACGGTACAGACGCCACCGCGCGGAGGACCATCCATTTGCACCATTTACGGTCCGTAGCAGCGTTGCCTTCATGCCGTCTGCATTGCCGCCGTGTGGAATAACGCAGTGCAGGGCGGTCTGGCTGTTCCACAATCCGGTCCCGAGCGGTGGGGAGGCAAGCACGGTGTACCCGACGCCGCCATCCACGGTTACCTTGGCTTTTCCGTTGCCTCCAAGCAGTGCAAGCGAGCCGTTCGCATTTCGGTTGACCAGAAAGCCATTGCGGTCGGTGCCGGTGTTGAGACCGGCACCGATCTCGAGGTTGGCGACATCCAGGTTGTCGTCATAGAGCGCGATACGACCTGCGGCATTGCCTCGCATCCGAAGCGGACCGGTCAGGTCTCCGCCGGTGATACTGAGCTTCTTGCTTGGATCGAAATTGCCGCTGGTCCAGACAGTTCCGCCTGCATTGAGCGTAGCGGTGTACGCCCCTTCCAGATTGCGGAAAGTGAACGTGGATCCGGACTTGAAGAGATAGCTGTCACCCGTGCCGAAGTAGACGACACCATCGGTCGCGGTACTGCCCCAGCCGGACAGGCGCAGGGAGTTGTTGGAAATGGTGACGGTGCCACTGAAGGTGCCGCCGGTCTTGTCCATCTTCACTTCAGGCGCGAAGTTCCCGGCATGCCACATCGGCGAGCCGTTCCAGCGCGGGCCATCACCATGCTTGATGGTTATCTCGCTGCTGGCGCTGCGGTCCGCGCTCCATACGCGCCACAGGCTGGAATTTCCCCAGCCGCCAATGAAGGACTGTTCGGCGCCGGCGGCACCGAAGCCCAGCAGCGGATACGTGCCGCTGATGAACTGCTGGTCGGTGAACGTGTTGCCGCCTCTGGACGCCTTGCCATCCAGTGCCGACTGCAGCCCGGTCACATCGGCAATCACATGCTTGTGGCCCACGGTGGCGAAGTCACCGGCCAGGGCGAACTCGGAGGCGTGCTTGCCATCCAGTGTGTCGGCGTCCAGGCCGTTGCCATGCCCGGTGTCCTTCAGTGCGGCGCTCTTCAGTTCCAGCGCAGTGCGCGCCGCCGCGGTGTTCGCCGCAGACAGCAGTGTCTTCGCCAGCGCGGTCGGGGCGCTGGCGCCGAAGCGCTTGTCGGTGTAAGCACGCATGCCACGCGGAGTCACCACGCGCTGTGTGTCGGTCGCATCTTCGGCTTCGGTGGTGGTGGCCAGCTCGACCACGCCGACGACCTCGGTGGTGGCCGGTGGATAGAGGAAGCCGGCATCACCGAACTGGATCTGCGTCGTGTCGATCCCGCTGAAGCGTGTGTCGGTGGCCAGCAGCAGCATCGATGCGGCCGACTTCTCCATGATCGGATCGGCTTGGCCGTAGCTGGCGAACAGCGTACCGTCAGCCAGGTACAGGCCGAAGCCGCGCAGCGTGTAGGAGGTGGCGCTGTCATCGCGGATGGTGACGTGCACGGTGTCATCGCCCACGGCCTGGCCGCCGAAGGTGGCGACGCGCTTGATCTCGCCAGGCAGTGCAGTGAGCCCCGCCGACGGCACGAAGGCAGTCGAGGTCAGGCCGATCTGGGTGATCAGGACGGCGTTGGTGCCGGTGTTCGGCGGATTGACCAGCTTGGCGAAGCCGGCATCGGTGATTTTCAGGCGCATGCGGGGGTTACTCTCCGATCAGTTGAAGGCGGCGGAAGGCCGTGGCGTGGGCGGCTGCAAGTGCGCCGACGGCGGCGTCGGCCTGCATGCCCTGGGTAAAGGTGAAGTGCGAGCGCACCGGCTTGGTCCGGGTGATTTCGCCGATGACGTCCTCGACGAACATCGCCGTGGCGGACTGGCCATCCTGGTTGGCGATGGTCATCACCGCTTCGAAGGTGTGCGGCGCGCCCTTGGGCTGCAGCTGCCACCACTCGCGGATCAGCACCGATCCACCGAAGGCGGCCACCACGTCGCGCACGCTGCCGGCGGTGCCCTTGCGACGCTGGATGGCGATGGCCGTACGCACCCGGGCGCGCTTCACGGCTTCGGGCCAGTAGGCCTTCCATTCGTCCACCGACAGCGCCCAGGCCAGCCAGGGCAGCAGTGCGGTCGGACAGCGGTCGGCATCCCACAGCGCGGTGATGTCCACCGGCAACGGACTTGCAACGATGGCGCGGGCAAGCGCGCGCTCGGCATGGGTGGCGTTGGTGGGTAGCAGGTTTGCCGCCGAGGGCACCACCACCTGGGCGTCACCATCGATGACCTCGCCGGGCGCCGGTGCAGCGGCCAGGGTGACCCTGCTGCCCTCGATGACGCTGCCCTGCAGCGGCTGCCGCCCCCGTGCATCGGTGCGGTACACCGCCTGCAGGCTCGCCAGCGCGCCGCCGGGGTGGCGGAAGGTGCGGTTGCGGCCATCGATCGCGCCGCGCAGGCGCGCGTTGATCAGGCGCGTGCTCGGCTCATTCATCGGTGCCGCCGTGGGTCAGGGTCACGCCGGCGCAGTGGGTGGCCTGGGTTCGGTTCACCACCACATCTGCAGCCGGATGGACGATCTCCACGCGCTGCACGCCCTCGGCATGCAATGCGGCGAACAACCCCGAACGGGTGACATCGCGGCCGAGGCGATGTGACTCGCTGATGTAGCGGTCCAGGCGGGTGCGCGCCTCGGCAAGCACGACCTGCGAATCCGGGCCGGCAAAGGTGAACAGCGTGGCGTCGACCGAGTAGGTGACGATCGTGGCCGGCTTCACCAGCACGTGGTCGGTCAGCGGTCGCACGTCATCGGCGCTCAGCTTCGCCTCGACGATGTCCAGCAGCCCCTGGGTGGCGGTTCCATCCGCTTCGCGCGACAGCACCGAGACCACCACTTCGCCGGGGGCGGGACTGGTCGCACTGGCGTCGAGCACGCGCGGGTCCGCGCTCAGCGCATGGAATACATAGGCACCTTCCGGCCCCGCCACGCTGAACCCTTCCGGGCCCAGCTGGATGCGGCGGCGGAAGTCCTCATCGCTCTCATATCGCGGTGGAATGCCTTCCTGCGGCCTGCCCGGGTCGAGCACCTGGCGGGCGACGCCGAAGATCGCGGCGAGGTGGTCCAGGTCGCTGCCACCGGCATAGGCCAGCATCACGCCACGCGCGGCGTCGTTGACACGCTGGCGATCGAGCAGGCGCAGGTAGGTGCAGACCTCCAGGATCTTGAAGGCCGGGTCCGACGGCAGCAGCGCGTCGAAGGTGGGATCCAGGGCCTGCAGTGCGGTCAGCGATTCATCGAACATGGCTTCGAAATCGAGCACTTCGATGACCGCCGGTGCAGGCAGCTGGGACAGATTGACACTGGTGAACGAGCCGGATGCCACGGTTAGCGAACCTCGATTCCTTCGATGGTGATGGCCTCGCCGTCCGGCAGGTGGATCCCGGTCACTGCCAGGATCATCACGCCGGGGGCGGGGAGGGAGACGTCGACGTTCTCGACGTGGAGACGCGGTTCCCATCGCGCCAGCGCGTCGACGGTGGCCGCGATCAGGTCCATGCGCAGCGAGCGGTTGGTCGGCGCATCGATCAGTTCGAATACGCGTGAACCGTATTCGCGGCGCAGTACGCGGGAGCCAAGGGGTGTGGTGAGAATGTCACGCACGGACTGGTGGAGATGGGCGAGCCCATCCAGTGATTTGCCGGTGTTGGCGTCGATTCCTCGCATGGCCTCTATCGTCGTGGAGTGCGGGTTTTCAGGGCATTGCAGGCGTGGCCGCTCAGGCCTGGGCCGGCGTGGTCGGGGCGGTTGGGCCCTGTGCGGTGTGTGTGTGTGCCTTCAGGCCGATGGCACCGGCCTTGACTTCGCCCGGTGTGCTGATGTCCTTGCCGGCGCTGATCGCGCCGCTGACATCCAGATCGCCGGTCGCCTTGATCGAGGGTGTATCGAGCACGATCGATTCGCTGGCGATCACCTGTGCATTCGCGCAGGTGACGATGACCTTGCCGCTGCCGACATGGACGTTGAGCGTGGTGGTTTCCTGGTCGTACTCGACGCTGCTGCCGTCGGCGAACTCGGTGCGTTGCCGCAGGCGCGAGTCGGCCGGCGGCGGAAAGCGGTCCTGGTACAGGCTGCCGAGTACCAGTGCCTGGCCAGGGTCGCCATAGGGGCACGCCAGCACGACCTGCTCGCCCGGTTCGGGAGCGCACCAGCTGCGCATGCCCGGTCCGGCGCGGCGCTCCAGCCAGGGAATCCAGTCGGTAAGCATGCCGTCGGCATCGACGCGAACGCGCCCGTTCGCCTCGTCCAGTTCGCGCACCACGCCGATCATCAGCAGGTTGCCGATCAGCCGCGCGTGTTCGGCGCTCATCGTGCGCGCTCCGGCAACGGCTGGTAGCGGGACTCATGGGCGCGGCCGATCTCCGGCGCGAAGCTGTAGGACGCCTGCGGCACCACGCCACCGGCGTCGTCCCACGGGTTGTCGCCCAGCGCGACCGGCAGTGACCACTCGACGATCCAGGTGCGCAGGCCCGGCTGTGCCGCCGCGGGGTCTTCCGGCAATGCTGCAATCACATCGATCGCACCGCTGGCAACGCCGGGGAAGCGGCCGAGCTGGTGCAGCCAGGTCGCCAGGGCGAGGGCCGCGTTGCGCAGCTGCAGCGCTGTGGTTGCATCGGTCGCCGGCAGCGCAATGCGCGCTTCGAAGCGTAGCGTGGCCTGCAGCAGGCCACTGCCATCATTGTTGTCCCTGCTGCGGTCACAGCGGGTCATCGCCAGCAGGCAGGCCGGCAGGGGCATCCCCTCAGCGTTGGCCTCGCGATGGAACTCGACGCTTGCAAACCCCGGAAAGCGTGCGCGGATAGCGGCTTCGATCGCGGCAATCAGCGGATCGAGCGTGGGAGGGAAGGAATCGTTCGCCATGTCAGCTCATGCAGGGAAGGAAGGAGGGGCGTAGCGCTGCAAGGCGCGCACGGTCTGCAGCCAGTGTTGCCATCACCGCAGTGAGGCGGCATTGCAGGCGTGGCCTTGTCCGGAAGGCTCAGTGCGTGGGAGTGGCACTGCTGCCGCAGTCGGCGGGTGCTGCCGGCGCGGCGCCATTGATGGTGATGCCGCGCTGGCTGCCGAGGCTGCACAGCAGCGCACTCAGCTGGTCGGCCAGCGCGTGGTACTGCTGTGCGACCGCAACGTGATTGCGCAGCAGCGCGTCATCGCTGGCTGCGTGCAGGTCCGGCAGGCGGGGTGGGGGAAGCAGCTGGGCAGGTGCGATGCTGAGGTCAGCGCGGCAGGGCGTGGCCGGCGTTGGCCTCGCGCCAGATGCGCACGAACTCACCGTCAGCGTCGCCGCGATCACGACCAGGAGTCTTGGCATGGGTCTCGATGTCCCGTTGCAGGGTGTTGAACTGTTCGGTGTGCCGGGCCTGGTGGGCCAGGCGCTGTGATTCGGCCTGCGCGCCTGCGGCGCTGTTGGCGAGGGCCTGCTGGTGCGCGCGCTGGACTGCATCGGTGCGGGCCTCCTGCTGCGCTGCCCGGGTGGTGGCAACGGCAAGGTCCGCAGTGCGGTCGCGCAGGGTCCATCCCAGCCAGGCGCAGCTCGCGTGGCTACCGGCAAGGACCAGCAACCCGATGCCCAACCTCAGTCCCGGGGGCGTCACTGCAGGGCTCCGCCGGCGGCACGGTACGCCGCGCGCAGTGTTTCCAGTGCGTGCTCCTTCTGGCCGTAGCCGGCGCCCGGCAGCGATGCCCAGATGCGCCGGGCCGCGGTGACGGCGGCATCGAAGCGTCCCAGCCGGATCAGCTCGTAGGCACCGCATTGTTTCAACAGGGCGACCGCCGCACGGTCCTGCGAAACCGGGCCGAAGTCAGGCAGGACCAGTCGCGCGCGCAGGTCATCCCAGGTGCTGCGCAGGAACTGGTAGCGGCCTGCGGCGCTGGATTTGATGCCGTAGCGCGGCAGCGACACCAGCACGCGGGGATGGTCGCGGTAGTCGGTGAACAGCTGGCCACCGACGATGACGTCGTAGCCGCGGTCACGCGAGCGCTGGCTGGGTATGTCGGTGCCTTCGGACACCGCCAGCATGTCCAGGAACGCAGCAACGTTGGTGCCACCGAGGGCGTTGGCTGCAGCGGCGGTCATGCGGCGGCCCCCGGCTGCTTGCGCACCAGGTTCAACAGAGCGTCTATCTGTACGCTCTGCTGGGCGATCTGTGCACGCAGGGCGCTGACTTCACCGCGCAGCTGCCCGATCTCCTGGGCCATTGCCTCGCGCTCGTGCATCAGCCCATCAGCGCGTGTACGTTCGGCCGCGAGCTGTTCCTGCAGGGTGCGCAGGGTGTTGCTGGTGGCTTCATCGGCGGTGCGGTCGACCTTGGCCGACGACAACCACTGGCGCAGCCACAGCGACACCGCGATCAGCACGCCCGAGGTCCCGCCCAGGTACTTGGCCCAATCCGGCACGCCGGCCAGCAGGTCGCTCTCGTTCATGCGCGTGCGTATCCCTTGAGCAGGGCCGGGTGGACAGCCGGTGGCAACGCGGTGCGCGCACCGCGCAGGGCGCGCTTGATGGTGGTCTGTGAGACGCCGAACTCACGCGCAACATGGTCGCGTGGCATGCCGCTGGCGACCGCGCGGGCAATCTGCTCGCGGCGTTCGTGCGCGCCGGCAGCGAAGCAGGATGCCAGGAACAACAGTTCGCCGCCGAAGTGCGCGACCAGCCGCTGGGCGACGTCGTGGCCAAGGATGTCGATCAGCCGGTGCTGGTCGGGCAGGGTGGAGGGGACGTAGACGATGACGCGGTGACGGCCGGTGGTGCTGGAGGTGGTCGGCGGCCAGGCACGCACCAGCGTGAGGGCTGCGGATTCGCCGATGACCTCGGCCAGGGTCTGGATGCTGTCGGGCAGGGCGTTCATGGAGGATGTCTTCAGTGGCATTGATCTCCACTGTTGCCATCCCGCATGACCAGTCAACACCTTTCATCTACTTTTATATCGGTGCGCTGAAGACGTTCAGTCGTGCGTGAGGAGGGGGGAGGAGCACGACACGCCTGCTTGCAGTGAGCCGAATCCGCTTGCTCTGGCCGCTGGTGTTTTCCTGTACATCCGTACTCGTTGTCCTCACCTGGCAGGAACAGAGGCAGATCAAGGGGATGGGGCAGGTACAGGGTGAGGACGGCCACCTGCCACACAGCCTCATGCGCCGTGTACTGGCCGGAAACGAAAAAGCCCCGGACGATGCCGGGGCTTCAGGACTGCAGGGGGCGCTGGATCAAAGATCGAACACCAGGTTGCCGCCGGTCTTGCGGGGGATGTACCCGGCGTCGCGCAGCCAGCGTGCGGCGTTGACCTGGTCCATGCGCTTGACCGGGAAGCGGTTGGCGAACATCAGGAAGCGCGCCACGGTGATCGACTCGCCCTTGCCCTTCAGGGCCGCAAGGGTTTCGACGAACCATGGCGCGGGCGGCTGCTGGCTGCCCGGGCGGGCCACGGTACGCGTCTGCTGGGCGCTGCCTGCGCCTGCCCGGGCAGTGGCCAGCGTGCACAGCGAGATGAAGATCGCATCCAGGCTCACGATGTCCTTGCTGCCCTTGGGCTGGGACTTGAACAACTCGATGGCCTTCAGGCGCGTCGACGTGAACTGTTCGACCTCCATGGCGTTTCCTCTTTGCGAAATGGGTTGGGGATGCAGGGTGACGACAGGTGTCGTCGGTGATGGGGGATGACCTTACATCATTTTCGCCGATGATGGGTCGGGGCCTGCGCTGGGTTCGGGGGATGGACCGGATGGCGGCCCGGCATTCCGGATCAGATCACACCGCGCGAACGCAGCTGGTCCAGCGATCTGCGGACCAGATCGGCCGCGGTGCTGTCATTGTCGACTTCGATGTCGACCAGCTCATGCGGTAGCGGCTGCTCGCTGGCATGAGGGTCGTTGCTGCGATGGCCTGGGCGATTGACGCGGATCACGACACCACCACGACGGCGGATCGCGCGGGCCTCATTGGCGAAGCGGACGTCGGGTACCAGCCCGCCCTCGGGCAGGCGTGCGAACAGCGAGCGTACCCACAGCTCGGGATGGACGCGGTCACGCCCCCACTCGGTACCGGCGGTCTGCATCAGTTGGCGCGGGGTGAGTTCGGCCAGCCAGTCGATGGCGTCCTCCTTGCGGCTGTCCAGTTCGTGCAGGGAAAGCCCGAGGAGGGAGGCGACCAATTGCCGCAGTGGGGCCGCGAAGCTGTCGCATGGCAGTGACAACGCCGACGCCAGTCCATTGGCGAGTGTGTCCTTGCCCGAGCGCTTGCTGCCGGCGATGCCGATGTAGAGCGGCACACGAGAGCGTGGCGCCGGCCGCAGGGCAACGCTGCCCAGTGCAGGGCCGGCACGGAACGCGGCCAGTGTGTCGGCAATCAGGCGATGACCGCTGTCGAGGGAGGCGGGAATCATGCGGAATCTACTCCTGGAGAAATGCGGCAGGTGCCGGAGGATCAGGAATCGCGACCGACGACGCTGCGGGCGCGGAGGATGCGCTGGGTGATGTGCCCGCCCCGGGCCGCCGCGGCGATCGGGTCAAAGCACAACATGGCGGTGCGGGTACGCCGGCCGGCAGCAAGGTGGTCGCGGATGGTCCGCTCGGACAGCACCGGTACCCGCTGGTGGATCTGCTGCACGGTCAGCTGCTCACCTTCGAAGGCATGCAGTCGGGGACGGGACATGGCGGAAGCGCTCCTGGAAGGTGGCGGGCCGATACCGGCATCTTGCCCCTGTAGACGCCTCTCGTCAACACCTTGCATCTACTTGCATCATGATGCGGTTGGGCGGGCGGGCTGGCGATCCACAGCCGCAATGCCGCTGCTGCCAGACGCTCACGCTCAACCGGGCCGCGTGCGGCCAGGACACCCTCGAGATACTGTTGGCGGTGCCGGCGCGGACTGACCACCGTCCAGCGCCCGTCGGTGCCCACGCGCCGGTAGCCGTCCAGTTGCAGCAGGCGACGTGCTTCGCAGTGCAGGCGCCAGTCGCCGCTGCTGCTGTCAACGTCGCGACCATCATGGAGGCGCGGCATCTAGAACGGCCCTGCCGCGTGCTCGGCCAGACTGCGTTTGCGCTGTGGCATCAGCCAGACCTTGGCGCGCTCCTTGCCCACCACGCGGGTGCGCACACCATGCCGCTTCACCACGTAGGCGGCGGCCTCGTTCACCTCGCGACGGTTGGGCCTGTCGATGCCCACCGCGATGACGATCTCGGTGGCGCGGTAGTGCGCGCTCCAGTGCTCGGCAGGGAGCGACCAGTCGAAATGACGATCGATCAGTTCGGCGATCGGCGAGATGGGCTCGTGTTCGCTGTTGGTGGCATTGAGCGCATCCAGTTCCTCGGCACTCAAGTGCCAGGTCTCGCCACTGCAGTACAACGCATGGGCCTCAGCCCAGACCTGCTGCATGTCGATCCGCGCCGGTTCGCCCAGCGCCACGGCGTGCACGGTCCACCAGCGGGTGTTGCCGGTGGCATCGCGGAGGAAGCGTTCGTCGTTGACACTGGCAAACAGGATGGTGCGCCGCGCATAGCGGGATTCGGTGCGCGCGTAGGGGCGACGGATCTCGTCATGGCTGCGCGAGATGAATGATTTCAGTGCCGCGATATCGGTACGGCGGAAGGTGGCATCGACTTCGCCCAGCTCGACGATCCATCTGGAGATGACCTGCTTGACGCTGTCCTTGTTGGCCGGATCCAGCACCACCCCATCGGCGATCAGTTGCAGCTCTACCGGCGCCAGCTGCCGCGCCCAGCGTGTCTTGCCCAGGTTCTGTTTCGAAACGAACGTCAGCACGCCGCGCGCGACCACGCCATCGGGCTCAAACGCCGCAGCCACGCCGGAGATCAGCCAGCGTCGCATCAGGACTTCCTTCAGCACGCGGCCGTCGGCCATGTGCGTGGGCTTGGCTTCCTGCACGGTATCGAAGAACGCCTGCAGGCGGGACTGGCCATCCCACGGCCGTGAGGTGATCCAGCTGGCGACCGGGTTGTAGGGATTGGCTTCGGCCACCTGGCACAGGTTGGTCTCGAAGCTGGCGGTGGCCATGCCGGCGCGGTGCATGCAATCCATCACTTCGCCCGCCGCGACCTCCTTGGCGTTGTCCACGGTCGTCTGCAGCCCAGGGACCAGAATCTCCAGATCCTTGCGGATGACGTTGTAGCGCACGGTCACACCGGTACGACGGCACAGCTCGGCCAGGTTGCGGGCGGTTGGCAACGGCCGCCCGCGCGCGCTGGTATCGGGAAACGGGGTGAAGGCATCGAATGCGGACAGGTTGCCAGGCACCTGGTAGCGCGCGCTGGCCGATGACGGCGCATCGTCCCCCGCCACGTCGTCGCCTGCTGCGGGCGGTGCGGGAGGCAACAGCTGGGTACGCACGGCGTCCAGCCCTTCACGCAGATGCAGGTCGTTGAAGTCGGTAGGACGGTCATCGTCGCCATGCAGCGCGGCGAATTCGGGCCAGGCCACGCGGGCATCGATGTCCGCGGCAGCCTGCGTGGCCAGGGTGACGCCCGGGTTGTCCAGCGGCTGCCGCGTCCATTGATCGTTGTCGGCGCACAGCACGAACGATGCGTCCGGCATGGCGCCGCGCCAGGCCCGGGCGACCGCGCCAAGGTTGCCTGCATCCCAGGCCACCACCACGCACCAGCCCGTGGCCTGGTGGATGGATCCGGCGGTGGCATAGCCCTCTGCAATGGCGATCGGTTGGCCAGGGGCCGGCTTGCCGATGACATGGAAGCAGCCCTGCTTGCGGCCACCGGAAAGGAAGTCCTTGTCGCGGCCTAGTGCTGGATCCACGCGGGGAAAGATCGCCTGCAACGAGACGATACGGCCCGCGCTGTTCATCACCGGCACCAGCAGGGCATTGTCGATATGGCGGAAGACCAGGCCATCGCTGTTGCGCACCGGCCACGGCGCCACGCGCAGGCCATGTGCGTGGATGCCCTTGCGTACCAGATAGGGGTGCTGAACGTCGGCGGGAATGGCACGGTTCCACAGCACGTTGGCGGCCTTGGCAGCAGCGTCCTCGCGCTCGCGCTGATGCCGTTCGCGCTCGCTGCGGGCCGCTTCCTGGCGTTGCCGGATGGCGCGCTGCTCGGCCGCACTCAACGCGGTCGGCGATTTCGCGCACCAGGCATGGCGGGTGCCGGTCCGCCAGCTGCCGAACTCGCCGGCCGGCACATGGTCTCCAAACAACACGGCCCACCCGTTGCGCGTGCCACGACGGTCGCCTTCCACATGGAAGCGAACCAGTGTGCCATCGGCATTGAGCGCGTCGCGGCCGCGCGCGTCCGGCACGATGCCGTGCGCGTGCATGGCCTGCAGGAACGCGGGCACGATGTCCTGCGTGGGATGCGGTGTGTGCATTCGACGGAGCCCCTGGGAACGTGGATCGGTCCACGGCGGCCGATGGCGGCCAACGTGCTGTGCAGTTTCTGGCGTGCGCAGGTCACGCAGCGGCCGACCGATGCAGTGCGATCAGGATGTGATGGGAGGTGGTGGCACGGTCATGGTGTCGGATCGTGGCTTCATTTGCAACACCTTCCAGTACCTTGCATCCCCGGGCGCGCTCAGGCCATCCAGTACGCGTTGGATCTGCGATGGCGTTCGCAGATCGCCGTGGTCGCGCCGATGCGTCGCAGTTGGCGAGAACCGGTTTTCGGATGATGCGATCGCCGTCAGCGACGGCCCTTCGTTTCTCTCCACCGCGCCTTCGGGCGCCCGTGCACAAGGAGCCTGCATGTTTGAAATCCACTGCAACCACGAACGCCGATCCGCCGCGGAATCCGCGTCGTTGACCGTCGTTGCGACGTTCTCAATCGGTGCGACCACCCCTCGATAAAATACAACCCGCATGACGGACACCATCGACGAAGCGCAGGAAATGGAAGCGCGCCACCTGCAGCGCGCCCTGGCCCAGCACGCAACGCGGGCCAGCAACGTTGCCCCTCTCACTCCCATGGGGGAATGCCACAACCCGGACTGCAGCGAGGACTTCGACAACGATCCGGCAAGACTGTTCTGCGGGCCTGCCTGTGCCGAGCGTTTCGAAGCCATCCATCAACACCGCAACGCATAGGAACAGGGGACATGTCTCTGAACAGCAACGACGCTGGCTTCACCGAACGCATCGCCGGTTTATCGGCCGAGCTCGCCGTGCTGGTGAGCCTGGTGGAGAACCACATCCATCTGCAGCTGGCTGATCTGGCCGACTCGGGTGATGTGGATGCACAGGAGCGATTCGCGGTAGCCGATCCGGAGCGCTGGTTGGAGAACGCCCGCAACAGCCTGCAGGCGGGCGTCATGTTCCTGGAGCGCGCGGTGCAGCAGCCGGCGCGGTTCTAGTCATCCGGTGCGGGGGCGGAAGGGGCCGGCCAGGCTGCCTTCCGTCCCCCTCGGGCAGTGGACGATCCCCTGCGCTGGAGACTGCGTCATAACGTCGCACTGGCCGCCGGGCAACCCTGAACGTGGTCCAAGGTTGACCGCAGGCCCGTAGAATGGCCGGGTGCGTCGTTCTGTCCTCCACCGCCGGTTCCAGGCCCTGGCATGGCTAGCCATGCTGCTGGTGCTGCTTGCCCCGCTGGTGAGCCGCTGGCTGGCGCATGGTCACGTAGCAGCGGCTATGCCGGTAGCGGCGATGGACCATTCCCAGCATGCGCAGCATGCGATGGAGGGCCATCACGGGCACCACGCGATGGCGATGCAGCAGGGCGAGGTCGCAAAGAAGCCGCCCGCCGATCCACACGCCGAGCATGAGATGGGCGTGGACTGCGACTACTGCCTGATCGCCGCGCGGCTGATCACCCTGCTGGTGGCGGCATTGCTGCTGTTGGCACCGATGGTATCGATATGCCGTGCGCTGCGTGGTGCAGTGCAGGCGTTGCCGCAGCGGGTCATCGGCACATTGGGAGCGCGCGGGCCACCGGCCTTCATGGCTGCCTGAGCCACACGCGCGGTGCATTGATCGTTTTTCATGAGGTTGCCGGCCACGGCCGGTGCCCGCACGCGCGTGTCTGTCCCTTTCTGATTGCCACCCTGCCATTGCAGGGTGGCCTTGCATGCCGTGAACAGATGAAAACGAACCCCAACTCCGCGCGCCTGCGCCGGGCGACGCTGCCTGCCATGTGCGCGTTGCTCCTGCACACCGCCTCTGTACTTGCCGCCGATGCGGCACCACCGACCACGCTGGATACCGTGCGCGTGGTCGATACCCGCAGCGGCGAGCTGTCTTCCACCTCCAGCGCAGGCTCTGCGTTGGGCCTGAGCGTGCTGCAGACACCGGCCAGCCTGACGGTGATTTCGCGCGGGCAGCTGGAACAGCGCGGCGACACCAACCTCAATGATGCGATCAGCCGCGCCGGTGCGATCAGTGCGATGCCGCACCCGGGCAACGGCCTGAGTGCGCTGTCCAGCCGTGGCTTCACCGATGGCGCTTCCGTGATGCGCCTGTATGACGGGCTGCGCCAGTATGGCGGCGTGGGCATCACCTTTCCATTCGATACCTGGTCCATCGAGCGCATCGAAGTGCTGCGCGGTCCGGCCTCGGTCATCCATGGCGATGGTGCCATTGGCGGGGTCATCAACATCGTGCCGAAGAAGCCGACGCGCGGTGCCATCGAGAACGAGATCAGCGTGACCGTGGGCAGCGAGGACACCGCGCGGCTGGGCTTCGGCAGTGGTGGCGCGCTGACCCCCGAGCTGGCCTACCGGCTGGATGTGAGTGGCAACTACAGCGGTGGCTGGGTTGATCGCGGGCGCAGTAGTGATGCCACCTTCTCCGGCGCACTGCTGTGGCAACCGCGTGCGGATCTGCAGCTGTCGCTCACCCATGCGGAAGGCTATCAGCAACCGATGCGCTACTTCGGCACGCCACTGGTGGATGGCCGCCAGCTGGAGGCGCTGCGCCACCGCAACTACAACGTGGAAGACAGTGACATCCGCTACCGCGACCGCTGGACCCAGCTCGATGCGCTGTGGACGCCGAACGCAAGCGTCGAATGGCGCACGCGCCTCTACCAGATCGACAGCCAGCGCGATTGGCGCAATGCCGAAGCCTACGTCTACAACCGCGCTACCGGCTTGATCGATCGCTCAGGCAATACCGAGATCACCCACGACCAGGACCAGACCGGGTTGACCTCGACGCTGAGGGTACAGGGGAACATTGCGGGCCTGGCCAACAGCTTCGCCGTGGGCCTCGATGCCAACCGCGCGCACTTCAAGCACACCAACAACACCTATGCCGGCAGCTCGGGCCCGGTCGATCCGTTCGATCCGGTGCCGGGCCAGTTCACCAGCGACGCGCCGAACCTGCCGCGCTACCGTAATCGTGCCGAGCAGTACGCGCTGTTCGTGGAAGACCGCTTGGCGCTGAGCGAGCGCTGGTCGGTGCTGGGTGGGCTGCGCCACGACCGCGCGCGCATTGATCGTACCGATCTGATCAGCGGCCAGAACGCGTTCTCGAAGACCTACCGCAGCACCGGCTGGCGCGGAGGCGCGGTATTCGCGCTGCAGCCGACGTTGAACCTGTATGCGCAGTACTCGCAGGCGGCGGACCCGGTGAGTGGCCTGTTGATGATCAGCCCGGCCAACGGGGCCTTCGACCTGGCCAAGGGCCGGCAGATCGAGTTGGGCCTGAAGCAGGCCTTCGATGGCGGCGAGTGGACGCTGGCGGCGTACCGCATCCGCAAGACCGGGCTGCTCAGCCGCGATCCGCTGGTGCCGGATCGCCGCGTGCAGGTGGGCGCACAGACCTCGCGTGGCGTTGAAGCCTCCTTGAACTGGAACTTCGCGCCGCACTGGTCGCTCGATGCCAACGCCACGGTGCTGAAGGCCGAGTTCGAGGACTTCTTGGAAACCACCGGTTCGCCGGCGGTGCTGGTGTCGCGTGATGGCAATGTGCCACCGAACGTGGCCGAGCGCCTGGCCAATGTGTGGCTGAGCTGGCAGTTCGCACCGGACTGGAGTGCGGCGGGTGGCGTGCGTTACGTCGGCAAGCGCTACGCCGACAACGCCAACACCTTGGAGCTGCCCGGCTACAGCACCACCGACCTGGCACTGACCTGGCAGGCGGCACCGCGCACGCGGCTGTCGGCGCGGCTGTTCAACGTGTTCGACAAGGCGTACTACGCCACCGCGTACTACACCAGCACGCAGTGGCTGCTGGGTGCGGACCGGCGCGTCGAATTCACCGTCGATCATCGCTTCTGAGGAGGCTGGCGATGACGTTGCGATCCACCGCCAAGCGCTGGACCTATCTGGTGCACCGCTGGCTGGGCATCGGCGGATGCCTGCTGATGTTGCTGTGGTTTGTCAGCGGCATGGTGATGCTGTTCATTGGTTACCCGAAGCTGACACCCGGTGAGCGGCTGGCGGCGTTGCCGGTGCTGGGGGATGCTCGCGATCTGCAGGGGCTGTCGGTACTGCCTGCCGTGGTGCAGGCCGAGCCGGAGGTTGTGGCGCTGACGACGCTGCGTGGCGAGCCTGCGTACGTGGTGCGCAATGGCAGCAACGTGGGCGCCTGGTCTGCCGTGACCGGCCAGGCGCTGCTGCCGGTGTCGGCACAGAGAGCCGAAGCATCCGCCGCACAGTTCGCGGGCGGCCAAGCCTTCGTCGGCGCGACACGCGTGGACGAGGACCGCTGGACGCATTCGCGTGCGCTGGATGCGCATCGGCCGCTGTACCGGGTTGAAGTGGGCGGCGCGCAGCCAGGGGATGTGTATGTGTCCTCACACACCGGCGAAGTGGTGCAGGACGCACCGCATGTGCAGCAGCGCTGGAACTATGTGGGCGCCTGGCTGCACTGGTTGTACTTCCTGCGCATGCAGTCGGTGGACCCGGTGTGGACGTGGGTGGTGATCGTGCTGTCCGCGCTGTGCACGGTGGCGGCGATCAGCGGCATCGTGGTGGGTGTGTGGCGCTGGCGTTTCCGTGGGCACTACCGTTCGGGTGCGAAGACGCCATACGTCGAACCATGGATGCGCTGGCACCATCTGATCGGGCTGGTGGCTGCGGCTTTCGTGTTCAGCTGGATCTTCAGCGGGCTGATGTCGATGAACCCGTTGGGCGTCTTCAGCAGTACGCGCGAAGCGATCGACAGCGGACGCTATCGTGGCGGCGCGGTAGCGGTGGATGGCGCGCTGGGTGAACCGGCGGCGCTGCTGGCGGCCGTCGACGACGCGCGCTTCAAGCCGGTGGAGATCCAGTGGCGACGCATCGATGGTGAGCTGTTCGCGGTGTTGCTGGACGGGCAGGGCGAGACCCGCATTGTGTCCGGCAGTGATGGTCATCTGCAGGTTGCGCGGTTGCTGCCGGCCGCATGGCTGCAGCAGAAGGTGCGGGCGTTGTCCGATGCGCCCGTGCAGGGGTACTGGGTCCAGCTCGCAGCGGATGCGTACTTCTACCCGCGTGCACCGGAAGCCATGAACGGCGCAGCGGTACGCCGCTTCCCGGTGGCGCTGGCTGATTTCGGCGATGCCGAGGCGACGCGGGTCTACCTCGATCTGGCCACTGGCGACCCGTTGCTGACGATGGGGCGTCGCGAGCGCGTGGGTCGCTGGCTGTTCCACTTCCTGCACAGCTGGGACCTGCCGGCGATGCTGCGTCAGGTCACCGCCCGGCTGGCGGTGTTGCTGCTGCTGAGCCTGGCTGGCGCTGCGTTGTGTGCAACGGCCACGGTGATCGGCTACCGCCGGTTGCGGATGAAGCTGCGGCGCAGGCGGCGCTGATGCCTTGGACTAAACCCGCAGCCAACGTGTGGACACGGCCACCAGCAACAAGGCCGTGGCCACACCGATGAACGCAGCAATCAGACCGAAATGATTGGCGGCAAAGCCGATCAACGCCGGTCCGGCAAGGATGCCGGCAAAGCCCAGCGTGGAAACGGCGGTGATGGCCAGCGCGCCGGGCATGCGGGTCTGGTGGCCGGCCAGCGAGAACAGCGCGGGCGCGATGTTGGCGCAACCGAGGCCGACCAGCACATAGCCCGCCAATGATGCCTGCCACGGCGTGACCAGGGTCAGCACCAGCACGCCGGCACCGGCGAGCAGCGCACCGAACACGATCGCGCGCTGTCGGCCCACGCGTGCCACCAGTGCATCGCCGAACAGGCGCGCGACCGTCATGGTCAGGGTGAAGGTCACATAGCCGACGCCGGCGAGGCTGGCATCGACGCGACGTACATCGCTGAGGAACACCGCGCTCCAGTCGAGCATCGCACCTTCGCCGAGGAAGGCGACGAACGCCAGCACGCCGATGAACAGCACAATGCCATGCGGCAGGGCCAGCATCGGTGTGTCGTGCGGCATGCGTTCGCTGTGCCAGTAGGTCGCCGACAACAGCATCACCAGCAGCATGGTGCCGACACCGATCAGCACCGATGCCAAGGGCGGCAACTGTGCGGACAGCAGCACGGTCATGGTGGCCGCGCCGAGGAAGCCGCCGATGCTGAAGAAGGCATGGAAGCCAGACATCATCACCCGCCGTGCTTCGCGCTCGACGATGACGGCCTGCACGTTCATCGTGCAGTCCATCGCACCCACGGCCGCACCGAACACGAACAGCACCACGCCCAGCGTCCAGGCCGAACCCGCCAGGGCCAGGCCGGGCACGGTCAGGAAGATCAGCAGGCTGCTGGCCACCATCACCCGGCGGCAACCGAGGCGTGCGGCCAGCACGCCGGACAAGGGCATCGCCAGCAGCGAGCCGGCACCGAGGCAGAGCAGCACCAGCCCCAGCGTGGCGTCATTGATCCCGGTGCGCGCTTTGGCGAATGGCACCAGGGTGGCCCACAACGCGGTGGCGAAGCCGGGAATGAAGAACGCAGCGCGGGTCGCGTGCTGTTCGGCACGCGCGCGGTTGGCAAGGGACATGAGCAGTACGGTCAGGGAGGCGTGGGGTGCACCGCGATACCGGCGGCGTGGAAGCGAGCCGCCAAGGCGGGCGGTGCGGTGGTGGTCAGCACCAGGTCGTCGATCTCGTCCAGGCTGGCGATCTGCCAGTTGCCGCGGGCACCGAGCTTTTCAGTGGTGGCGGCGACGATGACGCGGCTGCTGCAGGCCACCATCGCGCGCTTCAGCGTGGCTTCTTCCGCATCCATTGCCCACACGCCGGTGTCGCCGTCCACCGCGCAGGGGCCGGGCAGGTACACGTCGGCACGCAGGCGCTGCACCTGGGCCAACGCCTCGGCACCGACCGCACCGCCACCGCTGGCCAGGCGCCCGCCGATCAGCTGCACTGAAGTGCCTTCGAGCATGCTGGCGGCGGTGGCGATCTGCGGGGCGTTGGTGATCACCGTCAGCCCGAGAGCGGCCGGCAGCTGCTGGGCGATCGCCAGATTGGTCGAACCGGCATCGAGCAGTACCACCTGGCCGGGTTGCAGCAGCGCGCAGACGCGGGCGGCCAGCTCGGCCTTGTCGCCGCGGTCGCGGGTCAGGCGCTCGCGCAGCGGCCGTTCCTTGGGCGGCGGCAGTACGGCGCCGCCGTAGACGCGCTGGCACAGGCCCTGGGCGGCGAGCTCGCGCAGGTCGCGGCGGATCGAATCTTCGGAGACGGCATAACGGCGCGCCAGTTCGGCGGCGACCACGCGGCCCTGCTGGCGCAGCTCCTCGAGGATCTGCCGGGTGCGCTGGGCGGGTAGGGGGCTGGGGTCGGCGCTCATGCCGCAAGTCTGCACGTTCGTGCATAATCGTGCAACAACACGCATTGGTCGGGAGGGCACAGGGCGGCTGGACTGCCGGTGAACCCGTCCGCCCCGGGGTCTATGGATCGGCCTCGCGGCCCGGCATCATGGCGGGGCACTTGGCATGGAATCCCTGATGTCTCCCACCGTTCACCGCAAGCTGCGCATCGGCGCGGACCAGTACACCGGCCAGAAAGTGGTCGACCAGCAGTTCCACGAGTGCGATTTCTCCGGTGCGGACCTGACCGGCACCGAGTTCATCAACTGCAGTTTCTACGATGCCGACAGCCGCGCCGGCTGCCGCTTCAATGGCGCCACGCTGAAGGAAGCCAGTTTCCGCAGCTGCGATATCAGCATGTGCCATTTCAATTTCATCAAAGCGCTGGGCCTGGAGATCAGCGAGTGCCGTGCGCAGGGCGCGGATTTCAGCAACGCCAGCTTCATGAACCAGATCACCACGCGCAGCTGGTTCTGCAGCGCGTTCATCAAGAAGTCGAACCTGCGCTATGCCAATTTCTCGCGGGTAACGCTGGAAAAGTGCGAGCTGTGGGAAAACCGATGGGATGGCGCGAATGTGAGTGGCGCCAGCTTCGCCGGCTCGGACCTGTCCGGCGGCCAGTTCGAGGGCGTCGACTGGAACAGCGCCAACTTCACCGACTGCGACCTGACCAACTCGGAGCTGGGTGAGCTGGACCTGCGCAGCACCAACCTGCGTGGTGCCACGCTGGACGTGCAGCAGGTGGCGCTGTTGATGCAGCGCATCGGCATCACCGTGGTGCCGTAGGCATCACCCGGCGTACGCCACCCAGCCCTTGAAGCTGAAGCCTGCGTAGAACAGCTCCACGCCGTCGAAGCCGGCCTCCTGCAGCAGCGCCACTTCCTGTTCGGGGGCCAGCAGCGGCAGCCGCTCGGCAATGGCCTCGATCGCGCGCTGTGCATCGGCGTGGGCAACGCCCGAGGCTTCGGCGAACGCTGCGTAGCGCTGCAACCAGCGCAGCTTGCCGGCCGGTTCCTGCGGCACGCTGTGGTGGGCCACAACCAGCGGCGCGCCGGGCTGCAGGCGCCGGTGCAGCTCGCGCAACGTGTGCAGGCGCTGCCCGGCATCGAGGAAGTGCAGGGTCAGCAGGCAGCTGGCCCCATCGAAGCGCAGATCGGGCGCATCGTCGATGTAGCCTTCCAGCAGTTGCACGCGCGGCATCAGCGGACCCAGTGTCTGCTCGGCCAGAGCCAGCATCGGCGCGGCCGGATCCACGCCCAGCAGCTGCCAGCCCGGCTGCGCCTCGGCAAAAGCCTTCAGCTCCAGCCCGCCACCGGCGCCCAGCACCAGCACACGGCCCTGCGCGGGAACGCGTTCGGCCAGCAGCAGGCGGCTCATCTGCTGCAAGGCGAGGAAGCCGGGCACCTGGCGCAGCGGCGCTTCGGCATAACGGGCCACCGCCTGCGGGTCGGAGAACGTGGACATGCGCGGATTCCTGCGGCGGGGGACATACCACTGTAGCGCGGCGCGCAAGAGGCATTGCGCGCCGCTGCCACACGGGCAGGACAGGGCTCAGGCCGCTGTGGCCTCAAGCACGTCTTCCAGCCGCACCTCGCCGAGGAAGCCACCGCTGCTGGTTGCCGGCTGCTGCGCTTCGATGGCGTGGGCGAACTGCACGCCGGCGTCGTCCTGCAGGCGCTCGAACAGCTGCTGCACCCTGGGAAACTCGCGACGATCGACCACCTGGTGATAGTCACTCCAGCGCGCGATGCCGGCGAAGTAGGCATCGGCAAAGCTGCGCTGTTCGCCCAGCAGCCACGGGCCCGTGCCGATCATCTGCTCCAGCGCCTGGTGGGCGTGGCGCACCTTGGTGGTGCCATAGGCACGCAGCGCCTCGCCGTCATCGCCTTGCGCATGCTCCAGTGCGTGCCAGAGCGGCGCGTAGGCACCGAAGAAACTGGTGTTGAGATAGGCCAGCCGATGGTTGAGGCGATCGAAGCCGGAGGTGCCCTGTGCGAAGCCCAGTCCCTGCGCGATACCCAGCGCGGCCAGGTGGTTGAGGATGGCCAGGCTTTCGCTGAGCAGCTCGCCCTGCGCGGTTCGCAGCGTCGGGGTTTCGCCCAGTGGATTGAGGCGGCGGTAGTCCTCGCCCTGCACCTGGCCGGGCATGTCGATGCGGCACAGGTGATACGGCTGGCGCAGCCATTCCAGGGCGACGATGGAGCCGAACGAGCAGCCCGAGGGCACGCCGTAGAAGAGGATCGGGGTCATGGCAGATTTCCGGTTCAAGCCGCGATGCGGCGGGTGAGGGAAGCGTGCCTGCGTGGACATTGCCCCGGAAGCCGTTCGAATGGCATCCTGAAGTCCACATCTGTGGACGTTGTCCATGCTCAACCTCAACGATCTGGCCCTGTTCGTGACCGCGGTGGAGCAGGGCGGGTTCGCTGCAGGCGGGCGCCATCTGGGCCTGCCGCGCTCGACCCTGAGCAAGCGCGTGGCGCTGCTGGAAGAACAGCTCCAGGTGCGGCTGCTGCAGCGCAGTTCGCGCCGCTTCGCATTGACCGAGGTCGGTCAGGAGTTCTTCGAGCGTGCACGCGCGGCGCTGTCCGAGGTTGAGGCCGCCGAGGCCATCGTCCGCGACCGCCAGGCCGAACCCAGCGGCACCGTGCGGATCAGCGCTTCGATTCCGGTGGTGCAGGGCGAGCTCGCCGCGTGCTTGCCTGCACTGGCCCGCCGCTATCCACGGCTGCGCATCGAAGTTGAAGTGAGTGATCGTTTCATCGATCTGGCGCAGGAAGGCATCGACATCGCCCTGCGCAGCCACTTCGGTCCGCTGCCGGATTCCGGGTTGGTGCAGCGCATGCTCGGTAGCGAACGCATCGTGCTGGTGGCGTCCCCTGGTTATCTGGCAGCCGCGCCGGCAGTGGACACGCCCGAACAGCTACGCGCGCATGCAGGCCTGCTGACCGCGCGCCATGCAACGCGCTGGACGCTGCACGGCGCCGACGCCCACACCGTGCAGGTGGAGCCGCAGGTGGCGCTGGTCGGCAATGAATCGCAGCTGCTGATCGCGGCGGCAGAAGCGGGTCTTGGCATCACCGTGCTGCCACACAGCCTGTGTGCTGCGGCCATCGCCGACGGCCGCCTGCAGCAGGTGCTGCCAGCGTGGCATGCCGGCGAAGTCACCACCAGCGTGTTGCTGCCGCACCGTCGCGGCCAGTTGCCGGGCGTCCGCGTGGTGGTGGATGCGCTGGTCGCGCATTACCAGCTCAACGCAGCGCGCGCGCCAGCACCTGCCAGATCCTCGGGTCCTGGCACTGCGAAACGTTGAAACGCACATAGTCGGCCGCGCGCTGCGATTGGCTGAAGGCATTGCCCGGCGCCAGCACGATGCCTTCGCGCAGGCATTGCCGCGCCAGTGCGGCGGCGTCGCGGCCATCGGGCAGCTGGCACCACAGGAACAGGCCGGCTTCCGGCTGCAGCCACGGCGTGATACCCAGCGTCTGCAGTTTCCGCAGTGTGTGCCGGCGTGCATCGGCCAGCCGCGAACGTATCGACTGCATGTGGCGGCGGTAACCGCTGTCGGTCAGCGCGATGTGCATCAACTGCGCGGCCAGATGGCCACCGCCGAAGCTGGTCGCCAGCTTCAGGTCGGTCAATGCCTCTATCCAGTCGTGGCGCGCGGCGATGTAGCCGCAGCGCGACGCTGCCGACAGCGTCTTGGAGAAACTGCCGACGTGGATCACCCGTGACAGTCCATCGAGCGCGGCCAGCCGCGGTGCCGGCTGCAGTTCGAAGTCGGCGAAGATGTCATCCTCGATGATGATCAGTTCGCTGCGTTCGGCCAGGCCCAGCAGGCGGTGTGCGGTGCTCGCGGAAAGCACCGCGCCGGTCGGGTTGTGCAATCCGGAATTGGTGATGTACAGCCGCGGCGAATGTGCCTGCAGGGCCTGCGCGAACGCCTCCAGGTCCGGGCCGCTGTGCGTGTACGGCACGCCGATGGCCTGCACCTGGTGCGCCTTCAGCAGCGCGTGGTAATTGAAGTAGCTCGGGTCGTCGACCAGCACGCAGTCGCCGGACTTGAGCAGGAAACGGCAGAGCAGATCGACCGCGTGCGTACCGGATTCGGTCAGCAGGATCTGCTCCACCGGTGCATCGATGCCAAGCGTGGCGCTGCGCCTTTGCAGCAGCTGGCGCAACGCGGGCAGCCCGAGCGGGCCGGCGTAGTCCACCAGTTGCATGGCATCGGCACGCGCCAGCCGGCGCAGGCCGCGGCGCACGCCATCGTGATACAGCCAGTCACTGGGCATCCAGCCGCACCCTGGCTTGAGGTCGCCCGCGGGCGTTTCCAGCGATTGCCGTGATACCCACAGCGGATCCACCGCGCGATCCAGCCGTGGCTCCAGTTCGGCCAGCGCCAGCGGTGCGGCCGGGCCACTGACGTAGAAGCCCGAGCCTGCGCGCGCACTGATCAGGCCTTCGGCCGCCAGGCGCTCGTAGGCCTCGACCACGGTGGAGACTGAAACTCCCATCGCCGCCGCCTGCGCGCGTACCGAGGGCAGGCGGGAGCCGGGGCCATCGACCCGTGCACTGATCCGGGTGCGGACGGTCTGGATGACCGATTCGATGCGGGTAAGGGGGCGCGGCATGGTGGAACCGTAGTGGAAGTGTGGGCAGTACAGTTACTTGCGACTGTACTGGATTGTAGCTGGGGTCTTCCCGCGCCGGATGCTTCCATGCAGGTCCAGCCGGGCATCGTCCGGCACCTTCAGGAGTACAGGCGTGGAACGGTCGGCGAGTGGTTGGATCAATGGCTTCATCGGTGTGGTGATCTTCGCCGGCTCCCTGCCGGCCACCCGCCTGGCGGTTCTGCAGCTGGACGCCGGATTCGTCACCGCTGCACGCGCGACCATTGCCGCCGTGCTCGGCCTCGGCCTGCTCCTTCTGCTGCGCCAGCCGTGGCCGCGGCGCAGTGACCTGCCAGGCCTGGCAGTGGTCAGCCTCGGGGTGGTAGTCGGCTTTCCGTTGTTGACCGCACTCGCGCTGCGCCACGCATCGTCGGCGCACACCATCGTGTTTCTCGGCCTGTTGCCGTTGAGCACTGCGGTGTTCGGCGTGCTGCGCGGTGGCGATCGGCCGCGCCCGGCGTTCTGGCTGTTTTCGTTGCTGGGCAGTGCCTGCGTGGTCGGCTATGCGGTGCGCAACGGCATCGAGGCATCGTTGCAGGCCGATCTGCTGATGCTGGCGGCGATCGTGGTGTGCGGGCTGGGCTATGCCGAAGGTGGTCGGCTGGCCCGTCATCTCGGCGGTTGGCAGGTGATCAGTTGGGCGTTGCTGCTGGCCTTGCCGGTGATGCTGCCGCTGACGGCGTTGATGCGCCCGGCCTCGTTCACTGCGGTTGGTGCCTCGGCGTGGTGGGCGCTGGGCTATGTGGCAGTGTTCAGCATGCTGATCGGCTTCCTGTTCTGGTACCGCGGGCTGGCGCAGGGCGGCATCGCCGCCGTCGGCCAGTTGCAGTTGCTGCAACCGTTCTTCGGCCTGGCCCTGGCCGCGCTGCTGCTGCACGAATCGGTCAGCCTCAGCATGGTGCTGGTGACCGTGGTCGCGGTGATCTGCGTGGCCGGCGCGCGCCGCTTCAGTCGCTGAACGAAAAAGGGGACGGAGGGGATTAAGTCGTAATCGGTCCTACTGTGCCTGAAACGACTTAATCCCCTCCGTCCCCTTTTCCGGGGCGCGCTGGAACAGATGCGCAACGGCGTAGTCGATGAACACCCGCAGGCGTGCACTGGGATGGCGCCCACCGGGCCATAGCAGCGAGAACTGCCCCTGGTGCGTGGGCAGTGCAGGCAGCACCCGTTGCAGGCGGCCATCGGCCAGCGCGTCAGCAGCGAGGAAGTCAGGCATCCAGGCCACGCCCATGCAACCGATCGCAGCGGCCAGCACGGCCTCCATGTTGTTGCAGGTCATCGCCGTGGGAAGGCGTGCCCCCGCATCGCCTTCGATGCCCGGCAGCTGCCACGGATGCAGCTTTCCGGTGGTGGGGTAACGGAAACGCAGCGCGGTATGCAGGCGCAGCTCGCCCACATCACCGGGCGTGCCATGCGCCTGCAGATAGGCTGGCGCCGCACAGAGGATGAAACGAAAGCCGCCCAGTCGCCGTGCGGTCAGGCTGGAATCGGCCAGTTCACCACTGCGTATCACCGCGTCCAGGCCTTCGCTGACCACATCGACGATGCGGTCGTTGAAGTCCAGTTCCAGCTGCACCTGCGGATAGCGTTGCTGGAAGCCGGGCAGCACCGGCAGCAGGAAGCGGTACCCGATGGTGGGCAGGCCGATGCGCAGCAGCCCGCTGGGGGCGTGCTGTCGCTGCGCCAGGTCCGCCTGTGCTTCGGAAAGCTCGTCCAGTGCACGCCGGCAGCGCTGCAGCAGCAGTTCGCCTTCGTCGGTGAGATGCACGCGGCGGGTGGTCCGTTGGAACAGGCGGGTGCCGAGCTCCTGTTCAAGACGGGCGATGCGCTTGCCGACCGCCGACGCGGACAGGCCAAGTACACGCGCAGCGCCGACGATGCTGCCAGCCTCCGCGGTGCGGACGAAGGCGAGCAGGGCAGAAATGGAGTCCATGCGGGGCATGATTACGGAACAGTGGGACGCAATCAACGTCCATCGAGCCTGTTTTTCAGGGATAGCGGCCTGTCCATCATCAATGCCCCTGATGGATGGAGGCCCGCATGGCCCCGGTTTCGATGCTCCCTGTACCTGTCCAGACGCAGCAGCGCTGGACCCTGCTTGCCGTCTGCCTGGCCGCACTGGCGTTGCCGTTGTCCTTCTCGGCCGGTGCCGTCGCGGTGCCCGCGCTGGCCCGTTCCGTGACGTCGTCGCCGAGCGTGCTGGCCTGGGTGACCAATGCCTTCATGCTCACCTTCGGCAGCCTGCTGCTCGCTGCCGGTGGCCTGGCCGACCGCTATGGCCGGCGGCGGTTGTTCCTGCTGGGCACTGCAGGCTTCACCGTCGCCACGATCGTCGTCTGCCTCGCGCCCACGCTGCTGTGGCTGGATCTGGCGCGCGGGCTGCAGGGCGTTGCCGCCGCAGCGGCGTTGGCGTCCGGCACGGCTGCGCTCGCGCATGCTTGGCAGGGGCCGATGCGTGGCCGTGTGTTCGCCCTGCTGGGCGCCACATTCGGTGCGGGGTTGGCGCTGGGGCCGCTGCTTGCGGGTCTGCTGCTGCAGGCATTGGGATGGCGCAGTGTGTTCGCCGTCGGCGGCGTGCTGACATTCGCCGCCTTCGTACTGGGCGCGCGTGTGCTGCCCGAAAGCCACGGTGAACGCGGGCGACTGGATGTCGGCGGCATGCTGGGCTTCAGCCTGATGCTGGCAGCGTTGACCCTGGCCCTGCTGTGGCTGGGCGAGTTCGGCCTGCATACCGTGCGCGTGCAACTGGCGCTGTTGGCGACGCTGCTGCTGGGCGCAGCGTTCATCTGCATCGAACGACTGCACCGCTCACCCCTGCTGGACCTCTCGTTGTTCTCGCAACCGGCGTTCCTCGGTGTCCAGCTGCTGCCGGTCGCAACCTGCTTCGGCTACGTGGTGCTGCTGGTGGTATTGCCTCTGCAGCTGCTGGGAGTGCACGGACAGAGCGCGACCCTTGTGGGGCTGCAGATGCTGGCCCTGTCCGCGCCGATGCTGGTGCTGCCGATGCTGGCTGCGCGCTGGGCGGAGCGCGTTGGAAGTGCGCGGCTGTGCACGCTGGGACTGCTGGTCTGTGCCTCTGGCCTGTACCTGTTGTCGCGCCATGCATCGCAGCCGTCGCCTTCGCAGTGGGTGCCGTGGCTGATGCTGGTCGGTGCAGGGACGGCCTTGCCATGGGGGCTGATGGATGGGCTGTCGGTCAGCGTGGTGCCGGTACAGCGTGCGGGCATGGCCGCCGGCATCTTCGGGACCGTGCGTGTAGCCGGTGAGGGCATCGCATTGGCCACAGTCACTGCCTTGCTTGCGCTGCAGATCGGCCATCAGCTGCAGGGCGCGTCGCCGGCATCGCTGGCGCGTGCCGGTGCCTATCTGGCCACGGGGGCGCGGGAACAGGCGCAGGCACTGCTACCGGCGATGAGCCGCATGCAGCTGCAGCACGCCAGTAGTGAGGCGCTGGCAACACTGCTGCGTGTACTGGCGCTGCTGACCGCCGCATGCGCTGCGTTGTTGCACCTGTTGCTGCGGAAACGTAAAGACGCGTTGGTCGGGCGTACTGCGTAGCAGGCTCATCGCCCGCCTTCGCCGTCATCCCGTTGTCGTGTCCCGCTCACGCTGCCTATGCCCACCCGGGCCTAGGCTTGGTCGTCCCCGTCCCCCACGGAGACCTGCCATGTGGCTGCTCGATCATCTCTGGCCTGGCCGTCGACCGCTTCCTCCCCCGGCCGCGGATGCGCCACCGGCACCGCCGCGCCGGCCCTGGTTGAAACGACCCGCGCGGGCGGGGCGCAGCGGCATGGCGCCCTGGCAGAAGATCGCCACGCCACCGCGGCGCACGCGCCACTAGTCGCTGCGGTCTGACGGGTGATTGATCCCGTCGCTGACCGGGATCACCCCCAACGCGAACGGGTCGATGCCTTCCAGGCAGGCCACGTTGTAGCCGTACTGGTCGGGGTTGGAGCGGCGCCGGTGATGGGTGTAGATGCCGCACACGCCACAGAAGTAGTGCTCGGCCACATGGGTGTTGAACTGGTACATCTGCAGGTGGTTCTTCCCGCGCAGCACCTGCAGGCCCTGGCGGGGGACGCTGGCGGCGATGGCACCCCGGCGCCGGCACATCGAGCAGTCGCAGCGGCGGGGATCGACGATGCCGTCCGGCAGGTCCAGCAGCAGCTCGACGGTGCCGCAGTGGCAGGTTGCGCGGTGCTGGGGTTGGACCGGAACGCCGGCCACGGAAGTGATGCCCATCATTGCTCCTGTGTGATCCGTCTGGCCGCGGGGGCCGCCGCAGACGGTGCGCCGGTGTGCCTGAACGGGCCGTAGATGCCACGGTGAACCCGCTTGTGGCTAACTATGCGGCTTCAGGACCGCGACAGGATGCCAGTGAAAGCCGCAGGACGATGGATGACAGGAAGTGCCACGGCGCTGCTGGCGCTGTGGGTGACCGGGCTGCTGGCCTATCAGTTGCCGGGGCCGGGCTGGCTGGCCACCGGCGTCGCCGGGCTGTGGCTGCTGGTAGCGCTGTGGGCGTCGTGGCGGGTCGCGCGGGGCCGTGCCTCGTGCCGCCTGGGCCTGGCGTTCGGGGCATCGCTGGCGCTGGCCGGCCTGTGGTGGCTGCTGCTGACCCCGCGCCAGGACCGCGTGTGGGCCGATGACGTGGCCCAGCGCCTGCACGTGGTGTCTTTCGATGGCCGCCATGTCGTGCTGGACAACGTGCGTGATTTCACCTGGCGCAGCGAAACCGACTACGACGCCCGCTGGGTGCGCCGCGAGTACGACCTGGACCAGTTGCGCTCTGCCGATCTGGTGCTGTCGTACTGGATGGGCCCGGCCATCGCCCACACCCTGATCTCGTTTGGTTTCGAGGACGGCCGCCACGTGGTGTTCTCGCTGGAGATCCGCAAGGAGCGCGGTGAATCGTTCTCGGCGCTGGGTGGCTTCTTCCGCAAGTTCGAGATGACCCTGGTAGCTTCGGAGGAGACCGACATCATCCGCACCCGCACCAACGCGCGCGGCGAGGACGTCTATCTCTACCGCCTGCATGGCATGAACCGCGCACAGCTGAAGGAACTGTTCGCTGCGTACATCGCGCAGGCCCGCGAACTGGATGCCAAGCCCGGCTTCTACAACACGCTGACCAGCAACTGCACCACCATCGTCTTCGACCTGGCCCGGCACATCGCACCGCGTCTGCCGCTGGATTACCGCCTGCTGCTGTCCGGTTACCTGGCCGAGTACGCGCAGGAGGTCGGCGCGCTCGCTCCAGGTGTGCCGTACGCCGAGCTGCATGACAAGGGCCGCATCACCCAGCGTGCGCTGGACCTGGGCAGCGGCGACCACTTCTCCACCGTAATCCGCCAGGGCGTGCCCGGCACCGAGCAGGACCCGCAGTAATGACCCGATTCCTCCCACGCCGCTGGCAGCGCCTGCTGCCGGTGTTGTTCGCTGCCTTCCTGCTGCTGGGTAGCAGCGGTTGCGCGATGGTTACCGTCAAGCAGGTCAAGTCCAGCGATTCGCTGGTCAACAAGCGTGCCGACGTGCTCAACACGGGCAAGCTCAGCCCGGCCGCGCGCGAAACGCTCAGCGCGGCAGGCCTGGACGAGTCGCAGTGCGAAAAGGACTTCCTGGTCTGCCGCAGCACGCTGCTGATGACCGACGACCTCAATGTCGAGCAGCGGTTGTCGGCGCTGTCCGAACTGTGGGTGAAGGCCGCGCTGGCGATGACGCCGAAGAAGACGGCTGCCGGCGATCCGCCGATGAGCGATGCGGCATTGGATGCCTGGCTGGAAGCGGCGCGCTATGCCTATGCCTACCTGTTCTACAGCGGCCGCTCACCGTCCGACCGTGCCTTCGAGGACCGCCAGACGCAGGTGCGCGACTACTACAACTACGCGGCCGAGAAGGCGGCAGTGGTGCTGTTCGTGCGCGCACGCGCCGCTGCGCTGGCCGGCGAGGATTACACGAAGCCGCTCACGGTCGGCAGCTGGTCGCTGGCCTCCAACTACCAGCAGCTGAACCTGAAGAGCATTCCCGCGCAGCTGGTGCCGGCCGGCACGGTCAGCTTCGTCGGCCTGCGCAGTACCTATCGCCGCGATGGCTTCGGTGCCGAGCTGGTGATGGTGATGGACCCGCCGAAGCTGGTTGCACCGGTGATCGCACCCGAGGGCCCCAAGGCCGAGGCGCCGCAGGAGGATGAGGACGACGCACGCCGTGGCCGCCGTCATCGCCATGACGATTCGGTGCCCGAGTTCAGCGAGATGTCCTCGATCAACGTCACCGCACTGCTGCGCTTCGAGGGCAGCAACCTGGACGATGTGATGCGTACGCGCCGGGTCGAGCTGGACGCTTATTCGCCCGAAGCCACCGAGCGCATCACCCTGCATGGCGAGCAGGTGCCGCTTGCCGGCAACTTCACCGCCGCCTATGGCCTGTGGCTGGCGCAGAGCGGTTTCGCCCGGCAATCGCTGCGCACCCTGTTCGGCATGAGCGAGGGCATCGGCGAACCGCACATCTACCTGATGCAGCCGTGGGACCCGAATCGTCGCATCATCTTCATGCTGCACGGCCTGGCCAGCAGCCCGGAAGCCTGGGTGAACCTGGCCAACGAGATCATGGGCGACCCCGAGCTGCGCCAGCAGTTCCAGGTGTGGCAGGTGTACTACCCGACCAATGCGCCGATCGCGTTGAACCGCTACGAGATCGCCAATGCGTTCAACGACACGCTGAAGCACTTCGATCCCAACGGCAGCACGCGTGCATCGAAGGACATGGTCTACATCGGCCACAGCATGGGCGGCGTGCTGGCGCGCCTGCTGGTCAGTGACTCGGGCGACGTACTGTGGAATGACCTGCTGGCCAACTACGACCTGAAGGGCGAGCGCCTGAAGCGGGTGCAGAACAAGCTGGGGCCGCTGCTGCATTTCAAGGCGCAGCCGAACGTGGAGCGTGCGATCTTCATCGCCGCGCCGCACCAGGGCACCGACATTGCCGGCAACAAGGTCGGGCGCCTGATCGGTCGCCTGGTACGCCTGCCGCTGACCATCCTCGGCAAATTCGAGGATGTGTTCCTGGCACTGGCGCAGGCCGAACAGCAGGTCGATGGCACGGCCAAGCCGAAGATTCCGAACAGCATCGACAACCTCAAGGCCAGCGATCCGTTCGTGAAGGCCGCCGCACAGCTGCCGATCGAAGCGGGCCTGAAGTACCACTCGATCATCGCCCAGCGCAAACCGGAACTGCCGGTGGACAAATCCGATGACGGGCTGGTGCCGTACTGGAGTGCGCACCTGCCGGGTGCATTGTCCGAGAAGGTGATCATTTCCGGCCACAGCGTGCAGGAGACCCCGCAGGCGGTGCTGGAAGTGCGGCGCATCCTGCATCGGGACATCGATGATGTGGGGGCCGGTACGCGGTAATGCCGGCCGCTGGCCGTCATGGGATTCCCGCGTGCGCGGAGGTTGCCGGCCAGCGGCCGGCACTACCGGAATCCGGCGGCGCTACACCCGTCGCGCGATCACCGTGGCCAACAGCGCAAGGCCGAAGGTGATGGTCAGGCACAGCAGGTAGCCGGTGTGCGGGCTGCTTTCCACGAACAATGCGAACAATGCGCCGGAGACCGCCAGCGCGGTGGTCACCGACAGGGCCTCGCTCAGCTGCAGTGCCGAGGTGTTGGCACCTTGCTCCCGCGGCGCCGACAACGACAGCGTCAACACCGACAGGCTGGCGTAGATCATGCCCATGCCGAAGCCGGTCACGGCCCAGCCGAGCAGCGACACCGGCAGTGGCACCGCGTTGAACAGCACGGCCAGCGTGGCGGCGATGCCGACCGTCATCATCATCGTGCCGGCGCGCAGCAGCTGCTGGCGTGGCCAGCCACGCTGCTGGTGGCCCTGCAGCCACGAGCCGGCGAACCAGCTCAGCGCACCGAGACTGAGTACGGCACCGGCCCAGCTGGGCGAAAGGCCACGTTCGCGCTGCAGCAGCAGTGGCAGGTAGGCCTCGCAGGCGAAGAAGGCGGCTGCCGCGATGCCACGCAGCGCGATCACGCTGGGCAGGCCACGGCGCAGGATCAGTGTTCCGGGCGGAAGCAGTCGATGTACGCAGAACAGCAGCGCCAGCACCGCCACACCGATGCAGAGCAGGGCAGGCAGGGCCGGTTGCTGACCGCCGAAGTACAGCAGCAACGCGGCCAGCGAGGCGCCGCTGGCCCAGCGCACCACCTTGCCGCGTCCATCGTCGGCGGTGCCGGGGGGACGGGGCTGCATGCGTGCCAGCGCGGGGCGCAGCAGCAGGCCTGCCGGAACCGCCAGCAATGGCACCGCCAGGAACACCCAGCGCCAGCCCAGGTGCTGCACGATCAGGCCGCTCAACGCCGGGCCAACCATCGAAGGCACCACCCAGCCGGCCGAGAAGGCGGCGAACACCTTCGGCCGCAGGTGCTCCGGGTAGCTGCGGCCGACCATCACGTACAGCGAGACCGAGATCGCACCCGCACCCAGGCCCTGCAGCAGGCGTCCCGCCACCAGCATGCCCATGCGCATCGCGAAGCCGGCCAGCAACAGGCCCAGCACGAAGCAGCCAAGGCCGTACCAGAGTGGCCGTGCCGGACCATGGTGATCGGCCCAGCGCCCGGCCAGGGTCATGCCGATCACGCTGGTGGCCAGGGTACCGCCGAAGGCCAGTGCGTACAGGCGCAGGCCATCCAGCGCCTCGGCCACGGTGGGCATCGCGGCCGCAACGGCCAATGCCTCGAAGGCGTGCAGCGCGACCAGCGCGACCATGCCGAGGGTGGTCGCGCGATAGCGTGCGGACAGGATCGAGGTGTCGGCCGGCAGGTGGGCGGCGGCGGGCGAGAGGGTCGGGGTCATACGGGTCAGATGCGGACCGCGCTTGTCAACTGGCGGCGAAGATAGCAGCATGACACCTCAACAGCAGTTGAGGTCAAGCAATGGTGTCCCAGGAACTGAGCGTGGGCGAAGTCGCCCAGCGCAGTGGCGTGGCGGTTTCCGCGCTGCATTTCTACGAGCGCAAGGGGCTGATCAGCAGCCTGCGCACCTCGGGCAACCAGCGCCGCTACAGCCGCGACGTGCTGCGCCGGCTGGCCGTGATCCGCGTTGCGCAGCGCGTGGGCATACCGCTGGAAGCGGTCGGCCGTGCCTTCGAAAGCCTGCCCGAGGGGCGCGCACCGACCAAGGCCGACTGGGCCAGGCTGTCCGCGCGCTGGCGCACCGAGCTGGAGGAGCGCATCCACATGCTGCAACTGCTGCGCGATGAGCTCACCGGCTGCATCGGCTGCGGCTGCCTGTCGCTACAGCGCTGCCGCCTGGCCAACCCGGGGGATGTGCTTGGCGAACGCGGCGACGGCCCGATGCGCTGGGAATGACCCGCGAAAAGGGGACGGAGGGGATTATGTCGTTTGTGCATTGACGACTTGATCCCCTCCGTCCCTTCTTTCTTACCAGACCGTGATCGTCTCGCCGCTCTGGATGCCTTCCACTGCACGCTGGAAGGCCAGCGCCGCGCGCTGCGCGCTCACCGCTTCAAAGCCCGGGAAATAGGGTGCGTAGGCCGCCATCGATTCGATCAGCACGTTCGGGCTGACCACGTTGATGCGCAGGCCACGCGGCAGCAGTTCCAACGCGGCGGCACGCACGAAGCCTTCCAGCGCGGCATTCACCGAGGTGGCGTTGACGCCATCGCGGATCGGCTGTGCACTGACGATGCCGCTGGTCAGGGTGATCGAGCCGCCGGCGTTGAGATGGTGCTGCGCCGCCAGGGCCAGCCGCACCTGGCCCAGCAGCTTGTCCTGCAGGCCGAGGTTGAACTGCGCCGGCGTCATGTCCTGCAGCGGACCGAAGTGCAGCTTGCCGGCGGTGGAAATCACCGCATCAACCGGGCCGGTACGCGAGAACAGTTCGGCGACGCTGGCGTCGTCGGTCAGGTCCACGCGCATTTCGCCACTGTTGCGGCCGGCGGCGAGAATCTGATGCTGTTGTCCGAGCTGGCGGGCGACTGCCTGGCCGAGGGTGCCGCTGGCACCAACGAGGAGGATCTTCATGGCCGTTCCTTGCGTGAGGGAGTAAGCGCAGTCTGCGCCGTCACAGTGGGGTTAGGTAAGCGGCGTATGCTTTGAGGATTCCTAACTCTGGATTAGCAATGGATACCCTTCGCTGCATGCAGGCTTTCGTCGCGGTAGCCGAGTGCGGCAGCTTTGCAGGGGCCGCTGAACAGTTGCAGGTCTCGGCGGTGATGGTCGGCAAGTACATCCAGCAGCTGGAGGCGCACCTGGGCACCGCGGTGCTGCAACGGAACACCCGCCGTCAGCGCCTGACCGAAGCCGGCAGCGCCTACCTGGCCGGGTGCCGGCAGGTGCTGGAGCAGGTGCAGCAGGCCGAGGCCGACGTGGCTGGACTGCAGGTGCAACCGCGCGGGCTGCTGCGGGTCAGCGCACCCACCACCTGGGGCAGCTGCGTGCTGGCGCCACAACTGGCCGGCCTGCTGCGCGCGCAGCCGCAGCTGAACGTCGAACTGGATCTGAGCAACCGCCGTGTGGATCTGATCGAGGACGGCTTCGACGTGGCGATCCGGGTCGGGCCGCTGCCGTCGCAGGAGGTGGTGGCGCGGCCGCTGCCACCGTATGCGATGAGCCTGTGCGCGGCGCCGTCCTACCTGCGCCGGCGCGGCACGCCGCGTACGCCCGCCGATCTGGAAGGGCATGACTGCCTGAGCCATCTGGCCTGGCGCGGTGGCCACGGCTGGCAGCTGGCCAACGGTGAACAGGTGGACTGGGAAGCGCGCCTGACCTGCAATGATGGTGTTGCACTGCGCGAAGCCGCCGTGGCCGGGGCCGGGCTGGTGCTGCAGCCGACCGCACTGCTGGCCGGGGAGATTGCAGCAGGGCGGTTGAAGCCGCTGCTGCGCGACTACCTGCCCGAACCGCGGCCGATGCACCTGATCTACCTGCCCGACCGCAGGCCGCGCCCGCGGTTGCAGTGCTTCGTCGATTTCGTCATGACCACGTTGGGGCAATGAGCATCCACGCCATGCGTGGATGATGGTAGGTGCCGACCGTTGGTCGGCACACATCGGGATCAATCATTCGCCGCAGACAGTTCCTGCCCACGCACCTGCGCAGCGCGCAGTGCCGTATCCACCAGGGCCTCGAAGCCACCGGCCTGGAAGCTCTCGATCGCGGCCTGGGTGGTGCCGTTGGGCGAGGTCACGCGGCGGCGCAGTTCCGCCGGGCTTTCACCAGCCTCATCCAGCATGCGCGAGGCGCCCAGCAGGGTCTGCACCACCAGCGTGCGCGCGGCGTCGGCCGGCAGGCCCTGGGCAACACCCGCCGCTTCCATCGCTTCGGCCAGCAGGAACACATAGGCCGGGCCGCTGCCGGAAACGGCAGTCACTGAATCCATCAGCCCCTCGCTGTCGATCCACACCGTGCGCCCGGCACTGGCCAGCACCTGCTCGGCCCGCGCGTGCTGCTGCGTGTCCACCGACGGTGTGGCGAACAGGCCGGTCACACCTGCGCCGAGCAGGGCAGGGGTGTTCGGCATCGCGCGCACCACTGCCAGGTCGCCCCCCAGCCAACGCTGCAGCTGCGCACTGGTGATGCCGGCGGCAATCGACACCACCAGCGGTCGGCTCGCCTGTGCCAGCGCCTGCAGAGACTGGCAGACTTCGCGCAGCACCTGCGGCTTCACCGCCAGCAGCCAGGTGCCACCCTGCGCGGCGGCATCGCTCGTGTTGTCATGCACCTGCACGCCGAAGTCGGCGGCCAGCGCCTGGCGCAGTTCGGCCACCGGTTCGGCGACATGGATGTGCGCGGCCGGCACGCCCTGGCGGATCAGGCCGGCGATCAGGCTGCGCGCCATGTTGCCGCCGCCGATGAAGGTGATGGAATCAGCTGCCATTGAAATCTCCTTGAAAAATCAGGCCGGGCGCGGGCGCGCGCCGAACAGGGCGGTGCCGATGCGCACCAGGGTGGCGCCCTCGGCGATGGCTTCGGCGTAGTCGCTGCTCATGCCCATCGACAGCGTGTCGATCTGCGCGTGCTGGGCAGCCAGCGACTGGAAAAGTGTGCGCATGCGCACGAATGCATCCCGACGGCGCTCGACTTCGGGCCATGGCGCGGGAATCGCCATCAGTCCGCGCAGGCGCAGGGTGGGTTCGGCGGCAATCGCTGCGGCCAGTGCATCCACTTCTTCCGGTGCACAACCATGCTTGCTCGATTCGTCGTCGATGTTGACCTGGATCAGCACGTTCAGCGGGCCTCGCGCGACCGGCCGATGGCGTGCCAGCGCGGTCACCAGCTTGGGCCGGTCCACGCTCTGCACCCAGTCGAAGTGGGTGGCCACGGCCTCGGCCTTGTTCGACTGCAGGTGGCCGATCAGGTGCCATTCCAGCGCCAGGTGCTGCAGCGCCTGCATCTTGGCCAGTGCTTCCTGCACGTAGTTCTCGCCGAAGGCGTGCTGGCCCTGCGCGGCCAGCGCGGCCACGGCCTCGGCCGGCTGGGTCTTGGACACCGCCAGCAGGCGTGGGTCGGGCCTGCCAGCGGCCTCGGCGGCGGCATGCAGGTTGCTCAGGATCTGGGGCAGGGGAGTGGCCACGTAACGCGTTCCGTTGAATCAGGAGGCTATACTGCCGCCCGGGGAAAGATCCTTCCAGTCGAAGCCGTTATTGGGGAGTAGCCGCTCATGGATATCGCCGAACTGCTGGCGTTTTCCGTTAAGAACAAAGCGTCCGACCTGCACCTGTCCGCAGGCCTGCCGCCGATGATCCGCGTCGACGGCGACGTTCGCCGGATCAACATCCCAGCCCTGGACCACAAGCAGGTCCATGCGCTGGTGTACGACATCATGTCCGACAAGCAGCGCCGCGATTACGAGGAATTCCTCGAAGTGGACTTCTCCTTCGAGATTCCATCGCTGGCGCGCTTCCGAGTGAACGCGTTCAACCAGAACCGCGGTGCCGGTGCGGTGTTCCGTACCATTCCGTCCGAGGTGCTCACCCTCGAGGACCTGGCCTGCCCGCCGCTGTTCCGCGAAGTGATCCAGCAGCCGCAGGGCCTGATCCTTGTGACCGGTCCGACCGGCTCGGGCAAGTCGACCACGCTGGCAGCGATGATCGACTACATCAACAAGAACGAATACGGCCACATCCTCACCGTCGAGGATCCGATCGAATTCGTGCATACCTCGCAGAAGTGCCTGATCAACCAGCGCGAAGTGCACCGCGACACGCATGGCTTCAATGAAGCACTGCGCTCGGCGCTGCGTGAGGACCCGGACATCATCCTGGTGGGCGAACTTCGTGACCTGGAAACCATCCGCCTGGCACTGACCGCGGCGGAAACCGGCCACCTGGTGTTCGGCACCCTGCACACCAGCTCGGCGGCCAAGACCATCGACCGCATCATCGACGTGTTCCCGGCCGGCGAAAAGCCGATGGTGCGCTCGATGCTGTCCGAGTCGTTGCGCGCGGTCATTTCGCAGGCGCTGCTGAAGAAGGTTGGCGGCGGTCGTACCGCAGCGTGGGAAATCATGGTCGGCACCCCGGCCATCCGCAACCTGATCCGCGAGGACAAGGTGGCGCAGATGTACTCGGCCATCCAGACTGGCCAGCAATACGGCATGATGACCCTGGACCAGCACCTGCAGGACCTGGTCAAGCGCAGCCTGATCACCCGAAACCAGGCCCGTGAGTACGCCAAGGACAAGCGCCTGTTCGAGTAAGGCGGGGCAGTAACGGGGCAGCGTGCGCCAGTGCGCTGCTGTTCCCGTGTTGTTTCCTCCACCGACCGTTACCTGGTAAACCGCTTTCCGGGAGCCTGCCGTGAACACCACCGCGACCACCATCGATTTCACTTCGTTCCTCAAGCTGATGGCGCACCAGCGCGCCTCGGACCTGTTCATCACTGCGGGCATGCCGCCGGCGATGAAGGTCAACGGCAAGATCTCGCCGATCACGCAGACCCCGCTCACGCCGCAGCAGAGCCGCGACCTGGTCCTCAACGTGATGACCCCGGCGCAGCGCGAGGAATTCGAGAAGACCCACGAATGCAACTTCGCCATCGGCCTGTCCGGTGTCGGCCGCTTCCGCGTCAGCTGCTTCTACCAGCGCAACCAGGTCGGCATGGTGCTGCGTCGCATCGAGACGCGCATTCCGACGGTGGAAGAACTGAGCCTGCCGCCGATCATCAAGACGCTGGCGATGACCAAGCGCGGCATCATCCTGTTCGTCGGTGCCACCGGTACCGGTAAATCGACCTCGCTGGCGGCGATGATCGGTTACCGCAACCAGAACTCGACCGGCCACATCATCACCATCGAAGATCCGATCGAATTCGTGCACAAGCACGAGGGCTGCATCATCACCCAGCGCGAAGTCGGCATCGATACCGACAGCTGGGAAGCCGCGCTGAAGAACACCCTGCGCCAGGCGCCGGACGTGATCATGATTGGCGAGGTGCGTACCCGCGAAGGCATGGACCACGCCATCGCGTTCGCCGAAACCGGCCACCTGGTGCTGTGCACCCTGCATGCCAACAACGCCAACCAGGCGATGGACCGCATCGTCAACTTCTTCCCGGAAGACCGCCGCAACCAGCTGCTGATGGACCTGTCGCTGAATCTCAAGGGCGTGGTCGCGCAGCAGCTGGTGCCGTCGCCCGATGGCCGCTCGCGCAAGGTGGCGATGGAGATCCTGCTGGGCACGCCGCTGGTGCAGGACTACATCCGCGACGGCGAGATCCACAAGCTGAAGGAAGTGATGAAGGACTCGGTCCAGCTGGGCATGAAGACCTTCGACCAGAGCCTGTTCGAGCTGTACCAGGCCGGCGAGATCAGCTACGAGGACGCGCTGCGTTACGCCGATTCGCAGAACGAAGTGCGCCTGCGCATCAAGCTCAGCCAGGGCGGCGACGCACGCACGCTGTCACAGGGCCTGGATGGCGTGGAGATCTCCGAGATCCGGTGACCTGCAGATCTGTAGAGTCGACTGTCAGTCGACTCTCGCGCGCAGCGCGGGATTTTCCCGGCCGGTGAAAGAGCAGTCGACTAACTGTGTAAACCCACCACGTTGTTCAGCGGGATTCTGGAAATAGGCGGTTGGCTGCCGATCCCCATGTGGGGTCGGTGCCAGTTGTAGTAATGCAGCCATTCAGGCAGCACGGCATCAC
>NZ_JACIUW010000008.1:0-190205 GCF_014145825.1 Stenotrophomonas sp. I18B00994 | reverse complement strand
GGGTCGTGCCGGCCGCTGGCCGGCAGATGCGCAAACGTTCCGACGTCATGGAGTTGCCGGCCAGCGGCCGGCACTACCGGTGCGCGGTGTCGGCGCGCGGCGGTGGGCGAGGGGGCCTGAATCGGGGACAATAGCGTCCCCGCCGCCCCACGCCCGCTCCCGATGACCGATTCCGCCCCCCTACATCCTGCCCGCATCCTTGATGGCCGCCGTATCGCCGAGGACCTGCTCGACAGCCTGAAGGTGCGCGTCGACGCTCGCGTGGCCGCCGGTGGCAGCCGCCCGGGCCTGGCCGTGGTGCTGGTCGGTGGCGACCCGGCTTCGACCGTGTACGTGCGCAATAAGCGCCGTGCCGCGGAGAAGGTCGGCATCGAAGCGCATGACTACGATCTGCCGGCCGGTACTACCGAAGCCGAACTGCTCGACCTGATCGACCAGCTCAATGCCGATCCGAAGATCAACGGCATCCTGATCCAGCTGCCGCTGCCGGGCATCCCCGACGCGCGCCGCCTGATCCAGCGCATCGACCCGCGCAAGGACGTGGACGGTTTCCACCCGGAAAACGTCGGCCACCTGGCCCTGCGCGAGTTCGGCCTGCGCCCGTGCACCCCGCGCGGCATCACCACGCTGCTGGGCCACACCGACCAGCCGGTACGCGGCCGCAACGCCACCATCGTTGGCGTGAGCAACCATGTCGGCCGGCCGATGGGCCTGGAGCTGCTGATTGCCGGCTGCACCGTGACCAGTTGCCACAAGTTCACCCCCAAGGACGTGCTGGAGCAGGCCGTGCGCAACGCCGACATTCTGGTGGTGGCGGTGGGCCGCCCGGGCATCGTGCCGGGCGAGTGGGTGAAGCCGGGCGCGGTGGTGATCGACGTGGGTATCAACCGGCTGGATGACGGCCGGTTGGTGGGCGATGTCGGGTTTGAAGCGGCCGCCCAGCGGGCCAGCTGGATCACCCCGGTGCCGGGCGGCGTCGGCCCGATGACCGTGGCCACGCTGATGCAGAACACCCTGGAAGCGGCGGAAGCGCTGAGCTGACCTGCGATTGGGGAGATCTGCTGTTGGTGGGTGCCGACCGTTGGTCGGCACAATGCCGGGGCAGGCCGATGACCCGCTCCTGGTAGGTGCCAACCTTGGTTGGCACGATCCGTCCGGCACCTGGACCCCAGGTGGGGTGAAGGCCTCTGGCTGTTTGTGCCAACCAAAGTTGGCACCTACCAAAGGCGCTCCAGGGCTGGCCCGAGTGATCCTCTTAAGGTGGGTGCCGACCGTTGGTCGGCACAATGCAGGAGACACAGGTGTCTGAAGGGTAGTGCGGACCATCGGTCCGCACCCACCAAAGGCAGGCCGATGACTCGCTCCTGGTAGGTGCCAACCAAGGTTGGCACCTACCAAAGGCAGTATGCCGCCGGCCCGGATGGCCCCCTGAACCAATCACCGCCCGCGCGACACTGCGTCGCATTTACCCCCTGCCACGCGGCGCGAAAACAGGGTAAAATGTCGCGCTTCCCCACATCTCGGGTATGCCGATGCTGCGCATCCAGGCTGAAGCACTCACTTACGACGACGTCTCGCTCGTCCCCGCCCACTCGACCATCCTGCCCAAGGACGTCAACCTCGAAACGCGGTTGACGCGCGACCTGAAGCTGAAGCTTCCGATCCTGTCCGCAGCCATGGATACCGTCACCGAAGCCCGCCTGGCCATCGCCATGGCCCAGCTCGGCGGCATGGGCATCATCCACAAGAATCTCAGCCTGGAACAGCAGGCCGCGGAAGTGGCCAAGGTCAAGAAGTTCGAGGCCGGTGTCATCCGCGACCCGATCACCGTCGGCCCGGAAACCACCATCCGCGACGTGCTGGCCCTGACACAGGCGCACAACATCTCCGGCGTGCCGGTGGTGGGCAGCGACGGCCTGCTGGCCGGCATCGTGACCCACCGCGACATGCGCTTCGAAACCGAGCTGGACGATCCGGTCCGCCACATCATGACCAAGAAGGATCGCCTGATCACGGTCAAGGAAGGCGCCGCGTCGGATGAAGTGCTGCAGCTGCTGCACCGCAACCGCATCGAAAAGGTGCTGGTGGTCAATGATTCGTTCGAACTGCGTGGCCTGATCACCGTCAAGGACATCCAGAAGAACACCGACTTCCCCAACGCTGCCAAGGATCTGTCGACCCGCCTGCTGGTCGGCGCTGCCGTCGGCGTGGGTGGCGATACCGATCGCCGCGTGGAAGCGCTGGTCGCCGCCGGCGTGGACGTGATCGTGGTCGATACCGCGCACGGCCACTCGCAGGGCGTGCTGGACCGCGTCAGCTGGGTCAAGAAGAACTTCCCGCAGGTGCAGGTCATCGGTGGCAACATCTGCACCGGCGAAGCCGCACTGGCGCTGCTGGACAGCGGCGCGGACGCCGTCAAGGTCGGCATCGGCCCGGGCTCGATCTGCACCACCCGCGTCGTCGCCGGCGTCGGTGTGCCGCAGGTCACCGCCATTGATCTGGTGGCCGAAGCCCTGCAGGACCGCATCCCGCTGATCGCCGATGGTGGCATCCGCTACTCGGGCGATATCGGCAAGGCGCTGGCCGCCGGTGCCTCGACCATCATGGTCGGTGGCCTGCTGGCTGGTACCGAAGAATCGCCGGGCGAGACCGAGCTGTACCAGGGCCGTTCGTACAAGAGCTACCGCGGCATGGGTTCGCTGGCTGCCATGGAGAAGGGGTCGAAGGACCGCTACTTCCAGGACGCCGCCACCGCCGACAAGCTGGTGCCGGAAGGCATCGAAGGCCGCGTGCCGTACCGCGGCCCGGTGGGCGGCATCATCCACCAGCTGATGGGCGGCCTGCGCGCCACCATGGGCTACGTGGGCTGCGCCACCATCGAAGACATGCGCAGCAAGCCCAAGTTCGTGAAGATCAGCGGCGCCGGCCAGCGTGAGAGCCACGTCCACGACGTGACGATCACCAAAGAGCCGCCGAACTACCGCGCCTGATGCGGGCCGAGCAAAGAGGAACGGGGAAGCACTTCCCGTTCCTCTTTCTCCATCTGCCGCCGTAAATCTGATTTCGTTTTCCCTACTGCATTGCCGGGGCGCCATGACCAACATCCATAACGACAAGATCCTCATCCTCGATTTCGGCGCGCAGTACACGCAGCTGATCGCCCGCCGCATCCGCGAGCTGGGCGTCTACTGCGAAATCTGGGCGTGGGACCACAACCCGGCCGAGATCGCCGGCTTCGGCGCCAAGGGCATCATCCTGTCCGGTGGCCCGGAATCGACCACGCTGCCGGGTGCGCCGGCCGCGCCGCAGGAAGTGTTCGACAGCGGCCTGCCGATCTTCGGCATCTGCTACGGCATGCAGACCCTGGCCGCGCAGCTGGGCGGTGCCACCGAAGCCGCTGACCAGCGCGAGTTCGGCCACGCCGAAGTGAACGTGATCAACCCGGATGCACTGTTCAAGGGCCTGAGCGACCACGGCGGCGAGCCGAAGCTGAATGTCTGGATGAGCCACGGCGACCACGTCTCCGTTGCACCGCCGGGCTTCACCATCACCGCCACCACCGACCGCATTCCGGTGGCCGCCATGGCCAACGAAGAAAAGCGCTGGTACGGCGTGCAGTTCCACCCGGAAGTGACCCACACCCTGCAGGGCCAGGCGCTGCTGCGCCGCTTCGTGGTGGATGTGTGCGGCTGCCAGACCCTGTGGACCGCCGCCAATATCATCGACGACCAGATCGCTCGCGTGCGCGAGCAGGTGGGCGATGACGAAGTGATCCTGGGCCTGTCCGGCGGCGTCGATTCGTCCGTGGTGGCTGCGCTGCTGCACAAGGCCATCGGCGAGAAGCTGACCTGCGTGTTCGTGGATACCGGCCTGCTGCGCTGGCAGGAAGGCGACCAGGTGATGGCGATGTTTGCCGAGCACATGGGCGTAAAGGTCGTGCGCGTGAATGCCGCCGATCGTTACTTCGCCGCGCTGGAAGGCGTGAGCGACCCGGAAGCCAAGCGCAAGATCATCGGCAACCTGTTCGTTGAGATCTTCGACGAAGAGTCGAACAAGCTGAGCAACGCCAAGTGGCTGGCGCAGGGCACCATCTACCCGGACGTGATCGAGTCGGCCGGCAGCAAGACCGGCAAGGCGCATGTGATCAAGAGCCACCACAACGTGGGCGGCCTGCCGGAGCACATGAAGCTGGGCCTGGTGGAGCCGCTGCGCGAGCTGTTCAAGGACGAAGTGCGCCGCCTGGGCGTCGAGCTGGGCCTGCCGCGGACCATGGTCTACCGCCATCCGTTCCCGGGCCCGGGCCTGGGCGTGCGTATCCTGGGCGAAGTGAAGCGCGAGTACGCCGAGCTGCTGGCCAAGGCCGATGCCATCTTCATTGATGAGCTGCGCAAGGCGGACCTGTACGACAAGACCAGCCAGGCGTTTGCCGTGTTCCTGCCGGTGAAGTCGGTGGGCGTGGTGGGTGATGCGCGCGCTTATGAGTGGGTGATTGCGCTAAGAGCGGTGGAGACGATCGACTTCATGACCGCGCACTGGGCGCATCTGCCGTATGAGTTCCTGGGTACGGTGAGCAACCGGATCATCAATGAGTTGCGGGGGGTGTCGAGGGTGGTTTATGACATCTCGGGGAAGCCGCCGGCGACTATTGAGTGGGAATGAGTTGAAAGAACGAGGGCGCCGAAAGGCGCCCTTGTTGTTTGTGGCTTGATCGAGTGACCTGCAACTTCTGGGCCTCAATAGCTGTACGTGATCGTTGGGAAACTGCGAACGAGCCGGAGAGACTGTGTCTTGTAGGAGTGCTTGGGGTCACGTAACTTCATCTCAGTAAGTTTGACGGGGGGGGGGGCTACGCCGGATGCGGATCTTCCGGATGCATGAACTTTTGTGTAATGTCGCATGAGTCCAGCTCTTGGGGGCGTGGCTGCTGTTGTGCTGAGTAACCATTTTGGTTGCTTTTGCGCGATAGCAATGGAAACCAGCTTCAATATTTGTCTAACGATCTTGTGACTAGAAATGGCGCGAGCTACCGGGCCAATCAGGGACTGATTCGGAGGCTAGGATGCTGGAGGTGGACAAGAAGCGCGAGGCGACAGCTTCGATCAGAGGGTACTTTTACCAACTCGACGCTGCCTTACTCGAAATCTTGCGCGCGGGCCTGAACGATGACATCGTCATTGAGGGTGTTGAAGATTTTGATCGTTACACGGATGAAGGTGTAATTTACGGCCAGGTAAAGTACTACGCGGAGCAGAACTTAACAGACTCAGTGCTGCGTGATCCTCTGTACAAGCTCTTTGTTCATTTCCATGGGCTCGAAGAGGGGCAGCGCGCAGGTAGAAAATACATCCTGTACGGGCACTTTTCAGAAGTTAAGATCGATATTGGTGAGCTTTCCGTCGAGCGATTTAAGTCGGTGATGGAATACCGCAAGGAGGTGAGGGCTGCTGATGGGACGATAACGTACGAGAAGAAATCCCTGCTCAATGGATCCACAGCGCCGGATGAATTGATCGAGGCGTTCTGCAAGAATTTCAGTATAAAAATTGCTGCTGAATATTCTGAACATCGAAACAGCGTTATTGAGGCCATACGGAAGAGCCAAGGTGTCTCAGTTCTTGAGGCTGAAGGATTTCACTATCCAATAGCCCTCGATTACATTGCGACACTGGCCACAAAAAAAGATCACAACGATCGAAGGACTACCCGTCGTGATCTGCAGGAAGTGCTCAAGGGCGCCCAGGTCGTCCATCATCGTTGGCTTCTCCGAGAGAAGGAGGAGGTCGAGTACGCGAAGCATATGAAGCGCCTGTACTTCTCGCCGACGAACGGCGCGGGAATGGTTCGCGCTTTCATTATTCAGTGTGATACCGGAACAGACCCTTCGGATATCTGCGATCAACTCAGGTCCATCGGTAAAAACTGGAGTTCCGCTAAGAATCGTCGCATCCAAAATTCCGACCGCTACGCTCCATTTATCCTGCTGCGCGGTGCGGATGAAGAATTTATTCTGCAGGTAAAGAACGATCTTTTCGATACTGGAATAATTTTCGTGGACGGCTTCCCGTATCGCGGATCGCCATTCCGCATTGATCACCTCCATAGCCTGCAGACTCAACAGCATCAGATCGAAATTCGCTTTGTCGACGACGAAGTGCAGTTGCAGACGGCCCTCGATGGCATGGGGCGGAAGTCGTGCCACATCTATGACTTCTTCCTTGAAAGCCCTGTGACCATGGATATGCCGGGTCCAAAGAGTCGGCTGTACTCGATCCCCGTCAGCAGCATCTCCACAATCAAGAAAATTATTTGAGGACGTACAATGACTGAGGAAATCGCAAATGCCGAGGTTGTGGCGGTTTACCCCAATAAGGTTCGAGTAGCCGTTGACGATCTGTTGAACTTCCAATCAGCCGGTGAGGCTCTTCGCGTTGGATCATTTCTTAAAGTATCGGACAACGAAAACGTCTCTCTTATTTGCATCATCGAAAGCTTTTCAATCGAAATGAAGGAGGTCAAAGGAGGCGAAGGTGGTGACTACAGGCGTGTCTATATGATTGACGCCTATCCTCTTGGGACCCTTAAGGAAGGAAAGTTCAATCGTGGCGGCGACGAGTTGGCAATTCCACCGAAGAAGGTCGTCCCGGCAACGAAGGTGGAAATCGCAGCCATCTATGCAGACTGCTATGCGGCTGAAGACCGCTTTTGCTTTTCTTCACTGACCCGGCAACGTGATATCGTCGTGCCCGTTCACGGCGACCGGTTCTTCAACAAGCATGTCGCCGTTGTCGGTGCTTCGGGATCCGGAAAATCGTCAAGTGTGTCTTCTATTCTGCAAAGGGCTGTATCAGCCAAAGCTGGCGAGTACCAGGGTCTTAATAACTCACATATTCTTATATTCGATCTTCACTCTGAGTACGCCGCAGCTTTTCCGAATGCAAGCGTAATTACCGTCGATGATCTTGTCCTGCCGTATTGGCTGCTAAACGAAGACGAGATGGAGGACATGTTCCTCGAGTCAGGCGATAACAACAATTACAATCAGGAGGCATTGCTGAGGCAGGTTGTTACCATCGCAAAGAAAATCAGTAACCCCGGTGTCGAGAAGGTAAATTTCGACAGTCCCCTTCCGTACGAGATCGATCATGTCGCGAATGCGTTCAGAAATCTAACTAGAGAGACAAAGAATGCTGACAATTCTTTGTTGATCAAGTTTAAGGACGGCTCGGAAGTCGAATTCGAAGACGTCGATGCCCAGATCGAACACTACTGTAAAGAGTTGCGCGAATTTGCACCGACAAAACGTAGTGAGATTAACAAAGGGCCGTATGCCGATGGCTCGATCGATAAGTTCGAACGGCGGGTCAGATCGAAGATTGGAAATGCGCGGCTTGGGTTCATCTTTGGCCAGAAGGCTAGGAAGGCTTCTTTGGAGGATGTGCTTAGACAGTTCACCGGCTACAACGTCGGAGGTGAGTCGAATGTCACCATTATCGACCTTAGCGGCATCCCCTTTGAACTGCTCAGCATAACCGTTTCGCTCATCTCCCGTCTGATGTTCGATTTTTGCTACTACGCACGGCGCGTTGAAACCAAAACCGAACAGCCATTCCTGATGGTCTATGAGGAGGCGCACAAGTATGCGCCGAAGAGTGGACTTGCGCGCTATAAAGCTTCACTGGGTGCGATCGAACGCATAGCCAAAGAAGGTCGAAAGTACGGCATCAGCCTGCTTATTTCGAGTCAGCGACCGTCTGAAATTTCAGAAACTATCTTTTCGCAGTGCTCCAATTTCTTGGCGATGCGTCTTACTAATCCCGATGATCAGGGCTATGTCCGCCGACTACTGCCGGATACGCTTGGCAACCTAACAGAGGGTATGCCCGCACTGGAGCAAGGGGAAGCACTTCTGATTGGTGATGCCGTGATCATGCCGTGCGTTGTGTATGTAGAGAAATGTGATCCTGAGCCCTCGTCTAGTGATGTGAAGTACCTTACGCTCTGGAAAGCAGAATGGAAGAATATCGACTTCGAAAAGCGTGCCGACAACTGGCGAGGGTGATGATCAAGGATCGCAGATCCAGGTCGTTGATAAAGATGGATGATCAGAACCCAGTGGCACGGGGCTGTCCCAGAGCTTCGTGAAATCAACCGCCTTCTTGATCGGAATCAACAATGAGTTTGGCGCGAGCTAACGTACTGCCCGCGCTCCGTCCGTCGATGGCGACTACTTCGTTATGTATAGGGGCATTTTCGAGGCAATGGGTGCGAGCTCACCTTGAAGCTGGTTTCATACACTGTGAGCGTTTGCCGTCTCACTCTGGTCTTACCTCGTGACAAGCCCACTCAACCAACCCCCGGCAAGCCAGAAACAGCCCATCCACAACTCCCTCATCCAAATGCCGTTCCGGGTCCGCTGCCACCCGGCAGCGGTCTGCCGCGTGCAGCAGCTCCAGCACCGTCAGTGCGCCAACCATCGCGCGCTCACTTCTAGCCAGGCTTACGCGGCGGCCGGGCGACACATCGGTTTCTGGCCATGGGTGCCCATCGGCTCCCTCGCAGCCGCGCATGCGCTTGAGGATGCCGAGGAGGTAGTTCAGGTCGGGCAGGGGAGTGTCGTCGTTGATGGGCTCAACAACGGTGTAGGAGGAGAAGGTGTCGGATTCGTTCATGGCGTCGGCTTCCATGGCTGTGCTTAACAGCGCCACCGCGTAAGCGGGTGGCGGACGGTGCGTGGCTGCAAACCGGACGTCAGTTGTCAGTACCCGGCGGGCCCGAAGACCCCCACGCACCGTCCGCCAGAAAGGCCGACGGATTACCCGCCGGCACCGGTTAAGGACGGTGCCGACGGGTAAGCGTAAACAACTAACAGTTCGGGTTTGCAGGCCCGGCCACCCGTTGTCGGTGGCGCGCTATGGTGTTTACGCCGTCGCTCCGAATACCAATAGAAATTCGCGAAGGAATCGCGGAATCCGAGAGCGAAGAACTATTGTTGCATGCACCAATCGTGCAACACACGACGCCAGCAGACGCATTCGCGCAGCCGCTCTGCTGATGGCGAATCAAAGTGGCGCAATCGCCCATGCCACAAGCGAATAGCGCGACAGCCTTCTTTGCAACAGTTCTTAATCCGCACCGAGTGGCAACGGCGCGTGATCAGCCACACACCCCGAAAAGCGGTTCAAACCCGACATCGCCAGCGAACCTCGCGGCCTCAGCCAGCGCCATCCTCAGCATGCCCCGCATTCCCCACCAGCAACTCAATCATCGCCCGCGCCGCCGCCGACTGCCGCCGATGCGGCGCATAGATCACCGAGAACGGGCGCGACCGCCCGCGCAGCTGCGGCAGCACTTCCACCAGTTCCCCACGCCGCAACCGCTCCAGCACGATGAACTCGTAACTCTGGCAAATCCCGATGCCCTGTTCGGCCAGCGAAACCACGCCCAGCACATCGTCGGAGGTCTCGATGGACGAACGCGGCAGCCAGTCCACGTCGCGCCCGGCGTCGCGGAAGATCCACGGCGCCAACCGTCCGGTGCGCGGCATCACGAACGGCAGGCACAGGTGCTGCTGCAGGTCGTCCAGCGTCTGCGGCGTGCCGCAGCGCTGCAGGTACTCCGGCGCGGCCACCAGCACCAAAGGCGCATCTTCCAGCTTCCGCCCCACCAGCCCGCTGTCCGGCAGCTGGCCCAGGCGGATGGCCAGGTCGAAGCCTTCGGCCACCAGGTCCACGTTGCGGTTGGTGATGTTCAGTTCCACCTGCACCTGCGGGTACTGCTGCGCAAAGCGCGCCAGCACGGGCGGCAGCCGGTAGTGGCCATAGGTGGTGGGCACGCTCAGGCGCACGCGGCCGGCCAGCGCGCCGTCCTGGGCCAGTACGGCGCGCTCGGCGTCGTCCAGCAGGCCGAAGGCGGTGCGCACCTGTTCCAGATAGAGCCGCCCGGCGTCGGTCAGGCCCACGCGGCGGGTGGTCCGCTGCAGCAGCTGCCGGCCCAGCCGCGCTTCCAAGCGGGTGACCGCACGGCTCAGCACCGAGGGCGTGGTGGACAGCGCCACCGCGCCGGCGGTGAACGAGCCGTGCTCGACCACCGCCAGAAACACCTCCACATCGCCCAGGTAGTCGAACTTGCGGCTCATTTGGCTCTCCGGGGAACAGATGTTTTGCGATGGGGCCAATTTATCGCCGCTGGGGCGATGAATAAAGTGGCCGCCATTCCCCGATTAGGAGCTCCCCCATGAACCTGATGACCCGGCTGGCCGCAGCGCTGGCCCTGACCCTGGCTGCCAGCGGCGCGCAGGCCGCCAACGTGCTGGTGGTGCTGTCCGACGAAAACCACCTGGACCTGAAGGACGGCAAGGTGCTGTCCACCGGCTTCTATCTCAACGAGCTGATGCAGCCGGTCAAGCTGCTGCTGGACGCGGGCCACGAGGTGACCTTCGCCACGCCGCAGGGGCGGGCGCCGACGGTGGATGCGTCTTCGGTGACGCCGGCGTACTTCGGCAACGATGCCGCGCAGCTGACGCTGCACAAGGAACTGCTGGAGAAACTGGCGCTGACCTCGGCGACGGCCTCGCCGGTGGTCAGCCTGGCACGCATCGAGCAGCAGGGCTACGCGCGTTTCGATGCGGTCTACATTCCGGGTGGCCACGCGCCGATGCAGGACCTGCTGAAGAGCCCGGCGCTGGGCCGGCTGCTGGCCGACTTCCACCAGCGCAACAAAACCACCGCGCTGGTCTGCCACGGGCCGATCGCGCTGCTGTCCACGCTGCCGGATGCTGCGGGTTTCGTGGCGAAGCTGGAAACGGGTGCGATGCCGGCCATGCCGAAGTGGATCTACAGCGGCTACCAGATGACGGTGATCAGCAACCAGGAAGAAGAGCAGGCCAAGCCGTTGCTGGGTGGCGGTGAGATGAAGTTCTACCCGCAGACCGCGTTGCAGCGGGCGGGTGCGCGGTTCAGCAGCAATGCCACGCCGTGGATGGGGCATGTGGTGGTGGACCGTGAGCTGATTACCGGGCAGAACCCGGCTTCGGCGCTGGAGGTGGGGCAGCGGTTGGTGGAGCGGTTGAAGTAAGGCGGGGTCTGCATCGCGTGCCGTGTCGTGGCAACATGGTGGGCTGGCCTCGTCCTTCTGGGCGGGGCCGGTTTTCCAGGCAAGCCCTCGAACACGACATGCGAACGTCTTTTTTCATTCTCTCCGCCCTGTGCCTTGGCCTACTGTCTGGCTGTGCCAGTGGCCCGGAGGAGCACGCTTCCAGCCGCGAGATAACCAGTGCGTTCGTGGCCGACGACGGCCAGCTGTACCTGTTGCCGCGCTATGACGAGCCGATGCGCTTCAATGCCGCGCCGTTCCGCGAGTACCGCGCGCTGATGGACAGCCCGCTGCGCGAGGCGGTGGCCTGCGCGCAGATGTACTTCCATGAGGACTGGCGCGACCCGGCCAACAAGGCCAAGGTGCACGGCAGCTATGCGCTGCTGCTGCTGCCGGAGCAGGTGACGGCAGAGCTGGCCGGACAGTTCAAGCTGGAGCGGATTGAGGTGCTCCCGCGTGAGGCCAAGGCCGTGGAGGAGCGGGCGCGCTACTACCTGCCGATGGACCGGACCCGTTACGCGCTGGCGTTTGACCGCGCCTGCAATCTTTCAAGGAAGGGCGGCAGCTATTACAGCGCGCTGTTCGAGGGCGACGGCGAGCGGGTGCAGTTGCCGGATGCTGCGGCACTGGCGGAGAAGGGGAAGCTGGAACAGCCGATTAATGCGCGGGCGCAGCGGATCCTGCCGGAGAGGGAGGGCAAGCCGGGTGCGGGTTCGGCGGCGGGCAAGGTGCTCGGCGCGGCGCTGATCCCTGTGGCCGTGCCGGTGTTTGTGCTAAGCCTGCCGTTCCTGGGGCCGGATCATTGGAAGTGAAAAGGCGTTGGGGGAGAGTCATCCACGCATGGCGTGGATTGGGCATCGCCTGAAAGTTCATCCTGGAGATCTGTGTGCCAAGCACGCTGGAAACTGTTTTGAAGACTGCAGGCTTCATTGTCGTTGCGGCGCTTCCGTTGGTGATCCTCTGGCTCATCCTTCGGCGAATGTCAGCGACCGCGCGTTCTGCATTGGGATCAGGGCTGCGTTTGAATCCCCCTCGCCGGATTTCCGGCACGTCCATGACCTTGGTGATGGTGGATGGCAAAGAGGATCGCGAGCACTACTTCTTTGATACAGAATCCTTCCACCTGCGGCGGGGGGCGGTGCCCACGGCAGTTCCGCTTTCGCAGATCACCTCAGTCACACGAACGTCCGACAGGATCTACGGGCGTTATGTCTGGCAGGTGTGCTTCAGCAGAGCATCGGGCAGAAAGTGCGTGACGTTCACCAACAACCTGACGCTGTTCAACCGCGACTTCCTGCTGTTCCTGGAGGCGGTGCGGAAGGCCAATCCTCTGGCGACCGTCGATCAGGCGGGTCTGTTCTTCTGATTGTGCGGGGACATCAGCGGCGCTGATTGGCAAATGGAGGGGCCAGGGGGCGAGTCGCCTTGGACACGGTGCTGGGCGATTCAGTTGTGCGGGCGTTGAGGGAGTGAATCCACGCATGGCGTGGATCTACTGGCACCTCTGCCTGCCGCCAGCCACACAGCTTGCCCGCCAATGCTCCCAGGTCTTGAGATCGATGCCGGCTTTCAGCGCAATGCCCTGCAGCTCTGCCCAGCCCTTCGGCGAAGGAGAGGCCAGCAGCCCACGCATGAAGGCCTGCATCTTTGCCTCACCCACCTGCTTCTCCAGCGAAAGCAGCAGCAAAGGGGCATAGACGTAGCGATATATCTCGCCCAGATCGGAGTTGCCATCGATGGCATCGAACGGGGGTAGCGGCTTGTCGTGCGTATCGACGGCCGATTGCAGTCGTGCGATGTAGCGATCGGCCGCGGCATCGCCACTGATCTCACGCAGCGCCTTGATCGACAGGAACTCGGCGCTGGACTCCAGCAGAACCCAGAAGTAGGGGCCCTGCGGACGGTTCAGCGTGCCGAAGTAGTAATGGCCCATTTCGTGTGCGATGTACTGCACGCGCCGTTCAGCATGTTCGCCACCAGCCAGCAGGGAGTCGGCCACATTGCCGATGCTGCCGCTCATGGCGATGGTGGGCCAGGTGGCAAAGCCCCACTCGCTGCCTTCGCGGTCGCGCTCGATCTGGTTGAGCGTGACCATGCGCAGGAAAGTGGGGCGGTCGGCCAGCGGCATGCCCATGTAGCGGCTGTGCACGTCGGCTACCTTCTGCAGTGTGCTGGACAGTGCCTGGACCTTGGCCGAGGGCAGGGTCTCGTTAAGGATCGTGACCTGCGCGGTGCGGGTGATCGGGCCGCCGCCGCCGAACAGCAGGATCGGCCGTGCGTTGTCGCTGCGGAATCGCCCCTGCGCGCCTTCGATGGCCGGGCTGCCGTTGAGATACAGAAAGCGGCAGCCGGCGCAGTCCACCTGCAGGTCGTAGCGGCTTTCGTTGCTGCGCACGCGGGCCTTGGGGTCGAATGCCTGCGGCAGCCATGCGGACTGTTCGGTGAAGCGGGCGCTGTCGCCGTTGAAGGCCATCATGCCCTTGAAGTCGCCCATGGCATCGTGCTTCGGGTACAGCGGGAACGCGCCCACGTACTGCACGCAGAGCGTGGCGGTGGGCTCGGCCAGGGTGTAGACGCGCGCCTCGCCATCCACGCCCGGGTCGTACCAGCCATCGAACCCTACCGGCTTGCCGTCACCGTCGGTGACCCGCGCGACGTTCAGGCCGGCGTTGAGTACGAACGCGCCCCTTGATTCGGCTGGGAGGTTGGACACGCAGACATTGCCTTCGACGCGGCCGCTGGCAATATCCAGCCGCACGCTGCCGGTGGTGAGCGGCGTGGCCGCCTGCGCGGTCGGTGCGGCCACGCTGGTGGCGGGGGCGAGCAGTGCGGTCAGGGCGGCAGGCAGCAGGGCGGTGCAGGGGTTCATCGGGCCATCTTTGGGTGGATGGCGTTGACTATAGGGCCAACATCGATGGACGCGGAGAGTCTTCTGGTCACCCGGCCTTGTGGGGCTGGTGCAATGCCCTGGCCTGGTGCAGGCATAATGCCAGCGGGGCGAACGGATGCCCGCGAACAGGACGGACGCCTGCGCCATGACGAACATGCCAACCCAGCTCACGACCGACTTCGATGCGATGCTCGACGGTGGTGACATTGCCGAGGCGCGGCGGCTGTTGGCCCCGCAGCTTGCACGCGGCTGTGCTGAAGCGTTGTTCCTCTCTTCTTCGATGCCTGTGGGGGAGGACGACGCACATGCCGAGGCGGACAGCTTCGCGACCCTCAAGCAGGCCGCAGAGAAGGGTTATATCCCGGCAATCCATGCGATAGGGCTGTGCCTGCTGACCGGTGACCGCGTCGAGCAGGACGTCATGCGTGCGGCCGCGCATTTTGAGCGGGCATCGGAGGCCGGCTATCCGTCGGCCATGTACGAGTTTGGCCTGGCGTTGTTCCATGGCATGGGTGTTGCCAGGGACGTGCCGCATGCGGTGTACCTGATCCGCGCTTCGGCGCAGTCGGGGAATGAGTACGCCAGGGAATTCCTGCTGACGTACTCGTTGGACGTGGGCACGTAGGAGGAGGGTGCGGAGGCCGGTAACGCTACACTGGCGGCCTACCCCGATGGAAGCTCGCCCATGTTCAGTGGAAAAGTTGCGGTGGTCACCGGCTCCACCAGCGGTATCGGTCTTGGCATTGCCATAGCCCTGGCGCGGCAAGGTGCCGATATCGTGCTGAATGGCTTCGGCGATGCGGCGGAGATCGAACGCATCCGTTCCAAGCTGGAAACCGAGTTCGGCGTGCGCGTGGCGCATGACGGCGCCGATCTTTCCCGTGGCGAGGCAGTGCGCTGGATGATTGAGCATGCCGTCGCGACGATGGGCCGCATCGACATCCTGGTGAACAACGCCGGCATCCAGCACACCGCGTCGATCGAGGAATTCCCTGTCGACAAGTGGAATGCGATCCTGGCGTTGAATCTCTCGGCCGTGTTCCATGCCACGGCGGCGGCCTTGCCGCATATGAAGCAGCAGCGCGCCGGCCGCATCATCAACATTGCGTCGGTGCACGGGTTGGTGGGCTCGGTGAACAAGTCGGCCTACGTGGCGGCCAAGCATGGCGTGGTGGGGTTCACCAAGGTCACCGCGCTGGAGAATGCGGGCACCGGCATCACCGCCAATGCCATCTGCCCGGGCTGGGTGCGGACGGCGCTGGTCGAGCAGCAGATCACCGCGTTGGCCGAGCGCGATGGCACGGATCAGGAGACCGCCGCGCGTGCGCTGCTGGCTGAGAAGCAGCCCTCGTTGCAGTTTGTAACGCCCGAGCAGCTGGGCGAGATGGTGGTGTTCCTGGCCTCGGATGCCGCTGCACAGATCACCGGCACGGCGCTGCCGGTGGATGGGGGCTGGACGGCGCGCTAGCTGGCTGGCTGTGCTTTACGCTGCAGCATGGGCAATGCCACCAGCGTGGCGAGAATGGTGAACAGCACCAGCGACGAGCCCACCGTGCCGAAGCCCAGGCCGCCCTTTTCCAGCGGCTTGGTGAGCAGATCGCCGAAGGTGGCGCCGAACGGGCGGGTGAGCACGAAGGCGATCCAGAACAGGATGACCCGGTTGATGCCCGTGATGCGGCTGGCCAGTGCGGTGAGCGCGATGAGGCTGCCGATCAGCAGTGCGCCGCCGGTGAAGCCCAGCCCGGAATCGTCGGCGAGGAAATCACCCAGCGCGGTGCCGAGGGTGTTGGAGAACAGCACGGCGGTCCAGTAGAAGCCTTCGGCGCGGCGCGATGCGATGTTGCTGACCGAGATCGACTTTTCCGACACCCGCCAAGCCAGCAGCACCAGCGCCAGGCAGCCGGCCAGCAGACTGGCGCCGGTGGCGTAGCCCAGGCCGAGCGTGCGGTCGATCAGGTCGGACATGGTGGTGCCGGCGGTGCTGGTCGCCAGCACTACCGACCAGAACAGCACCGGGTGGAAGCGCCGCGCCGACAACTGCATGCCCAGCAGGCCGGCAAAGATCGCCAGCAGGATGGCCGAGCTGGCCACGTAGCCGAGGTTGAGCGTCATCGACAGCAGGTCGCCCGCAGTCTCGCCGAGGGTGGTGGCGGCGATCTTCATCACCCAGAAACCGAGGGTGACCGCCGCCACTTTGCTGTGCAGGGAATCTGCGTCTGAAACACTCATCGAGCGTCGCCTGGGGAGCCTGCGGGTGATGCTGTGGCGGCGGGCGTCAGAGCGCGGTCGGAACCGGGTTCGGCGAGAGTGAGCGTGGGGGCGGCGTTCAGCCGGTGCTGGCGGGGGCCGGCAGGCGTGCCAGCAGGGCGTCCCAGTCGGCCACGAAGCAGCCGTTGTGCCCACGGTTGCACTCGGTGATCCACGCGTCCAGCGATTCGCTCTGTGCGCGATAGCCGCTGACATCGCCCAGGACGGCGAAGTGCAGGCGGTAGTTCACCAGCATCTGCAGCCATTGCCCGGCCATGCCGGAGCGCAGCTCGAAGAAGTCTGCCGATAGGCGCTGCACCGGCACGGCGATCCACTCGGCCTGGTGCCCAAGGGCATCGCCGACCAGGTCGCGCAGGGCGTTGCCATCCAGAAGCGGGCCTGTATCGGCGCTGCGCAGGACGCGGGTGCTGCCGATCTGTTCGACATGTGTGTGCATCGTGCGCTCTGAAGTTCGTATCGTCCGCCCAGTATGGCCATGGGAGAGGCCAACAGTAAGCAGATGCAGCATGAATCTGGCGAACGAACGCGCTAGGCTGCGCCGGGCGCCCGCACGGGGCGGGTTCACGATACCGGGAAAGGGCATGGCAGGGTGGAAAGGACGTTCGTTGTTGATGGCGGTGCTGGTGTGTTCTGGCCTGCCGGCCGCGGCCGCCGAGCTATGCACGGCCAGTGCCTACGGTGACGGGCAGGGCAACATCGTGGTGCTCGGCGCACCCGCTGCGGCACCGGCCACGGGCCAGCGCTATCTGATGCTGGACGGGCGACGTGGCGCCACCGGCGATGCCAACGCACCGGTGAGCTGCAGCGGCGATGTGGTCAGCTTCAGGTCGCCTGCGGGAGCCACGCAGCGCTGGCAGCGACTGCCGACCCGCGATACCGATGCAACGTTCATCAGTGCGGGAACCAAGCTGGTCGGGCAGTTGATCGAACCGGCCGGCCCGGCCGACCCGATGCGGCCGCTGGTGGTGCTGGTGCACGGCTCGGAACGCACGATGGCGGTGGCGGCCATCTACCAGCGCGTGCTGGTGGCGCAGGGGATTTCGGTGTTCGCTTACCAGAAGCGTGGGACCGGCGATTCGGAAGGGGAGTACACGCAGAACTTCGAACTGCTGGCCGACGATGCGGCGGCGGCGCTTGCCAAGGCACGTGAGCTGGCGGCGGGGCGTTTCGGTCGGGCCGGCTACTTCGGTGGCAGCCAGGGCGGGTGGATCGCGCCGCTGGCGGCGACGCGCTCGCAGGCGGATTTCGTGGCGATCGGTTTCGGCCTGGTGGTGTCACCCATCGAGGAGGACCGCGAGCAGCTGTTCGACGAGGCACGCCGCATGCAGCTGGATGCAACGGCGATGAAGCAGGTCGGCCAGCTTTCAGACGCGACCGCGCAGTTGATGCGCACGCATTTCAATGAAGGGTTTGAGGCGCTGGCGAAGGTGCGTACGCAGATCGGTGCCGCACCGTGGGCAAAGAACATCAGCGGCGAATACAGCGGCGACATGCTGCGCATGAGTGACGCCGACCTGCGCCGGATCGGCCGCGCCCGATTCGACAACCTGGAGCTGATCTGGGACTACGACGCCGGGGCCGCGCTGCGCCGCCTGAAGGTGCCGTTGCTGTGGGTGCTGGCCGAGCAGGACCGCGCCGCGCCGATTGCCGCCACGCGTTCGATCCTGTCGCGCCTGCGCGCGTCGGGGCAACCGATCGACACCTACCTGTTCCCGGATACCGACCACGGCATGGTCGAGTTCCGCACCGATGCCGAGGGCAACCGGGTGTCGACGCGGATCACCGACGGCTACCTGCGCCTGCTGGCCGATTGGATCGAGCAGGATGTGCATGGCAGTTATGGGCGTGCGCGCAGATTGAGCGATTGACCGGATGGGGAGCGCCAGCGGCGGATGGCGCTCCGCCGCCGATTGCGGCACGACTCAGTTCGGCTTCGCAAATACGTCCAATCCCTTGCCGGTTTCCAGCAGCGACTTCAGGCTCGACAGCACGATCGGCCAGCCCTGGCGGATGCCGGTATCCATGCCGCTGCCCGGTTCCAGCTCCTCATGGGTAACCGTCAGCCGCACCATGTCCTGGTAGGGCACGATGTCGAAGGTGACGCGGCTGTAGGCATCCGGGTTGTCGGCCTGCGAGGCGGCGGCCCAGGTGATGACCAGGCGCGAGGGCGGGGTGCTTTCCACCACTTCGCCCACCAGTTCGACCGAGCGGGTTTCGTTTGCGCGCACATGCTGCCAGCGCGAGCCGGGTTTCCAGTCGGAGACGTTCTCGTGGCCCCAGTAGCGGCTGGCGATCTCGGGGCGGGTGATGGCCTCGAACACCTTCTGCGGGGTGGAAGCGATGTAGATCACGTGGATGAAGCGGGTGGTCTCTGCGGACATCGTCATTCTCCTTCCAGTTCTCGTTTCAGGTCATGCAGCAGGCTCAGGCGCTGCTGCTCGAACTTGCGTACCCAGCGTTCGTAGACTTCATGCAGGGGCACCGGGTTGATGAAGTGCAGCTTCTCGCGGCCACGGCGCACGGTGCTGATCAGGTTGGCGTCTTCCAGCAGGCCCAGGTGCTGGGTGACCGATTGCCGGGCTATGTCCAGGTTTTCGCACAGCTGGCCCAGGGTCTGGCCGTTGTGCTCGCAGAGCAGGTCCAGCAGCGTCCGGCGCGTGGGATCGGCCAGTGCCTTGAAGACCTTGTCTGCGTCGCGCACGTGGTCTACCACCATGGGGATGTCTTCAATTCCAGTTGTCGATCCTGACGTCGTGTGGGTTGGGCTGGCCCTTGCCGGTCTCCAGCAGGGCCTTCAGGCTCATCAGGAACACCGCCCACTTTGTGCTGCAGTGGGAGGTGAACTCGACGCGCTCCTTCCAGCCTTCATGGGTGAACAGGACGATGCAGTAATCGCCTTCCTGCTTCAGCACGAAGCGCGCGTGGGTGCCGATCCATTCGGCGGGGCCGGTGAGGAACTTCCAGAGCACCAACTCGCCTGGAATGAGCTGTTCCAGCTGCATTTCCATGGCGCCGATTTCCTGGCCGTTGTTGGTGAAACGGACCTTGACCGTGCCGCCGGTCTCGCGGTCGCCGTGGGTGTCTTCGGCCCACCAGGCGGCGACGCCTTCGGGGGTGGCCAGGGCTTGGTACACCTGGCTTGCGGGGGCCTTGATGCCGACCCTGTGTGCGATATCCACCATTGCAGGTTCCTCGCGATGGGCCGGCAGGCGCCGCCCCTGGGATGGACTATATGCAGGTAAATGCCTGCATGTCAAATCCGGCCCAGGGACTTCCGACCCTGGTAGTGCCGGCCGCTGGCCGGCATCCTCGTGACAGCTGATTGACGCGTTGACAGGAGTACGTGCATGACTGAAACAGGAGAGGACACCTTGACCATCCGCCGCGCCAGTGCGGCAGATGCCCCTGCGGTGCTGGCGCTGTTCGATGAGGTGATTGAATGGTTCGTGTCCATTGGCAATCTGCAGCAATGGGGCAGCGAGCCGTGGTCCACGGTGCCGCGCCGGGTCACCCAGGTGACCGATGCGTGCGCGCTGCCTGGCGCATGGGTGGCCCAGAACGAGCAGGGTGAGGTGCGTGCGTTCCTGGCGCTGGGCGAGTCGATGCCCTATGTGCCGGCGCCCGATGGGCCGGAGCTGTACGTGCGGGTATTGGTGGCCTCGCGTGATGCGCGCGTGCGCGGCATTGGCCGTCGCCTGATGGCGTTTGCCGATGAGCAGGCGCGCGCTGCCGGCCTCGACCATCTGCGCGTGGACTGCTATGGCGGAGGCAGCGGTGATCTGGTGCGCTTCTACGAGTCCTGCGGCTACACGCGAATTGCGCCGTTCAACGTGGACGGCTGGCCAGGCATGCTGCTGGGCCGCCAGCTCTGACGCCGCTGCGTCATTCGGTCGCAGCATGCATGCAGGAATCGGTACATCGGTTCGGCGCTAGAGTGGGGTCACCCCCTCCAGGAAGGAGCAGCGCATGTACTACAGCAGTGGCAACTACGAAGCCTTCGCGCGCCCGCGCAAGCCAGCCGGTGTCGATGGCAAGCGCGCCTGGTTTGTGGGGTCGGGGCTGGCCTCGCTGGCCGGCGCCGCGTTCCTGGTGCGCGATGGGCGCATGGCCGGTGAACGCATCACCATTCTTGAACAGCAGCAGATTCCTGGCGGTGCGCTGGATGGCCTGAAGGTGCCGGAAAAGGGTTTCGTGATCCGTGGTGGCCGCGAGATGGAAGATCATTTCGAGTGCCTGTGGGACCTGTTCCGCTCGATACCGTCGCTGGAGATCGAAGATGCCAGCGTGCTGGACGAGTTCTACTGGTTGAACAAGGACGACCCGAACTATTCGCTGCAGCGCGCCACCATCAATCGCGGCGAGGATGCACACACCGATGGCCTGTTCACGCTGACCGAGCAGGCACAGAGGGACATCATCGCGCTGTTCCTGGCCACCCGTCAGGAGATGGAGAACAAGCGCATCAACGAAGTACTGGGCCGTGATTTCCTGGACAGCAACTTCTGGCTGTACTGGCGAACCATGTTCGCGTTCGAAGAGTGGCATTCGGCGCTGGAGATGAAGCTGTACCTGCATCGCTTCATCCACCATATCGGCGGCCTGCCGGATTTCTCGGCGCTGAAGTTCACGAAGTACAACCAGTACGAATCGCTGGTGCTGCCGCTGGTGAAGTGGTTGCAGGACCAGGGCGTGGTGTTCCAGTACGGTACCGAGGTGACCGACGTCGACTTTGATCTGCAGCCGGACCGCAAGCAGGCCACGCGCATCCATTGGATGCATGACGGTGTAGCCGGTGGCGTGGATCTCGGCGCGGATGATCTGCTGTTCATGACCATCGGTTCGCTGACCGAGAACTCGGATAATGGCGACCACCACACTGCGGCACGCCTGAACGAAGGCCCGGCGCCTGCCTGGGACCTGTGGCGCCGCATTGCCGCGAAGGATGACGCGTTCGGGCGTCCGGATGTGTTCGGCGCGCACATTCCAGAAACCAAGTGGGAATCGGCAACGGTGACCACGCTGGATGCGCGCATTCCGGCCTACATCCAGAAGATCGCCAAGCGCGATCCCTTCAGCGGCAAAGTGGTGACCGGCGGCATCGTCAGCGTGCGCGACTCGCGCTGGCTGATGAGCTGGACGGTGAATCGCCAGCCACATTTCAAGAACCAGCCCAAGGACCAGATCGTGGTCTGGGTGTATTCGTTGTTCGTGGATACGCCCGGCGACTACGTGAAGAAGCCGATGCAGGACTGCACCGGCGAGGAGATCACCCGCGAGTGGCTGTACCACCTGGGCGTGCCGGTGGAGGAGATCGACGAGCTGGCGGCGACGGGCGCGAAGACGGTGCCGGTGATGATGCCGTACATCACCGCGTTCTTCATGCCGCGCCAGGCCGGTGATCGCCCGGACGTGGTGCCGGACGGTGCGGTGAACTTCGCTTTCATCGGCCAGTTCGCCGAATCGAAGCAGCGCGATTGCATCTTCACTACAGAGTACTCGGTGCGCACGCCGATGGAAGCGGTGTACACGCTGCTGGATATCGAACGCGGCGTACCCGAGGTGTTCAATTCCACCTACGACGTGCGCTCGCTGCTGGCCGCGACCGGGCGTTTGCGTGACGGCAAGGAACTGGACATTCCCGGGCCGGTGTTCCTGCGCAACCTGCTGATGAACAAGCTGGACAAGACCCAGATCGGCGGGCTGCTGCGCGAGTTCAAGCTGGTGCAGGAGGACTGATTGGGATCTCGGTAGCGCCGGGCCACGCCCGGCGGGTCCAGCAGCGGGTTATTGACACAGCTTCAACCTACTAGTAGGTTGGCGGCATGAAAGAGTCGCTCTCGCCCAAGGCCCAGGAGATCCTGGCCCATGCCCGTTCGCTGCTGGAGGCCGGTGGCTACAACGGCTTCAGCTACGCCGACGTGTCCGCGCGGGTGAACATCAGCAAGGCCAGCATCCATCACCACTTCCCCAGCAAGGCGGACCTGGTGCGCACGGTGGTTGAACTGTACCGGGCCGAGGCGCGCGAAGGCCTGGCGCTGCTGGACCGGCAGCTGGACGACCCGCTGCAGGAGCTCAACGCCTATGTGGAGTACTGGTCCAGCTGCATTGCAGGGGGGACGTCGTCGTTCTGCATCTGCGCGATGCTGGCAGCGGAGGCGCCGATGATCCCTGCGGAGATTGCCGATGAAGTGCGCGGGCATTTCGAGGATCTGAGCGGGTGGCTGACGGTGACGCTGGAGAAGGGCGCGGCGCTGGGCCAGTTGCGCCTGCAGGGTTCCCCTGCGGACGAGGCCAGGGCGTTCATGTCCTCGGTGCACGGCGCGATGCTGGCCGCGCGCGGTTTTGGTGACGCGGCGACCTTCGCGGCACTGGCACAGTTGGCGATCGCGCGGGTGAGTGCGGCGCTCTGAGAGATGTGTGGTGGGCCTGCGGCGACGCGGGCCTTCTTTTTGAGTCCAATGCCTACCTACTAGTAGGTTCATTCTATCCCTGGAGATGTCCCATGTCCCACCCTCTGTCCACGCTTGGCGTGATCCATACCGCTGTCAGCCTGATCCCGGTGTTGAGTGGCCTGTATGCCTTCATTCGCCATCGCGCAATCGATCCCGCCACGCGCGCGGGCAAGCTGTACCTGGTGGGGCTGGTGCTGTCGGTGGCCACCTCGTTCACCGTGTCCAGCACGGGCGGGATCAACCCCGGCCACGCATTCGGGGTGATCGTGCTGCTGGTGGCATTCGGCGGCGTGCTGGCCGCGCGGCTGCGCTGGCTGGGGCGCGCAGCACCTTATGCATCGACGTTTGCGCTGTCTTTCAGCTTCCTGCTGTCGTTGGTGCCCGGCGTCAACGAAACGCTGACCCGCGTGCCGGCAGCGCATCCGATTGCTGCCGCGCCGATGGCCCCGGTGGTGCTGCACACGCTGCTGGTCTGCCTGGTGATGTTCGTGATCGGCGTGGCCGCGCAGTGCTGGAGGCTGCGAAACCGTGCCTTGGCAGGACGATCCTGAGACGCCGCCGGTCACTCCGGCGCGGCAAGTGCGCCCAGCAGTGCCACCGGTTCGATCAGTGCAGCCGAGCGCGCCGGGTCAAGTTGAATGTGCCGGCTGCAGAAGCCGAACGATCGGCCTGCGGCACGCTCGGGGACGCGTGCGCTCGCGTCCGGTGTCTCAATCTCCAGCACCTCATCCACGGCCAGCGCCAGCGTTGCGGTACCGGCATTGATCAACAGCATGGCCGGGCTGCCACCGTCGAATGCCGCTTGGCCGCTCATGCGGCGCAGGTCGACCACGGGTAATGGCTGCCCACGGACTTCCAGGGTCGGCCTGCCGTTGCGGTCTGCAGGGCCGAATGCCTCCAGGCCGCGAATTTCGACGGCAGCCTGGATGTCAATCGCGAACAGGGCGGTGCCTGCACGCACGATCACGATCTCGAACAGGTCGGCGGGCGATGCGCGTTTTTCCATTGCAGGTGGGGCGGGTACTGGCATGCGATGGGCGTGGCGAAGACAGCGGGAAGGAGGATCCTGATGATGACGCCCGAACGTAGCGCACGGCCGCGTCGGCAGGCGCACGCAAGGCGTCGGTTCAGTCTGTATCAGGCGGGGGCGCGTGGCGGCTCGACGGTGCCGATGCGTGGGAAATGCGGACGCAGCAGGCCAACGAGCTGATCCATGCCTGGAACGGAATGGCCAAATTCGTCCCATCGCGCATTGACCAGCCCGGACACGACGATCTGCCCGGTCTCGATGCGGGTCATCGCCCAGTAGGGTACGGCGCGTGCGCCGATTGCCATGTCCAGTACCGGGGTGACGGCGGCGTGCGAACGACTGTCCTGGATGCGGCGCCTGACCGCCTTCAGGCCGTCGGGCGGGCCTTCGATGTACTGGAAAAACCGCTGCCCGTCGACGAGCAGCGCTCCGGTAACGTCCACCCGGCGATTGAACGCGGCAGAGCCCGAGACGATCTGGCGGAGGGTTTCATCGGAAAGCCCAGCCGACATGTGGCTGGAGTAAGCAAATGCGTGGAGCATGGAAGGGGCTTCGTGTGACGCACGTCACTATACGTGGGTCTCCACCGTCCGCCGTGAGCCTTTTCTCACGTGGCGCTGGAGAGCGCTGAGCTGGATCAGCAGCCCACCAGCCGATCCGCGCCAACACCGCCGCGATGCTGGCTGCGGTACTCGGTAGGGCTCGCATCGACCTGGCCCCGGAAGTGCCGACGGAACGATTCCTGCGAACCAAATCCAGCCTGCTCGGCAATCCACTGCAGCGGCCGATCGGTGGTTTCCAGCAGCTCGCGGGCGTAGGCGACGCGCTCGCGGATCAGCCAGTCGATGGGCGACAGGCCGGTGGCCTCCAGGAACTGCCGCTGCAGGGTGCGTTGGCTGAGTGCGGCCTGCTCGGCGAGGCTGCCCAGCGAGTGCGGCTCGCGCAGGTTGCGGCGCATCCATTCCATCAGCTTTGCTAGGCGCGTGGGCTCGCCATGGGGAATGGCGCGGCTGACACGCTGGCTGCGTTCGGCATCACGCCACGGCGCCAGTACCAGCCGTTCGGCCACCAGATTGGCCACGCGCGCACCGTAATCCTTGCGCACCATATGCAGCATCATGTCCATGCCGGTGGCCGAGCCGGCCGAAGTGATGATGCTGCCGGTATCCACGTACAGCGCATCCTCCCGCACATCGATGTGTGGGAACTCGCGTGCCAGCGCTTCGGTGAGGCGCCAGTGGGTGGTGGCCTGGCGGCCATCGAGCAGCCCGGCCCAGGCCAGCACGAAGGCACCGGAGCAGATCGAGGCGATGCGCGCGCCGCGTGCGTGGGCACGGACCAGTGCATCGAGCAGTGCCTGCGGTGGGCGCTCGCTGGGCTCGCGCCAACCGGGAATGACGATGATGTCGGCGTCATCAACGCTGCTGAGATCGTAGGGGAGTTGGACCTGCGTTCCGCCAAGCATGCGCAGCGCACCAGGTTCACCCGCGCACAGCTGGGTGCGATACCAGGCCACGCCGAGTTCCGGCCGCACCGGCGCGAACAGGCCAACCGCACAGCCGAACTCGAACAGGCCCTGGCCGTGGCAGGCGACGATGGCAACGAGCGGCGCGGTGGGATGGGCGGGTGGGCTGGGCATGGCTTGATGCTACGGGTGCAGATGCGGTGCGCTGCGTGGTGCGAGGGCATGAGGTGATGCCTGTGGAGCATGTGCACGGGGGCATTCGTCTGGCCTGGGGCACCCGACGGGGTAGAGTCGACTGTTAGTCGACTGCTGTTGGCGATACCGCCTGGAAGCCCGCGCTGCGCGCGATAGTCGACTGACAGTCGACTCTACCCCCGTAGGTTGCCGCCCGCCGCCCGCCGCCCGCCGCCCATCACCCACCACCTGCCACCCGCCGCTCGCCGTCCCATGGGCGTGGTGCGCAGGGCCGCCTAACGTCATTACCAGCAGTCATGTGGGTGGCCGGATGTTACGGCTGGGTGACGCGATCGCGCCTGTCGCGGTGGGCGGACAGGCCCTTGAATGGAAGCGTGTTTCCGGCCCACCCCCACGAGCCCCCATGCCTGCCGCCCACGCCCCTGTCCTGAGCACTCTCGCTGTTCTGATCACAGCCATCCTCGCCGCTTCGCCCAGCCATGCGGCTGAAGCCGATGCGGATCCTGCTGCCGCCGCTGCGACGGCCAACGTGGCCGCGTCCACGCTGGATGCGGTGGTGGTGACCGGCTCGCGCACCAGTACGCGTACGGTGAAGAACAGTTCCACGCCGATCGACGTGATCTCCGCCGAAGACCTCACCGCCACCGGCCAGGCCAACCTGCTGGAAGCACTGCAGCGCGCACTGCCGTCGCTCAGCCAGATTGGTGGCTACCAGAGCGACCAGGAGAGCCTGATCCGTGGCTACCAGCTGCGCAACCTGTCGCCCGGCTACACGCTGGTGCTGGTGAACGGCAAGCGCCGCAATGCCAGTGCCTATGTAAGCGGTGCCAATGGGGGCGGCTTCCCAGGCCATGCGTGGGCGGACCTGGCGTTGATTCCGGTGTCGGCCATCGACCACGTGGAAGTGCTGCGCGATGGTGCGTCGGCCATCTATGGCTCCGATGCGATTACCGGTGTGGTCAACGTGATCCTGAAGTCGCAGGCGCACGGTGGCGAGCTCGTCGTGGAAAGCGGGCAGAGCATTGATGGCGATGGCTCGCGAACCAGCGTGCGTGCGAACGTTGGCCTGCCGTGGGGTGCCGATGGCTTCGTCAACCTCTCCGGCGAGACCACCCGCCAGCATCATGCGATCCGCACCCGCCGCTACATCGATGGCTATCTGAGCTACCCGGCGGTGGATGGTAGCGGCAATCTGGTGGCGCTGCGGCCGAACAACCGGTTGCCGGCCGGCGCATCACTGAACCCGGCCGAAGCCAGCCGCAATGCCGAGGCCAACACCATCCTCAGCTCCCCGTCGTATGCGCTGAAGGCGTTCGCGGTGAACGTGGGCCATGGCCTGGGCGAGAGCGCGCAGTTCTACGCCAACGCCACCGCCAGCGATCGCACCGCGCAGGCAATCCAGAACTTCCGCCTGCCGGCGACCATCTTCACCACCTACAAGGCGCCCGGGGTGCTGAGCGTATTTCCCGATGGCTTCCTGCCCGTGCTGGAAACCAAGGAGAAGCAGTACACCGGCACTGCGGGCGTGAAAGGGCAGATCGCGGGCTGGGATTACGACGCCAGCCTAAGCGGCAACCGCAGTACGGTACGTACCTATACGCGCAACTCGGTGAACTACTCGCTGCCGTACCCCGGTTCGCCCACTGACTTCTATGACGGCAAGCTGGACTACCAGCAGGGCATCGCCAACCTGGACCTGCGCCGCGGCTTCGAGGTGGCGGCGTTTGCGTCGCCGCTGGAGGTGAGCGCGGGCGCCGAGTACCAGCACGAACAGTACGAGCGTGGGGCAGGGCAGTGGGAGTCGTACACCGGCTTCGGCGCCGCCGCGTTCGTGGGCTACTCCACCGCCGATGCGGTGAAGGCGACCCGTAACAGCAAGGCGGTGTACGTGGGTGCAGCCACCAACATCACCTCGCGCTGGTATCTGGATGCGGCGGCGCGCTGGGAAGACCATTCCGACTTCGGTAGTGTCTCCACCGGCCGCCTGACCACGCGCTTCGACTTCACCGATGCGCTGGGCGTGCGTGCCACGGTCAGCAACGGTTTCCACGCGCCCAGCCTGGGCGCGCAGTTCTACCAGGCCACTGGCAGCTGCCCGTGCGGTACCACGCTGGTGGCGCAGGTGTCTTCGCCGGCAGCGGTTGCGCTGGGTGCTACGCCGCTGAAGCCCGAGAAAGCCACCAACTACAGCCTGGGCGTGACCTGGGACCCGAGCCCGGCGTTCCACTTGGCCGTGGATGCCTACCAGATCGACATCCGCGGCCAGCTCGGCCAGTCCAGCCAGATCGGCTACAACGCGCAGGATCCTGCACGCGTCACCGACAACAGCGGCACGGTGCTGAGCGCGGCGCAGAAGAACACCATCGATGCGCTGCTCGGGTCGGCCGGCATCAGCATCCTGCCGGGTGATGCGTTCTACGCCAGCTACTTCACCAACGTGGGCAATACCCGTACGCGCGGCGTCGAGCTGACCGTGGAAGCGAACCAGGAAACGGCCTGGGGCAAGCTGCGCTGGAGCTACGCGGCCAACGTGGGGCGCACCACCATCCAGAAGATCAGCGACATTCCGGCGGCGCTGCAGGGGCTGCCGAACATCAACCTGTTGACCAAGAGCAGCGAGTACGCGCTGCGCTTCCGTACGCCCAGCTACACGCAGGTGGCGGGGTTGGGCTGGCAGAACGGGCGCTGGCGCTCGAACCTCGACTTCACCTACTACGGCCCGATCAAGCGCCTGAACAACGGCGTGGAGTACAAGCAGCCGCCGGTGCTGGTGACCAATCTCTCCGGTGCCGTGGAACTGGGCGCAGGCTGGAGTGCGGCGCTGGGCATCAACAACGTGTTCGACAAGCGCACGCGCAAGGTGCCGGAGTACGCGCGCAGTGCCACCGATGTGGCGAGCATCGAGACGACCTGGGACAACGGCGACGTGTTGAGCAACGTCGGCGCGTACTGGTACGGGCGGGTCAGTTACCGGTTTTGAGGTTCACGCCAAAGGCGGCCGGACGTAGTTCGGCATCATCGAGGAGCATTTCATGTCTTCTGCATTGAAGGTGGTGGCAGTGGTGGGGTCACCGACCAGCTCGGCAACGTCGCGCACGTTGCTGCTGGTGCGGCACTTGTTGGCGTCGTTGCAGCAGCGGGTGCATGCGAGCGTGGAGCTGGTGGAGCTGGCGCCGATTGCGCGTTCGCTGGGGCAGTCGCTGTCGCGCGATGAAGCGGAGCCAGCCGTAGAGCAGGCACTGCAGGCAATCGAGGCGGCCGGTCTGCTGGTGGTGGCGACGCCGGTGTATCGCGGTTCCTATCCCGGGCTGTTCAAGCACCTGGTCGATTTCATCGGGCTGGAAGCGCTGGTGGATACGCCGGTGCTGCTGGCGGCGACCGGTGGCAGCGAGCGCCATGCGTTGGTGATCGACCACCAGTTGCGGCCGTTGTTCAGTTTCCTGCAGGCGCACACGCTGCCGATCGGGGTGTATGCCACGCCTGCCGACTTCGATGGCGAGCACATCAACAGTGCAGCCTTGCAGGCGCGCATCGCACTGGCGGCCGAGCGCGCGGCAGGGCATCTGGCTTCGCAGGCGCTGGCGGTACCGGCGCCGCTGCGAAGGATCGCCTGACGGCATAACCGGCGGCGCTTTGCTTATGGCCAAGGCGCATCTGCATGGCCGGATCTGACCGCCGATTGTCGCCTGGCATCGCCGTGCCGACCGCCGTCATCTCTAGCATCGATATCGAAGCGGCATCGCATTGCCGCCCCCCGATGAGGACGACCCCGTGAGTCTGGACGCAACCGACAAGCCCATCCTGTTCCTGCTCGACCGTGAGTTCGAGGACGGACAGATTCCCGGCCAGCGTTTCTTCTGCCGGCACAGCCTGTTGCTGGAAGGTGCGCTGTCGAGCATCGACGGCCTGGACGCGCGGCTGGACGTGCGCCGCATCGGTTTCGCACGGCCGCGCCGGGAGGTGATCGCCGAGATCGGCGAGCAGGACCAGTCGCTGCCGAAGCTGGTGCTGCCGCAGGGCGTGCGCAGTGACCTCGCGAGTGGCGTGCACCAGGACCGCCAGTACATCTCCGGTGCCGAGCCGATCCTGGCCGCGCTGAACGGGTTGCTCGGCATCCCCGTGGCCCATCCCTGAGCGAGGACGCGACCATGAGCTATCAGATCAGCGTGTTGGACAAGAGCCCGGTGGCCGAAGGCGCCTCGCCGGAGCAGGCGCTGCGCAACAGCCTGCAGCTGGCGCAGCGCGCCGAACAGCTGGGCTATCACCGCTACTGGTTTGCCGAGCATCACGCCGCGCCGACGTTGGCCAGCCCCGCACCGGAAGTGCTGGCGGCCTGGGTGCTGGCGCAGACCCGGCGCATCCGCATCGGCAGTGGTGGGGTCATGCTGCGTCACTACGCGCCGTACAAGGTGGCGGAGAACTTCAACCTGCTGGCGGCGCTGGCGCCAGGGCGCGTGGATCTGGGCGTGGGCAAGGCGCCCGGCGGCCTGCCGGCATCTACCGCTGCATTGGCAGCGGGGCGGCCGGCGTTCACCGACTTCGACCAGCAACTGCGCGATCTTGAGGGCTATCTGTCCGGCGCCGAGGCCGATGTGCTGGCGCGGCCGATTCCGCAGCAGGCGCCGGAGCGCTTCCTGCTCGGTGCCAGCACGCAGAGTGCACGGCAGGCGGCCGAGCTGGGCTGGCGTTTCGTCTACGCCGCGCACTTCGACGGCGACCCGAAGCACATCGAGGCCGCGTTCGACGCCTACCGCAGCGTCTCCTCGCAGCCACCGCTGCTGGCTACGGTGGCCTTCGCCGCACCGACTGCCGAAGCCGCTGCGCGTCATATCGGTGCGCTGCGCGTCTACAAGCTGCACCTCGGTCCCGGGCAGACCGTGAACCTGCCCAGCCCGGAGGCGGCTGCCGAGTACGCACGCCAGGTGGGCGTGGCCGACTTCCGCATCGAGGAAACACGTCCGAGCGTGTTGTCCGGCGATGCGCAGCACGTGCGCGGCGAACTGGACGCGCTGCACCGGCGCTTCGGCGTGGGTGAATTCATCCTCGATGCGCCGGTGGCCGACCTCGACGCACGCCTGACATCCCTTGAACTGCTGTCGCCCGCGCCGCGCGCGGCGGTGGCCTGACCTGCAGGAGCGATTCCATGAGCACCACTCCGCGCCACATTCCGTTCGGCATCATGCTGCAGGGCCCCGGCAGCCATATGCATGCCTGGAAGCATCCGTCCAACCCGGCCGATGCCAGCGTCAACCTGCAGTTCTACATCGACATTGCGCGCACCGCCGAGGACAACGGCATCGCCTTCGGCTTCGTTGCCGACGGCCTGTACATCAACGAGAAGTCGATTCCGCACTTCCTCAACCGCTTCGAGCCGATCTCGCTGCTCTCGGCGCTGGCCACGGCAACGAAGAAGATCGGCCTGGCCGGTACGCTGTCCACCTCGTACAGCGACCCGTTCACTGTCGCCCGCCAGTTCGCCTCGCTGGATCTGCTCAGCGGCGGCCGTGCTGGCTGGAACGTGGTGACCTCACCGTTGGAAGGTTCGGGTCGCAACTATGGCCGGCCGCACCCGGAGCATGCGCTGCGCTACCAGATCGCCGACGAGTATCTGGAGGTGGTGCAGGGGCTGTGGGATTCCTGGGATGACGATGCCTTCGTGCGCGAGCGTGACAGCGGCGCGTTCTTCGCGCCGGAAAAGTTCCGCCGGCTCGACCACAAGGGCCGCTTCTTCCAGGTGGAAGGCCCACTCAACATCCAGCGCTCGCCGCAGGGACAGCCGGTGATCTTCCAGGCCGGTTCGTCTGATGATGGCATCGCGCTGGCCGGCAAGTACGCCGATGCGGTGTTCACCCATTCGCCATCGCTGGAAGAAACCCGCGCGTTCACCCAGAAGGTGAAGAACTCGGCGATCGCGCACGGCCGCAGCGGCAATGACGTGAAGATCTTCCCGGGCATCGGTCCCATCGTCGGCCGCACTGCCGAGGAGGCCGAAGCCAAGTACCAGGCGATTGCCGCGCTGGCCACGCTGGAAGATGCGCTGGCCTACCTCGGCCGCTTCTTCGATCACCACGATTTCAGCCAGTACGACCCGGATGCACCGTTCCCGGAGCTGGGCGACATCGGCAGCAATTCGTTCCGTTCCACCACCGACCGCATCAAGCAGGATGCGCGTGAGAAGGGCCTGAGCCTGCGCCAGGTGGCGTTGGAAGCGGTGAGCCCGCGACCAAACTTCATCGGCACGCCGGAGCACGTGGCCGATGAGCTGATCCGTTGGTTCGACGCCGGTGCCAGCGACGGCTTCATTCTTGGTTTCGCCGCACAGCGCGAGGGCCTCGAGGATTTCGTGACCCAGGTGCTGCCGATCCTGCAGGCCCGCGGCTACCACCAGCGTGAGCTGCAGGGGCAGACCCTGCGTGAGCATCTGGGGCTGCCGTACAAGGCCAGCCGGTATGCGGCCGATGCCGAACCGGCGCGGAAGGCGGGGTAGGGCGATGAGCGGAGAGAATTCGGTCTCGCCCGGCCATGCCCGGCGAGACCCCGCGTCCATCGGTGTGCTGCCCGAAATCGCGGCACGCGCCGAGGCGGCCATCGCGATCCGCCATGACCTGCACCGGCATCCGGAGCTGGCCTTCGAGGAGCATCGCACCAGCGCCCGTGTGGCCGAGCTGCTGCAACAGTGGGGCTATGAGGTCACCACCGGGCTCGGTGGCACAGGCGTTGTCGGCACGCTGCAACGCGGGCAGGGCGGCCGTCGTCTCGGCCTGCGCGCCGACATCGATGCACTGCCGATCCACGAAGACTCGGGGCTGGCCTACGCCAGCCAGAACGAAGGGCTGATGCATGCCTGTGGCCACGATGGGCATACCGCCATCCTGCTGTCCGCCGCGCATTACCTGGCCCATCACGGCAATATCGACGGCACCCTGCAGCTGGTGTTCCAGCCGGCCGAGGAGACGGGTTCGGGCGCATCGAAGATGATTGCCGACGGCCTGTTCGAGCGCTTCCCGGTGGACGCGATCTATGGCCTGCACAACTGGCCGGGCGTGCCGGTGGGCCACTTCGGCTTTGTCGATGGCCCGGCGATGGCGTCGGTGGACTGGGCACGGCTGAAGGTGATCGGGAAGGGTGGCCACGGTGCCGAGCCGCAGGGCAGCGTGGATCCGATCCTGGCCGCCGCGCACATCATCACTGCGCTGCAGAGCGTGGTGTCGCGCAATGTCGATCCGCGGCAGATGGGCGTGGTCACCGTCGGCTCGATCCACGGCGGCCAGGCCGCCAATGTGATTCCGGACGTGGTCGAGCTGAAACTGACCGTGCGCGCCTACCTGCCGGAGGTACGCGACACCCTGCGGCGCCGGGTCACCGGGATTGCCGAGCAGACCGCTGCCGCGTTCGGTGCGCGCGCCGAGATCGAGTTCCCGCGCGGTTTCCCCAGCGTGATCAACCACCCGCAGCAGACTGCCTACATCCGCGAGGTGGCGCTGCAGGGCTTCGGCAGTGAAAACGTAGTGCCCGAATTCGCGCCGCGCACCGCCAGCGAGGATTTCGCCTTCCTGCTGCAGGCGCGGCCGGGCAGTTTCGTGTTCGTCGGCAACGGCGACAGCGCGCCGCTGCACAGCCCGCGCTACGTGTTCAACGACGCCGCAATCGCACCCGCCGCCAGCCTGTGGGCACGGCTGGCCGAAGACTATCTGGTGAAGGACGTGGCATGAGCAGCAACGAACGCTTCTTCTACACCTCGGTGGATGATCCGCTGGCACGGCCTCTGTTCGATGGCCTGGAGCAGGAATACGACAGTCGCTACGCCGATGTGCGCCGACGCATCGGCGGCAGCGCTCGCGAGGAACTGCAGCGCTACCCGGCGCAGGCATTTGCCGCGCCGGTAGGGGCCTTCGTACTGTTGCTGCGCGACGGTGTGGCAATCTCCGGCGGTGCCTTCATGCCGCACCGTGATCCCGACACCGCCGAGTTCAAGCGTATCTGGACGCTGCCCGGGCTGCGCCGGCAGGGCATCGCCCGGCGCGTGCTGCAGGAACTGGAAGAGCAGGCGGCGCGCCAGGGCTATCGGCGCGTGTTCCTGACCACCGGCTTCCGCCAGCCTGAAGCGGTTGGCCTGTACCTCAGCCATGGTTACACCGCGCTGTTCGATCTGGATGCGGATCCCGAAACCATTGCGCACCTGCCGTTCGAAAAGCACCTGCGGGCAGCGACGCCCGTCATCGTGCCTGCGCAGACCCAGCTGCAAGGAGCCCACGCGTGAGCACGCCTTCGACCGCGCTGGATGGCATTGCAACCCGGCCCGCGCCAGCGCCCGCGTTGAAGATCGTGCCGGCCCGGCATCCGCTACAGGTGTTCGGCACAGTACTGGCACTGGCGCTGATCCTGATCGGGCTGCAGTCCGTACTGGGTAATCCGCGCTGGGGCTGGGGCACCTTCGCTGAGTGGTTCTTCGCACGCCCGGTGCTCGAGGGCCTGGGCCGCACGCTGCTGCTGACCGCGCTCGGTACCGGTCTCGGTTTCGCACTGGGCACCTTGCTTGCGCTGGCCCGCGTCTCTGGTTCGCCGCTGCTGTCGGCGGTGTCGTGGGGCTACGTGTGGTTGTTCCGCTCGATCCCGCTGCTGGTGCTGTTGCTGCTGCTGAACAACCTGGGCTACCTGTACAGCACCATCGAGCTGGGCGTGCCGTTCACCGGCATCAGCCTGTTCTCGTACCCGACCACGCAGCTGATCGGTGTGTTCACCGCCGCGGTGCTGGGCCTGACCCTGAACCAGGCCGCGTTCTCGGCCGAGGTGATCCGCGGTGGCATCCTCTCGGTCGACCACGGCCAGTACGAGGCCGCGGCCGCACTCGGCCTGCCGCGCGGTCGCCAGGTGCGCCGCATCATCCTGCCGCAGGCAATGCGTTCGATCCTGCCGGCCGCGTTCAACGATGTGATCGGCCTGGCCAAGAGCACCTCGGTGGTCTACGTGCTGGCGCTGCCTGAGCTGTTCTACACCGTGCAGGTGATCTACCGCCGCAACCTGGAAGTGGTGCCATTGCTGATGGTGGCCACGGTCTGGTACTTGGTGATCCTGACCGCGCTGTCGCTGCTTCAGCGCCGCGTGGAGCAGCGCTTCGCGCGCGGCCAGCTGCAACGCGAACGTTCGGTGTCGCGGGTGTCATCGCCCCCGCGTGTGCAGAGCGAAGCCGCGCCGCGCGTGGCAAGCCGCCCGCGCATCGCCACGCAGGTGGAAGCGGGCGAGGGCGCTGCGGTGTCGCTGCATGGTGTGGGCAAGGTGTTCGGCGAGCAGCCGGTGCTGGAAGACGTGAACCTGGAGCTGCGCGCTGGAAGCGTGACGGTTCTGATCGGCCCGTCCGGCGCCGGCAAATCCACGCTGCTGCGGCTGATCAACCACTTGGAGCGTGCCGACAGCGGCTATGTGACCGTGGGCGGCCAGCTGATCGGCTACCGCCGCGATGGCGACACCCTGTACGAACTGCCCGAGCGCGAGATCCGTCGCCGTCGTGCCGAAGTGGGCATGGTGTTCCAGGGCTTCAACCTGTTCCCGCACCTGACCGCATTGGAGAACATCATCGAGGCGCCAATCGCGGTGCGCGGTGTGCCGCGCGCGCAGGCCGAGCAGCAGGCGCGCACGCTGCTGGAGCGGGTCGGCCTGGCCGACAAGGCCGATGCCTTCCCGCGCCAGTTGTCCGGTGGCCAGCAGCAGCGCATCGCGATTGCCCGCGCGCTGGCGCTGCAGCCGAAGGTGCTGCTGTTCGACGAACCGACCTCGGCGCTGGACCCGGAGCTGGTGGCTGAAGTGCTGAGCGTGATCGAAGAACTGGCCCGTTCGGGTACCACGCTGGTGATCGTCACCCATGAGCTGAGCTTCGCCCGCCGCGTGGCCGACCACGTGGTGATGATGGACCAGGGCCGGGTGATCGAGCAGGGCACGCCCGAGGCCCTGTTCGAGCGCCCGCGCCAGCAACGCACCGCCGATTTCCTGGCCAAGACCCTGTAACCCCGGAAGGAACACCATGAGCCCTGCAGCACCGCGTCGCCCCTCGCGCAGCACCTTGTTGATCGCAGGGGTGCTGGTCATCGGCATCGCCGGCATCGTCTACTCGCGCGTGCGCCAGGCCCCGGATGCCGGCGCCGTGGCCGCGACCAGCCTGGCCGGCGCGAACACCGCCATCCTGAAGGGCACGCTCGACGCGAAGGCGCAGGCCTTGATTCCGGCTGGCTACCGCTTCGTCACGCCGGGGGCGTTCACCGTGGCGACCCATCCGGGGCAGCTGCCGCTGGCCGACTATGGTGCCGACAGCAAGGACGTGGTCGGCATCGAGCCCGACATTGCGCGCCTGATCGCCGATGCGCTGGGCCGGAAGCTGGTGATCGTGCCGGTGGCGTGGGCCGACTGGCCGCTGGGGCTGGAATCGGGCAAGTACGATGCGGTGCTGTCGAACGTGACGGTCACCGAGGAGCGAAAGAAGAAGTTCGATTTCTCCAGCTACCGTTACGACCTGCTGGGCATCTACACGCGCACTGATGGGCCGATCCAGAAGATCGAAAAGCCGGCCGACGTTGCCGGGCTGAAGGTGGTGGTCGGTGCCAGCACCAACCAGGACCAGATCCTGCGGCAGTGGGACCAGCAGAACATTGCTGCCGGCTTGAAGCCGGTGGAGTACCAGTACTTCGATGACGCGGTGGTCGGCCGGTTGGCGGTGATCACCGGGCGGGCCGATGTCTCGTTCGAGCCCAATGCCACCGGCGCGTACTCGGCACGCGACGGCAAGGTGCGGCGCGTGGGCCTGTTCCCCGGCGGCTGGCCGAACGCTGCGGCGATCTCGGTGACCACCCGCAAGGGCAGCGGCCTGGCTGATGCGGTGACGCAGGCGCTGAACACGCAGATTGCCAGTGGTACCTATGCGCAGGCGCTGAAGCGATGGAACGTGGCCGAGGAAGCTGTGCCGCAGTCGCAGACCAACCCGCCGGGATTGCCGACGCTGCAATGACACCGGGCGTGGCCCGGCGGGCCCCTGTAGACTGGCGCATGGTGATCGGCGACATGCAGTCGAGCAAGCTCGCCTCTACCAGCGCGCCTCCAGCGTTCTGAACGGTTTCGCCAGCCGCACACCCTCGGCATCGAAGTCGGAAACGCTACGCCCATCCACACGCACCGTCTTCGGCATGGTGCGCGCCGGCCACCAGACCTTCACTGCCGTTCCGCTGCGCAACCCCTTGCCCAGCGTGACCGTCAGCATGCCGTCGCGCTGCCGCGCCTGCATCTGCAACGTGCCATACGCGGTCGGCAGCCGCTCCACCGCCAACCCATCGCCCGCCACCCACGACGGCGGCGTGCCCGGCAGCAATGACAACGCATCATCGTCTTCGCGCATCAGCATGCCGAACAGCGTGCGGCCGTACTCGGCACCAATCCAGGTATGCGGCATGTCGCCCAGGTAGCGGGGGAAACGCAGCCGCGAGTGCACGACCTCGGCCAGTACCTGCCACTCAAGCGGGCGCCGATCATGCAGCAGTCCCTGCAGCAGCTCATCGGCAACCTGCGGTTGGCCCAGGTGCACATAGCTCAGCACGTTGCGGATCTCATACGGCGTATAGGCGTACAGCGCATCGGGCTGGCTGCGCTTGCGCACATCCTCCAGATAACGCGCGAAGGTGGTCTTCAACGCCTCGGCGGGCAGCACGCTCTGCGTGCCGGTCGGGTCCAGTGCGATCGATACCCCGGTGGGGTCGCCATCGCCCAGGTCGGCCGAGGAGGGAATGAAGTCGATGCCCTTCCACGCCATCGTCGCCCGGATAGAGGCGTGCAGCGCGTCGTAGAGCAGCGTGTACTGTTCGCGCGCCCAACGGGCGGTTTCATGGTCGCCCAGCGACTCGGCCAGCCACGCGCCGTCGTGCCAGCCCTTCAGTCCCCAGTAGTCATCCCAGTAGCTGTGGGTGGGCGACGGATATCCCTCATGGCTGATCGACGGCGCAAGGATGCCCGCGAATCGCTTCGGCGCCGGCTGGTCGGCCTTGTAGCCGGGCACCAGCGTGCGCTCGCGCAGTTCCTGCAGGAAGCGCAGCGCCGCTTTCACTTTCGGCAGATAGGCACGTACCGACTCGGGCCCGCCATCGAGGCGCGCGACATCGGCCACCAGCGTCACGTACTGGCCCTGACTGTCGTACTCGATGTCCGAACCAAAACCGGTGTTGACACTGCCATCGTCGTTGAGGATCGGCGAGACCAGGCCGTTGGCATGCACGCCGTGTTCGCTGTACCAGGCCAGGTAGTCGCGCGCGACGCGTGCTTCGCCCATGCGCAGCAGCACCGCCGAGGTGGCCATGCCGTCGCGGATGAAAGAGCGGTTGTAGTTGCGGGGCCCGGGCTGCATGGCCGGGCCGGTCTGGTTGATCAGCATGTAGGCGGCCTGCGCGCGCAGCATGTCGACCAGCGAAGGATCGGGCAGGCGCAGCCCGACTTGGCCCAGCCGTGCCTGCCAGTCCGCGGAGGCTTGCGTGGCCAGGGAATCGAACGCCGTATTGGCATCGCGGGGCAGCGTGGCCAGATCGAGCGCAGGCGCCTCGGGCAGTGCGCCCTTGCTATCGGCGGCGGCAGTACCCAGCGGGAACGCGACCACGATGGCATCGCTGGTTCCCGGCGCCAACGAGACGCGGTAGTTCAACGCAGCCGAGGCAAGACCCTCGTCGTCGCGCGCCTGTTGCGTGGAGGGCAGCTGGCCGGCAGCGAGGGTCGCGGTGATTTCCGTTGCGCCATCCCTGCCAAACGGCGCCGCGCCGGACGCAGTCACCGGCGTGAGCGACTGCAGCAGCGTGCGTCCATTGATGCGCACGGCCTGTCCATCGATCGCCACATCGCGGATGGGTGACAGCCCGCCGTTCTGCCACGGTGGATTCATCTGCATCGGGCGCACGACCAGGCTGAGCGTGCCGTCGATGCGGGTCTTGCCGGTGTTGTGCAAGCGATGGCGGAGGAAGGTGACCGGTTGCCCGTCGCGTTCGATGGCGAACACTTCGCTGCGCAGCTCCAGGCCGGGCTGCGGTGACCAGGTGGCGGAGGGCATCGGCTTCCAGCCATCACGCAATGCATGCTGCACGTTCTGCCCGGTGGCACCTGCGGCACGCCCGTCAGCGCTACGCCAGAGTGGCTGCACCAGCGGCGCGCCCTTGAATGCTTCCAGGTTGCCGTACTCGTCGAAGATCGATTTCTGTCGCCCGGCATGCACGCCGACGGCGGTCCAGTAAGTCTGCTGCATCTGCAGCGAGGCCGGGAACAACGCGCGCTGCGCACCACTGGCGGCAATCTGGTACTGCTTCATTGGCGTCATCACGGCTTTCGGGCCGAGCAGGCGCAGGCGTGCCACCTTTGGTGCAGATCCATCCACGCTCAGGCGGAATGCACGCACGGCCTGTGCGGCGTTGGCGGCCAACCAGCTCTGGCGGTGGCTGGCCGCCTGCGCATCGTGCGCGAGGTCCTGCCACCGGCCCTGTGCATCCTGAACCTGCAATCGGGCAGGGCCGCGGTTTCCATCAGCCCAGTCGACCACCAGACCAGCCGTCGATTGAGCCTGCGGCAGCGTGATCTCTAACGCATGGGATCCATTTGTCCCGGCCGGCATCGGAACGGTGCCGCCGCCTTGCCAGAGCGCTGCTGCCTGCGCTGCATCGATACCGCTGATGCGTGCGCTGAGCGTGCTGTCCAGCGGCTCCATCTCGAAGATCGACACGCCCCAGTCGGAAGTGCGCTGCGGACTGGCCAGCCGCAGATAGCGCGCCTGCCGCGGCGCGAAGTACAGCGTTTCCACATCGCCCAGTGAATCGGCCATCGTGTACGCGGTCTGCCACTGCGTGCCATCCAGTGAGGTCTGCAGCGAATAGCCTTCCGGAGTGGAGACATCCCAGGTGAGGCGCGCGCCGGCCAGCAGGGTGGGTGCGCCCAGGTCGATCTGGAACCAGTGGCCGGGGCTGAAGGCGCCGCCGGTCACGGTCTTCGGGTCGCCGTCGATCAGGTGGCCGATCGCCATCGCCGGCACCTGCTGCGAGGAACTGCTGGCCTGCCATTGGCTGCGCGGGGGGAGTGCCTGTGCGCTGGAGGCCAGGGCGGCCAACAGCAGGGCAGCGGCAGGGCGCAACGGGAAAAGCGGTGTGGAGACCTTGGAGCGTTCGGCGCGCAACGTCATTACTGGCAGCCTCGCAGGATCGACCGGAATCGGGCGAGCGCTACGCTAGCAAGGGATGTAATCGGTTACATGACGCACTGCAGCGCCGCTGGACGCTGGCCCCGCCATCACGGGAGGGCTGACGGATGTGGCTCTGGACGTGTAGCGCGGATTGGCTAGGGTCACATCGCAAGTCTTTTAGTTTGGTTGTCATTTGACAACTTACGTGAGCCGTGTGCAGACTATGGAGAACAAGGAATGTCTCGAGCGCGTCATCCAGACAAGGACATCGAAGCGGCGTTGCAGTTCGCGGAGGACCGCGGGTGGAGGCTCCGTATGGCGGGCGGCCATGCGTGGGGCCGGATGTATTGCCCTTACAACGACACCGATTGCCGATGCGGGGAGTTCTGCATCGTGAGCGTCTGGAGCACGCCGCGAAGCGGCAGCCATCATGCAAGGGCCTTGCGGCGTGTGGTCGAGAACTGCAGTCGTGAGCAATGAGATCAGGCTTCGTCAGAAGCGAAGGGGTCAATCATGGAATTCAACTTCACCCTGAAGTACCGCTTGCCGGACACAGGCAATGAAATCGGCGTCCTCGAGCAGCGCCTGGCCGAAGGCGGCTGTGACGACGCGCTTGTGGGCCTTGGGCTGCCGGGACGGCTGGCCCTGGCGTTCTGCCGCGAAGCAGACAGCGCAGGGGCTGCCCTGCGTTCGGCGCTGGACGATGTGCAGCGGGCCGTGCCCGGTGCCGAACTGGTTGAAGTGAGCCCCGATCTGGTGGGGCTCACTGACGTCGCAGACCTGCTCGGAATGTCGCGCCAGAACATGCGGAAGCTCATGCTGGCCAACCCGCAGTCGTTTCCGTCCCCCGTGCATGACGGCTCGACCTCGATCTGGCATCTGGTCGACATTCTCGGTTGGCTGCGAGCGCGCGGCAGCGGGAAAGTCACGACGGAAATGACCGAGCTCGCCGCCGCTGCGCTGCAGATCAATCTGGCCCGGGAAGGGCGCAGGCTTCACCCGAAGACGTAGCAGCGGCCAGAATCGGAGCCCATCGCATTACAGCTCCACCGTCTCCCACCATCGCGTACCCGCCTGCGGCGCCTGCATGTCCAGTGCTTCGCCCATCATCGGCGTGGCCACCGGCACGTTCTTCGCGGCCGCCAATGCCGTGATGCGTTCGAACGGCTGCTGCCATGCGTGCAAGGCCAGATCGAAGGTGCCGTTATGGATCGGCAGCAGCCACTTGCCGCGCAGGTCCAGGTGCGCCTGCAGCGTCTGTTCCGGCTGCATGTGCACGAACGCCCAGCGTGGGTCGTACGCACCGGTTTCGATCATGGTCAGGTCGAACGGACCGTACTTTTCGCCGATGGCCTTGAAGCCGTCGAAGTAACCGGTATCGCCGCTGAAGAAGATGCGGAAGTCGCCGTCCTGGATCACCCATGACGCCCACAGGCTGCGGTCGCTGTCGCCCAGCCCGCGGCCGGAAAAATGCTGGCCCGGGGTGGCGGTCAGGCGCAGGCCGCTGGCTTCGGTGGATTGCCACCAGTCCAGCTGTTCGACCTTGCTGGCATCCACGCCCCAGGCGATCAGCTGGTCGCCGACGCCGAGCGGTGCAATGAAGCGCGCGGTCTTGCCGGCCAGCTGCATCACCGCTGCGTGGTCGAGGTGGTCGTAGTGGTTGTGCGAGAGGATCACGCCGGCGATCGGCGGCAGATCGTCGATGCTGATCGGCGGCGCATGGAAGCGGGCCGGGCCCATCCACTGCACCGGCGAGGCGCGCTCGGAGAACACCGGGTCGGTCAGCCAGTACTGGCCGCGCAGCTTCAGCAGGATCGTGGAGTGCCCCAGCCGGAACAGGCTGCGGTCCGGTGCAGCATCCAGTGTGGCGCGGTCCAGCGGCTGCACTGGAATCGGGTGCGCGGGCACGGTGCCCTTGGGTTTGTTGAAGAGGAACGTCCACCAGATCTCCAGGCCGTCGCGCAGGCCCATCGCTGGACGGGGCAGGGCATTGCGGAACTTGCCATCACGGTACTGCGGAGACTCGGGGAAGTCGGGGAGGGACCAGGACTTGCAGAAGGTGTAGGCGGTCACGGCGAGGATTCCAAGCAGGAGGACAAGGAGCAGGCGCTTCATGGGTGACGTCCGCTGAGTACACTGCACAGTGTAGTTTCGGGTTTTCCAAAAGTACACTACCAAGTGTAAAATGGAGGCATCCGTTCAGTTATCCGGTTTCTGCCATGCCCCGTGCCCCACAACGCCTGACCGACCGCAAACGCGAGGCCATCGTGCGCGCGGCGGTGGAGGAGTTCCGTGCATCGGGCTACGAGGCGACCAGCATGGACCGCATCGCCGAGGTGGCCGGGGTCTCCAAGCGCACCGTCTACAACCACTTCCCGAGCAAGGAAGCGCTGTTTTCGATGATCCTGGAGGAGCTGTGGGAACGCAGCGTGGCCAGCGACACATTGCCGTACCGCGCCGACCAGCCGCTGCAGGCGCAGTTGCTGCAGTTGCTGGGGCAGAAGCTGGAACTGCTCAGTGATGCCAACTTCATCGATCTGGCGCGGGTGGCGATGGCCGAGATCATCCACTCACCGGAGCGTGCGCAGGCCATCGTCTGCCGCATGGGCGAGAAGGAAAGTGGCGAGAGTGCGTGGATCCGCGCGGCCATCGCTGACGGCCGGCTGCGCGAGGTCGATCCGGAGTTCGCCGGCCACCAGCTGCACGGGCTGGTGAAGAGCTTTGCGTTCTGGCCACAGGTGACGATGGGGCAGGCGCCGTTGAACGCAGAGGAGCGTGCACGCGTGGCCGAATCGGCGGTGGCGATGTTCCTGGGTTTCTACGCGGTCTAGCTGGCGGCGAAGCGGAGGAACTCGTCGGCCGGCAGCGCCGCCGAGTACAGATAGCCTTGGCCGACATCCACGCCCAGGGCCCGCAGCTTCTGCTCCTGCGCCAGGGTTTCGGTACCTTCGGCCACCACGATCGCGCCGCAGCGGTGCGCAACCTCGACGATGAAGCGCACGATCGACTGCGACTTGGCGTCGGACAGTGTGGCGATCAGCGCCTGTTCGATCTTGACCTCGGCGATGGCCAGCTGCGAGAGCAGGATCAGGGTTGAATAGCCAGCGCCGAAATCATCCAGCGACAGGGTGACCTCTGCCGCCAGCAGCTGTGCGATGTTGGCATCGACCGCGTCGCGCTCGACGATCTCGGTCCATTCGACAATCTCAAGGCGCAGCATCGCACCGGGCACATCATGCAGCTGCAGCAGTTCCTGCAGGCGCAGGCCGAAGTCGGGCAGGCGCAGTGACTCGGCCGAAACGTTCACTGCGATCTTCAGCTGCCAGCCATCGCGTCGGCACTGCTGCAGGAAGTGGATGGCCGACTGCAGCGTGGCCCATTCCAGTTCGGCCAACCGCCCATGCCGACGCAGCAGGGAGATCACGCGCATCGGTGCGATCATCCTGCCCTCGGTATCGCGCATGCGCAGCAGTGCTTCGGCGCCGACCAGTTGGCGATCCTGCAGGCGATGCTTGGGCTGGTAGCACAGCGGTGCGTCGCCCTGCTGCAGCCAACGTTCGAGAGCGACTTCGATCAGGGCGTCGATCTCGCTGTCGCGCTGGATCGGGTCGTCGAAGAACACGACGCCGGATTCGATCGCACTCAGTGCAACGGTGATCGCACGGAACGGAAGATGTCCTTCGTCGGCATCTACGGGGGGCTTCAATTCGACTACTGCACAGCGGAACAGCGGCCGGAAACCGGGCCAATCGCGGCCGACCTGCTCGGCCAGGTTGCTGGCCAGCTCGGTGATCTGGGGCTGCGTGCGCAGTTCGGACAAGGTCAGGTCGCGCACCAGGATCGCCAGCGTGGCATCGCCGAACTGGTAGATCTCCAGTTGCGCGGACGGCAGCGAGGGCAGCAGCCGATGTACTTCTTCGGTGCTGTCGCGCTGCCAGATACCGTTGTCCTGCAGCGGACCATAGCGCAGGCGCAGATCGCGCAGGTTTCCCATCTCGGCCACGATCAGGCAGGCCTTGCCGATGCCGTCGTTGTCGCGCCAGTAGTGCTGCAGGCGTTCGCCGAGCGCACGCATGTTGGGCAGGCCACTGATCGGATCGATGCGCAGCCAGGCCTGTTCGCGCTGGCGTTGTGCATCAATCTGCGCATCGTTGTAGACCAGTGCGAACACCGCGCCGAGCATCAGCAGTGATAGTGGCAGTGCCAGCAGGCGCTGGATTGCCAACTCCTCCACGGGTAGCTGATGGGCGCCGATGATTGCTACCCCCAGTGCCAGGCCCAACGCAGTGACGACGATACGAACGCCCCAGGCCTGCAGGATCAGGCGCAGCGAGAGTTCATTGAGCATGCGCGGGTGCAGGCGCCTGCGCAGCCAGACGCCGGCCAGCATCTGCAGCGTGGCCTCGAGGCCGGCAGGCAGGAAATACTGGATGCCGGCGAACTGGTAGCGGGCCAGCAGGCTGGCGCCCAGGCAGGCCAGGCCACCGCGCCAGCCGCCGAGCAGGCCGCTGACCAGCAGGATGTCGAAACCCAGGTGGAGCTTGACCACGCCCTGGCTGTAGCGGGCCACGAACCAGGAATTGAACAGGTAGATCAGGCCCAGCGCCACGCCCACATACAGGCGGCGGCCTTCAATGGCGTGGCCGGCGCGGCGGGTGGCGATCAGCAGCACGCCGATCATGCCGATCACCGCCGTGGCCTGCAGCAGGTACAGCGGCAGGCTGGGCAGGGCGCTGTCCAGGACCTGGGCCGAGACCCGTGAAAGCGCATCCATAGCAGGTTCCCGCCTGTGACCGACGGCCGGTGACGAGCAGCGTAGTCGCAGCAGCGCGCAGGTTCAATTGCAGCGGTCGTTTCCGGGAAGGAGGTGTTCGGCCATGAAATCGACAAACACCCGAACACGCGGCTGCTGATGGCGATGGCTTGGCCAGAGGGCCCAGAAGGTGCTTCGCTCGGTGCTCCATGGGTCCAGAACGCTGACGAGCGAACCGCGGTCCAGCGCATCACGCGTGGCGAAGTCGGGCAGGCACGCAATGCCATGGCCATCGATGGCCATGTGCAGGATCGTCTCAAGATGATTGGCGGTCATTGCGGCAGTCAGCCGGGTTTCAGCGCCTCCCTCACGTGCGGGCAGTGGCCAGCGTTCGATCAGGCCGGTGCCGGGAAAGCGATGGAGAAGGCATGCGTGGCCGCTCAGCTCGTCCGGGTGCTGCGGCGTGCCGCGCTGGGCGAAGTACGCAGGGGCGCCCACGCACAGCAGGCGGGTACTGCCGAGGTTGCGGCCGTGCAGCCGGGAGTCGGCGGGGCTGCCTGTGCGGACGACGGCATCGAAGCCCTCCTCGATGACATCGACCAGGCGGTCGCTGAAGTGCAGGTCGAGTTCGATGGCGGGGAAGCGCTGCGCAAACGCCGAAAGCACCGGCAGCATCAGACCGCTGGCGAGTGGAAGACTGACCTTCAGGCGACCGCTGGGCGCGGCCTGGGCATCGGTCAGTTCGCGTTCTGCCGCAGCGACCTCGATCATGATGCGGCGGCAGCGTTCAAGGAACTGCTCGCCTTCGGCAGTCAGGCTGACGCTGCGGGTATTGCGATTCAGCAGGCGGGCGCCCAGGCGCTCTTCCAGCCGGGCGATGGTCTTGCTTGCGGCCGAAGGGGTGATGCCACGCTGTCGTGCTGCGGCCGCGAAGCTGCGTGCCTCGGCGACCAGAACGAAGAGGCTGAGACCGGCAAAGCTGTCCATGACGTGGCCATTGATGACGTTTGTGTCATTAAAGCATGGAGCGAATGACGGATTCTTACGCAATAGCGTCGTCCATAGCATCAATGCGGTGGCGCTTGGCCACGCTCGAGTTTCATCGACATGTCTGTTGCCTCTGCTGAGACGGCCGGATCATCACGCTTTGGCGTGGTGCTGGCAGGCTGTCTGACGGCGCTCACCATTCCCTTGAGCATTGCCAGCCCTGCCGTGGGCATTCCTGCCATCCGGGACGCGCTGGGCGGTTCTCCTGCGGCGTTGTCCTGGATCATCAACGCCTACCTGTTGACCTACGGCTGCACCACGCTGGTGGCCGGTGGACTGGCCGATCTGCATGGCAGGCGCCGGATCTGGATTATGGGCGGCGCGTTGTTTGCACTCGTCACCGGCCTGATTCCCTTGATGCCCGATGTGGCGTGGATCAATGTCCTGAGACTGCTTCAGGGGATGGCGGCGTCGGCAGCGTTTGCCGGCGCGATGGCGTCGCTGGCGCAGGTGTTCGACGGCCAGGCGCGGGCAAGGGTGTTCAGCCTGATCGGCACCACTTTTGGTGCAGGGGCCGCAGGCGGTCCGCTGTTGGCGGGCGGGTTGATCGATGCGCTGGGCTGGGAATGGGTGTTCTTCCTGCCTGCGTTGCTGGCGGCCCTGACCGTACCGCTGGTCGCCCTGTCATCCGCCGAATCGAGAAACGCCGGTTCGCCACGCCTGGATTGGCTGGGGGCCATCACCTTCATGCTGGCGCTGGGCTCACTCACCTACGCCATGATCGTGCTGCCGGAACGTGGCCTGCTGCATCCGCAGACGCTGGTACTGCTGGCGCTCTCGGTGGTGCTGCAGGGCGTGTTCATTGCCGTTGAGCGCTCCCATCGAACACCGCTGCTGGATCTCGGGCTGTTCCGCAACCGGCGTTTTGTTGGTGTGCAGATTCTGGCCGCTGCCCCTGCGTTCTCCTACGTCGTCCTTCTGGTCGTGCTGCCGGCTGGCTTCATTGGTGTTGAAGGACTGCGACCCACCGAGGCTGGACTGGCGATGGCAGCGCTGTCTGCACCCTTGCTGGTTGTTCCCCTGGTTGCCGGCTACCTGCTGCGCTGGATTCCGGCGCGGACGCTGTGCTGTGCGGGCCTGCTGATCGGTGCGCTTGGGCTGGCATGGCTGGCGCAGGTGTTCCAGTTCCCGTCGGTGCGCTGGATGCCGATGCTGGTCATCGGAATCGGCATCGGCCTTCCCTGGGGGATCATGGATGGCCTGGCGGTCAGCGTGGTCGGCAAGGAGCAGGCCGGCATGGCCGCTGGCATCTTCAATGCGATGCGACTGGCAGGCGATTCCATTGCCCTCGCGCTTGTCGGCATCATGCTCTCGGCCCGGATTGGCGGGGACATGATGCTGGAGGCCGGCGTCGTGGCCCGTGCCGCCGTGCACAGGCTGTCCATGGGCGACCTTGGCGGAGCGGTGGAGGCATTGCCCGGCGTTTCGAGAACGGCGCTTGCCCAGGCATACGTGGAGGCCGTCCGTGGCCAGCTGTTTGCCCTGGCGATGGCGACCGTGCTGGCCGCCATCGTGCTTGGGTACCTGTTGCGCGAAGAGGTCGAGCCTGGCCTGAGCAGGGGTAGTCAGTAGCGCGGGTCGGCGATGGCCGGCAGCACCAGTTCGCGCACGAAGCCGGACGGTGACAACTGCAGCAGCGCGCGCACCATCGCAACGACGTCGTGCACCGGCACCAGTTCACCGTCGCCGCGCGCTGCGGCCTCTGCCACCGGCACCGACAGTGCATCGTCGGTGTTGAGGTAGCCCAGCTGCAGGCTGGTCACCGCCAGGCGCCGATCGCGGAAGCCCTCGCGCAGTGCATCGGCGATGCCGTTGAGTGCGAACTTGGATGCACCGAACGCCACTTCCGGGCGGCCGCTGCGCGGCAGTGCCGAGGTCGAGCCGGTCAGCACCAGCTGCGGGCGTGGCGCGCCCAGCACCCGCGGCAGCAGGCGCTGCAGCAGCACCAAGGTCGCGGTGATGTTGACGTCGACCAGCTGGGTGAGCGCGGCATCGCTCTCGTCGAGGAAGGCGTACTCGTCGCTGAAGGCGGTCTCTTCCCAGATGCCCAGGTTGTGGATCAGCACATCCAGATCGGCCGGTGCCTGCGCTGCGATGTGATTGGCAGCCAGGGTGGGTTGGGAGAGATCGGCCTCGATCCACTGCAGGGTGACACCCTCGGGGCATTCAAGGTCGCGCGGACGGCTGCGCGAAACGCCGATGACGGTGTCGCCCGCACTGCACAGGCCTTCCACGAACGCCCGACCCAGGCCCCTGCTGGCGCCGATGACCATCAATTTCATGTTGCTTCCTTGTTGTACTGCGGCGGCCTCAGTCGGCAGCCAGAATGGTGTCCCAGTCGGCGAACGCGCGCAGGCCGCTGCGCTCGGCGGTAATGATCGAGGCGGTGTTGTCGAGCTGGCAACGGTACTGAGGCTGCAGCCCGGCAGCCTGCGCGGACACGGCCATGGCGTGTACCAGCTGGCGCGCGTGCCCGCGACCGCGGGCCTCGGGCAGGGTCAGCACGCCCATGTCGGCCAGGGCTGGATCCAGGCTCCACGGGTACATGCTTCCCGCGGCAACCAGCCGCTCGCCATCGAAGGCGCCGAACACCTGCCAGTGGTCCAGCTCGACCCAGGCGGCATCGAGATCCTCTTCGCTGGCGTTGGCCTGGAACACCTCGAACGCGGCTGCGTCGGCCGGGTCGAGACGGCGGATATGTAGTGGTGCAGGGCGCGCGGCCAGGGCCGCAAGTTCTGCGGCAGGGAAGTAGAAGACACGATCCGCACCATGCGTGCGCTGGCCGAGCTGCTGCAGGCGCTGTTGCAGCTGTGCCAGCGTCCAGTGCGGTTGCGCGTGCACGTGCAGGCGAGCCGCCAGGGCAGGGCGCAACAGTGCGCGAGCGGGGCCCACGACCGGCTGCAGCAGCATGCCGTCCTCGCCCTCATCGAAATCATCGCTGCACGCCAACTGCAGCTGTGGATCGTCCCGCAGCGTGCGCTGCCCGGAGAACACGCCGCGCCAGGTCGCATCGATCAACGGGGCAAACACATCATCCATGACCGGTGTCTCGCTCAGTGCCGGGGCAGGTCCACCTGCAGGCCGGCGGCCTTCCATTCGGGGTAACCGGCGGCGAGCCGCTGCGCGGTCAGTCCGGCCTCGCGCAGCATCGCCACCGCATCGTTGGACAGCACGCAGTAGGGACCGCGGCAGTACGCGACAATGTGGACGGCACGCGGCAGTTCGTCCATCCGTGCACGCAGTTCCGTAACGGGAATGTTCAGCGCGCCGGGCAGGTGGCCCAGATCGAATTCCTCGCGCGGCCGCACATCCAGCAGCACCACGCTGCTGCGTTGTTCCAGCAGCTGCTCCACGGTCAGTCCTTCCAGCGCATCGCGGCGCTGCAGGCTGTCGTGGATCACGCCGTGCATTTCGCTGCGCTGGTGGTCGGCATAGTCGCGCAGTGCGGCCAGCAGGTTGCCCAGCGGGCCATCACCGCTGCGGTAGAGGATGCGCTTGCCGTCACGGCGGGTCTGTACCAGGCCGGCACGGCGCAGCTGCTGCAGGTGCTGGGAGGTATTGGCCACCGACAGGCCGGTCAGTTCAGCCAGGCGTTCCACGGCGCGCTCGCCTTGGGCGATGTGCTCCAGCAGGGCCAGGCGATGGGCATGGCCGAGCGTGCGGGCGATCTCGGCCAAGGCCTCAAGCGGTGAGGGTGGTGGCTCTGTTGCAGCGTTCATGCGGGGCACGCTAGCATCGCTCTATCATTCAAGCAAATAATTGAAGGTGTGCGATATGCTTGGCCAGGCGACATTCGTGATGGATGCGGTGGTAGTCGGCGTGGGAGCGACCGCAGTAATGGACCTGTGGGCGGTGGTGCAGCGGCGGCTGTTCGGCATTCCCTCGTTGGATTTTGCGATGGTCGGGCGTTGGCTGGGGCACCTGCCACGCGGGCGCTTCCGCCACGATGGCATCGGCCGCGCGGCAGCGGTCGGTGGCGAGCGCGCGCTGGGGTGGACCGCGCATTACGTGATCGGTGTGGTGTTCGCCACGTTGTTGCTGGTCGTGGTCGGGAGCGATTGGGGGCAGGCACCCACCCTGTGGCCGGCGCTGGCCTTCGGCATTCTCAGTGTTGCCGCGCCGTTCTTCATCCTTCAGCCGGGCATGGGTGCCGGCATTGCCGCTTCGAAGACCCCGGCGCCGGGCAAGGCACGCCTGCGCAGCCTGGTGGCGCACAGCGTGTTCGGCGTGGGCATGTACCTTTCCGCGCTGCTGTTGGCCGCGGTTCGTGCAGGGTGAGCGAAAATCGGTGGGGTCACCGGCAACAGGAACACCCCGGCATGGAAGCACCTGATCCCTTCGCTGATGGCATGCCGCTACCGTGGGCATGGCAGGAAACGTTGGCCGATGCGCGCATCGAGCGGCAGTCGATCGGCGTGTCGCGCGCGGATGTAGCCCGTGTGCAACGGCGGGGGCAGGCCGATGCCTTCGTGAAGTCGGAAGTGATCGACGCCTTCAGTGAGCTCGGTGATGAGATCGCGCGCCTGCGCTGGCTGCAGGAACAGGGACAACCGGTACCAACGGTAATTGCCACCGCCGAAGAAGCGGGCCGGCGCTGGTTGCTGATGAGCGCGCTGCCCGGCCGCGACCTGGCTTCGTCGCCGGAACTCGCGCCGCAGCAGCTGGTGGAAATGCTGGCCGACGCGCTGCGCGGGCTGCATGCGTTGCCGCTGGCAGCCTGCCCGTTCGACCAGCGACTGGCCTCGCGCCTGCAGGCCGCGCAGGCCCGCGTCGAAGCGGGCTTGGTGGATGCCGATGATTTCGATGACGAACGCTTGGGCCAGAGTCCGCAGCAGGTCTTCGCTGAACTGTGCAGCACCCGGCCCGATCATGAAGACCTGGTGGTCAGCCATGGCGATGCCTGCCTGCCGAACCTGATGGTGGTCGAGGGGCGTTTCAGCGGTTTCATCGACTGTGGGCGACTGGGTGTTGCCGACCGCTACCAGGACCTGGCGCTGGCCGCGCGCAGCCTGGTCCACAACTTCGGCGACACGCGTTGGGTGGCGCCGTTGTTCCAGCGCTACGGCATGGTTGCCGACGAACGACGGCTGGCGTTCTACCGGTTGCTTGACGAATTCTTCTGAGCCCGCGCCTGGCTGGCGATGGCCGCGCAGATCAGGCCACCCACCACGCTCAGATGTTCCAGCGCGAAGAACAGGGCCAGCTGCTGTTCCGCGCCGTGCTTGGTCCAGAAGGTATGCACGACGACGATGGTCAGCAGCATGAACACTGCCAGCGCGCCGCTGCCCAGCCAGAGCAGGCGATCAAGCAGCAGGCACAGTGCGCCGCCCAGCAGCACCACGGCGCTGGCGAGGTTGAACAGCACAGGCGGTTGCAGCCCGGCGGCCTGCATTTCGGCCACGCTGTTGTCCCACGCCAGCAGCTTGGCCAGGCCCGAGGACAGGAACACCACGGCCAGCAGCAGCCGGGCGAGGAACCACAGCACGCGGCTGTCGAGCAGGGTGGCGATCATCCGTGGCATGCAGGAACTCCGGGTTGAGCGTTGGGCGGGCCGGGCAGCATCGGGCCTCAACAGCGGTTGAGGTCAAGGCTGGCTGAACGAAGCCCGATGGTGGTCGGGTTGTCGCCTTTTAATTGGACGAACGTTCGTTCACTATTTGCGCCATGAGCCGAGCCGACCGCAACGAGCAACGCATCGCGCAGATCCTGCAGGCCGCCCTGCAGTGCTTCCTCGCGAAGGGATTCCACCAGACCAGCATGCGTGACATCGCGCAGGCGGCCGGTGTCAGCCTGGGCAATCTCTACAACCACTTCCCGGGCAAGGAGGCGATCATCCTTGCCGTGGCGGTGGCTGAGAGCGAAGAGCTGGCACCGTTGCTGCAGCGACTGGCCGCGTCCGAAGGCGAGCGCGCACAGGTGCTGGCTTTCCTTCGGGACTTCCACGCACTGTGCCGGCAGCCGGAATGGGCGACGCTCGCCGTCGAAGTGCTGGCCGAGAGCGCACGCAATCCGGCCGTAGCCGAGGCATTTGCGGCCAATCGCAGGCAGTTGCAGGCGGTCCTGGCCGAAGCGCTGCAGCAGGTGGCACAGCGCGAACACCGGCGTCCCGTGTTGGCACCGGCATTGCAGGCGCAGGTGCTGCTGGATGCCATTGAAAGCGATGCACTGCGTCGGGGGCTGGGCGAAGCCGGTGAAGGCGATGAGGCATCGCTGGATCTTGGCCTGCTCGCGCTGCTGCTCGGGGCGCGCGCATGAGTGCCGTTGACCGGCGATTGCACGGCCTTGATCTGGCGCGCTACCTGGCCTTGGCCGGCATGGTGCTGGTCAACTTCCGCCTGGCGATGGCCGTGCCGGCAGAGGGCGCCGGATGGTTGGCAGGCTTCTTCCACTTTCTGGAGGGCAAGGCTTCGGCGACGTTCGTTACGTTGGCTGGCTTGGGCCTGGTGTTGGCCACGCAGCGGCAAGGGTGGTGGCCGGCCAGCGTGCAGACCTGGAGGCGCGCGCTGTTCCTGATGGTGCTGGGCCTGCTCAACCTGACCCTGTTCCCGGCCGATATCCTGCACTACTACGCGGTGTATTTCGCGCTGGCCGTGGTGTGGCTGCGTGCCTCGCCGCGCGTGCTGCTGGCCAGCATCGTGGGCCTGGCGGCCTGTTCGTTCTGGGCGTTGCTGCATTGGGATTACAGCCAGGGATGGAACTGGCAGACGCTGGAATATGCCGGCCTGTGGCAATGGCCGGGCGCAGCCCGCAACCTGCTGTTCAATGGCTTCCACCCGTTGATGCCGTGGCTGTGCTTCTTCCTGCTGGGGATGCTGCTGGCACGGCTTCAGTTGTCGCAGCCGCGGGTACAGCATGCATTGCTGGTGCTGGGGCTGCTGCTGATCGGGGCTGGACATGGCGTGCAGCAGCTTGCGCAGGGAACGCCCTGGCAGGTGTGGCTGGGAACGCAGCCGATGCCGCCGGGACCGGCTTATGTGCTTACGGGTGCGGGTGCGGCCTGCAGTGTCATCGCCGCCTGCCTGTGGCTGGCGCGTGTGCGACCGGGTGACTGGTTGGAGCCGTTCACCGCGGCCGGACGCATGACCCTGACCCTGTATGTGGGCCACATCCTGCTGGGCATGGGCACGCTGGAAAGCCTGGGCCTGCTCGATGGCAGCGCGTCGCTCGCATCGGTGCTGCTGTGGGCGCTGCTGTTCCTGATGCTGGCGACGGGCGCGGCCTGGCTATGGTCGTGGCAGTTCGCACGCGGCCCGCTGGAGACGGTGATGCGGCGCATCGCAGGCTAGTTCCCTAGTCGTGCTGAATCGATGTTGTGACGGACATGTCTGTGCCGCGGCGAACGCATCTGCGATAGTGGTGGCAGGTAACACTTTCCGCTTGCATCCATGTCATTCGCTTCGGCGCAGCATCTCGGCGAAGTCCTGCAACAATCCTATGGCATCACCCCCACCGCCGTGGTGCCACGCCCGGTGGGCGCCGACGCCAATGCCAGCGTGTATCGCGTCGATGCGCGGCACGGGCAGTGGTGGTTGAAATGCCGTACCTACCAGGTCGCCCCAGCGGTGTGGGACAGCCTGCATTGGATGCGCGGCACGCTGGGTATCGATGAGATCGTCGCGCCGTGGCCGGCGTTGACCGGTGGTGCGTCTGTGCAGCGCTGGGGATTGCAGTTCACCCTGTTCCCGTATGTGGAAGGCCAGTCCGGATTCGAGGCGGCGTTGAGCCGCACGCAGTGGAAACGGCTGGGGGAGGTGCTGCGGCGCCTGCATGGCGCGCAGTTGCCAGCGGAACTGCAGCAGGCACTGCCGATCGTACGGCTGGAAACCGCGGCGCTGGAGACCGTCGGGCAATGGTTGGCCGGCGAGGGCCTGGCGGCCGCGAAGGACGGGCTGGGCCGCGCATTCGTTTCGGTATGGGACCAGCAGCATGCGCGCATCGCGGCGCTGCATGCGCAGGCACGGGAGCTGCTAGCGGCGTTGCAGGACGCGCCGGTAGACCTGCATCTGTGCCACACCGATCTGCATGCCGGCAACCTGCTGATGGGCAATGACGGGGGCCTGCACCTGATCGATTGGGATGGTCTGTCGCTGGCCCCGCGCGAGCGTGACCTGATGTTCATCGGTGCCGCTGTTGGCGGGCGCTGGGGTCGCGAGAATCCACTGGGGTTCGAGGAGGGCTACGGCAGCGATCGCGGTGACCCGCGCTGGATCGCCTGGTACCGGCACTGGCGCATTCTGCAGGACCTGATCGAGTTCCAGCAGGTGCTGCTGGGCAGTGACGGGGAGGACCGATCGCCGCAGTTGCGCCGGCAGTCACTGCACTACCTGGGGGAGCAGTTCGCACCGGGCAATGTGTTCGATGCGGCGGAGCGGGTATATCGCGCGCTGGATCAGGTTCCAGGCCGTTGCCAGCATCGCCCCGGGTAGAGTCGACTGTTAGTCGACTGCGCTTCGATTGGAACAGGCAAAGCCCGCGCTGCGCGCGGGAGTCGACTAACAGTCGACTCTACCCATGGCCTGTCCATGCACGACCCGTGGCTTGCCCGTGCAGGCCCCATGGCTTGTCCATGCAGATGGTTTTCATTCGGCGGGCTTGGCTGCTGCAGAGGCCGCCGCGCTTGCGGCGCGGCGCGACAACACGGCTTCGCGGTGGGCGATGTAGGCGTTGGCGGCGAGGATGATGCCGGCACCGATGAGCGTCCAGCGATCCACGCTTTCGTTGAACAGCAGCCAGCCGAGCAGCGTTACCAGCGGCAGCTGCAGGAAGCTGATCGGGGTCAGCGCCGAGACTTCACCGAGGCGCAACGCCCGCGTCCACAGCAGCTGGCCGACGGTGCCCAGCACGCCGGTGGCCAGCAGCCACAGCCACGCCATGCCGGAGGGCCAGACCCAGACGAACAGTGCCGGGACCAGCGACAGCGGCACCCAGAACACGTAGGTGTAGAGCACCACGGTGTCAGCGCTGTCGACACGGGTCAGCTGCTTGATCTGGATCGCCACCAATGAGCTGAGCACGGCGGCTGCCACCGCTACCAGGCTGCCGGCGGTGAAGCCGGCGGTGCCGGGGCGCACGATCACCAGCACACCGATGAATCCAACCACCACCGCGGCCCAGCGGCGTATACGCACGGTCTCGCCCAGCCATAGCACGGCGGCGATGGTGACGAACAACGGCGTGGAGTACGAGAGGGAAACCGCCTGCGCCAGTGGCAGATGGCCCAGTGCCCAGAACGCGCACAGCATCGAACCCAGGCCAATCGCACTGCGCACGAAGTAACGCGGCAGCTGCTGCGTTTTCAGTGGTGCATGGCCGGGGCGCAGCAGCATCGGCAGCAACGCGAGCAGGCCAAAGGCATTGCGAAAGAACGCCACTTCCTGGGTTGGTACGTACCGGGTGGCGTAGCGGATGGCGACGGCCATCAGGCCGAATGCCATCGTGCTGCCGAGCATCAGCAGCGCCGCCCGCATCGGGGTGGCGCTGGGGGAGAGGGCGGGGGTGTTCACCACTGTGCGCCGAGCAGGCGGGGCTCCGGTTCGATCGGCACGCCGAACTTCTCCAGCACTGAAGCGGAGATGCGTCGCGCCAGCGCCAGCAGTTCAGCGCCGCTGGCATTGCCATGGTTGACCAGTACCAGCGCGTGGCTGGGGGCCACGCCTGCATCGCCTTCGCGGAAGCCCTTCCAGCCGCAGGACTCGATCATCCATGCAGCCGAGACCTTGCGCTTGTCGTCCTGCTCGGCCGGGAACACGGGCAGGTCGGGGAAGTGCTGCAGCAGCACATCGACCTGTTCCAGCGGCAGCACCGGGTTCTTGAAGAAACTGCCGGCGTTGCCCAGCACATCCGGGTCGGGCAGCTTGCGGCGGCGGATCGCGATCACCGCGTTGGCCACGTCCACTGCGCTCGGCAGCTCCACGCCCTGTGCCTGCAGTTCCTCGCGGATGCCGGCATAGTCCATGCGCAGGTCGTGCAGCAGCGGCAACTTCAGTTCGATGGCGGTGATCAGGTAGCGGTCGATCTGCTGCTTGAACACGCTGTCGCGGTAGGTGAAGCGACACTGCTCGTTGTCCAGCCGTACCCAGGTTTGTTCCTGGCAGTCCCAGGCCTCGACCGCCTGGATGAACTCGCCGACCTGCGCACCGTAGGCGCCGATGTTCTGGATCGGCGCGGCACCGGCGGTGCCGGGAATCAGGGCCAGGTTCTCCAGCCCGGACAAGCCTTCCTGCAGCGACCACATCACCAGGCCATGCCAGGGCACGCCGGCCCCGGCGCGGATCACTGCGTGGTCAGCGCGGTGTTCCAGGAAACTGATGTCACGGTTGCCGAACACCAGCACGGTGCCCAGCAGGTCTTCGGCGATCAGTACGTTGCTGCCGGCACCCAGTACCAACAGGGGGCCGCTGGCCACTTCGGGCAATGCCAGCACTTCCGGCAGCAGTGCGGCATCGTGCAGTTCCAGCAGCTGCGCGGCGCTGGCCTGCACGTGGAAGGTGTTCAGCGCCTGCAGTGGCGCATTGCGGGTGAGCGTCCAGCGCAGCGGGGCGTTGCCGTCGACGGTATCCATGGGCGCGCTCACAGTGGGGCCACCGCGCCGCGGCTCGGCGCTTCGCGGCGGCGACGGATCGCCTCCACGCATTCGGAGACCAACGCCGGGCCACGGAAGATCAAGCCGCTGTAGCACTGCACCAGCGCCGCGCCCGCGGCCATCTTGGCCACCGCATCGGCACCGGACAGGATGCCTCCCACACCCACCAGCGGTACCGATTCGGGCAGGCGCGAGCGCAGGCGGCGCAGCACCAGGGTGGACTGCTCCAGCACCGGCGCACCGGACAGGCCGCCGGCCTCGTTGGCCAGCGGATCGCCGGCCACCTTGCTGTGGTCGATGGTGGTGTTGGTGGCGATCACGCCGTCCACCTGCAGTTCGCCCAGCACGCGCGCGGCGGCATCGATGTCGCGGTCACTCAGGTCCGGTGCCACCTTGACCAGCATCGGCACGCGGCGGCCGTGGCGCGCCGCGAGGTCTTCCTGGCGGTCACGCAACTGGCTGACCAGCTGGCGCAGCGCGGTCTCTTCCTGCAATTCACGCAGGCCGGCGGTGTTGGGCGAGGAGATGTTGACGGTGATGTAGTCCGCCAGCGGATACACCTTGTCCAGGCAGGCGATGTAATCGTCCACCGCCTGTTCGTTCGGGGTGTCCTTGTTCTTGCCGATGTTGATGCCGAGCAGGCCGCGGCGGTTGCGCGCGCGCTCGACATTGCGCACCAGCGCGTCCACGCCCGCATTGTTGAAGCCCATGCGGTTGATGATCGCGTTGTGTTCCGGCAGGCGGAACAGGCGCGGCTGCGGGTTGCCGGCCTGCGGGCGCGGGGTGATGGTGCCGATCTCGACGAAGCCGAAGCCGAGCGCGAACAGCGCATCGATGTGCTCGCCATTCTTGTCCAGGCCGGCGGCCAGGCCGACCGGATTGGGGAAGGTCAGCCCGAACACCGTGCTGGGCATCGGCGCGATGCGTGCGGCCAGCAGCGGCGTGGTGCCGGTGCGGTAGGCCAGGTCCAGTGCGGACAGGCCGAGGCCGTGGGCGCGCTCGGCGTCGAGCGAGAACAGGAAGGGGCGGGCAAGCGAATACATGCGTCGGTTCAGTCCAGCGTGCCGAGGAAGGCTCGGGTTCGATATTCAAAAGCGACCTGGCCGTCGACCGCGTGGGCGGCGAACAGGTCCTGCAGAGCGTCGATCATCGGCGCGTGGCGAGGATGACCGGATTGGGGTGCGTAGGAGGAGGACAGCAGGCGCCCGCGCAGGGCGTCGAAGTCCAGATGCTGTACGTTCGGCAACTCCACCATGCCGCGCAGGCCGCGGCCGAACCAGGCCTGCATGGTGGCATCGTCCTGGTAGCGCTCGGCCACCGCGGTGTAATCGGTGCCGTAGTCCAGCAGCAGCTGTTCATAGCCGATCAGGAATGGACTGGCATCGAGCAGGCGCGAATTCCAGTAGATCAGTGCCAGGCCACCGGGGCAGAGGATGCGCTGCCACTCGGCGCGCACTGCCACGGTGTCGAACCAGTGGAACGCCTGCGCGACGCTGACCAGATCGATGCTGGCATCGTCCAGGCCGGTGGCCTCGGCGCGGCCATCGACGGCGGAAAAGCCCGGATACTGCGGCGCCAGCCACTCTTCGGCGGCGGCGCGCATGGCGGCGTTCGGCTCGACCGCCACCAGCGGATGACCGCTGGCCAGAAACTGACGGCTGGAAATGCCGGTGCCAGCACCGATGTCGGCGACACGGGCCTGGTGACTGACATCCATCGGGCCGTGCAGCCATTCCAGCAGCGCGGGCGGGTAATCGGGCCGGTAGCGGACGTAGTCGGCGACGCGGCTGCTGAAGCGTTCAGTGCTGTCGGAGGTGGTCATGGCGTCAGTTCGACACCGCGGCCAGCCACGCCAGGCCACCGAAGAACAGGATGAAGACCAGGATGGCGGCAAGTACCGCGCCGACCATCACCCAGCCCAGCACCAGGCCGGTAACGGCCAGGCCATCACCTTCCAGTTCGTGCGGGCGGCGGCGGATCTCGGCGCGGGCCATGTGGCCGGTGATGATGGCCACGATGCTGGCCACGAAGGGCAGGACGGTCCAGCTGGCGATGCCCATGACCAGGCTGACCACGGCCAGGGCGCTTGTCTGTCGGGGTGCCACGCTCATCGGGGTCCTCCTTGGCAGTGTGCACATGATAGTGCCTCTGCCCAGGCAATCCCATGCCCGGCGGATGCGATGGCAGGCGTGGACCCTGGTGGGCGAACGAGGTGCCAGCCCTGGTAGGCGCCGACCTTGGTCGACGAAAGCCATTTCAGCAGGGTAGGCGTCGACCTTGGTCGACGAAAGGCATGCCAACCAAGGTTGGCAGCTACCGGAGTGCCGGTATCAGCCCATCAACACCTGGCCGCCATCCACGTTGAGCACGCTGCCGGTGACCCAGCGCGCCAGCGGCGAGCACAGGAACAGGGCGGCGTCGGCAATTTCGCGCGGATGGCCGAAGCGGCCGAACGGAATCTTCGCCAGGGTGCCGTGGTACAGCGCCGGATCTTCGGTGCGACGGCGATCCCACAGGCCGTCATCGAATTCAATCGAACCGGGGGCGATGGCGTTGACCCGGATCCGGTCCTTGGCCAGCGCCAATGCCTGCGACGTGGTGTAGTGCGACAGCGCGGCCTTTGCGGCGGCGTAGGGCGCGCCACCGGGGCGTGGCTGCTGTGCGGCAATCGAGGACAGGTTGAGGATGCAGGCATCGCTGGATGCGCGCAGCCACGGCAGTGCCAGGCGCGAGGCCCGTACCGCCGCCATCAGGTCGATCTGCAGGCTGGCGGCCCAGCCATCCTCGTCGTCGGCCATGCCGTAGCCGGTAGCGTTGTTGATCAGTACATCGATGCCGCCGAGTGCATCGGCAGCGGCCTGCAGCCAGGCCTGGATCTGGCCGGCGTCGGCCAGATCGGCGGAGACGGTATGCAGTGGGGTGCCCTGTGCCTGCGCATCGGCACGCAGGGCATCCAGGCCGGCCTGGCCACGTGCGCAGACCGAGACCTGCGCACCGGCGCCGGCAAATGCCAACGCCATTTCACGACCGATGCCCTTGCTGCCGCCGGCGATCAGCACGCGGCGACCGGTGAAGTCGAGGGTCGGAGCCCCATTGGGGATCCGGCCCTGGGCAGGGGTCAGATCCCCGGAGGGGCTCTGACCCGCAGCCATGGCAGAAACGTCTGCCATCACAGATCGAACTTGATGCCCTGGGCCAGCGGCAGCGAGTCCGAATAGTTGATGGTGTTGGTCTGGCGGCGCATGTAGACCTTCCAGGCGTCCGAACCGGACTCGCGGCCACCGCCGGTGTCCTTCTCGCCACCGAAGGCGCCACCAATCTCCGCACCGGACGTGCCGATGTTGATGTTGGCGATGCCGCAGTCGCTGCCAGCGGCCGACAGGAACTTCTCGGCAGTCTTCAGGTTCTGGGTGAAGATCGAGGACGACAGGCCCTGCGGCACGCCATTCTGCATGTCGATGGCTTCATCGAGGGTGTCGTACGGCATCACGTACAGGATCGGCGCGAAGGTCTCGTGCTGGACCACGGCATCGCTGTTCTTCAGGCCGGAGACAATCGCCGGCAGCACGAAGTTGCCGGCGCGGTCGATGCGGGTGCCGCCGGTTTCGATGGTGCCGCCGGCCGCCTTGGCCTGGGCGATGGCATCGAGGAACTGCTGCACGGCGCCATCGCTGTTCAGTGGGCCCATCAGGTTGGCCGCATCGGTCGGGTCGCCGATCTTGCCTTCGACCTGCTTGTAGGCCTTGACCAGGGTGGCCAGCACGTCGGCGTAGATCGAGCGGTGCACGATCAGGCGGCGGGTGGTGGTGCAGCGCTGGCCGGCGGTGCCGACAGCGCCGAACACGATGCCCGGCACGGCCAGCTTCAGGTCGGCGGTTTCGTCCAGGATGATGGCGTTGTTGCCGCCCAGTTCCAGCAGGCAGCGGCCGAGGCGACGCGCGACCTTCTCGTTGACGGTGCGGCCGACCTGGGTCGAGCCGGTGAAGCTGATCAGCGGCACGCGACGGTCATCGACCATCTTTTCCGACAGCGCGGTGCCCGCATCGTTGATCAGGAAGAAGATGTCCGGGAAACCGGCTTCGCGCAGGGCGTCGTTGCAGATCTTCAGCGAGGCGATGGCGGTCAGCGGCGTCTTGTTGGACGGCTTCCAGATGCACACGTCGCCACAGATGGCGGCCAGGAACGAGTTCCAGCTCCACACCGCGACCGGGAAGTTGAAGGCAGAGATGATGCCGACCAGGCCCAGCGGGTGGTACTGCTCGTACATGCGGTGGCCGGGGCGCTCGGAATGCATGGTGTAGCCGTACAGCATGCGGCTCTGGCCCACGGCGAAATCGGCGATGTCGATCATCTCCTGCACTTCGCCGTCGCCTTCCGGCTTGCTCTTGCCCATTTCCAGCGCCACCAGCGAACCCAGGGCGTCCTTGTGCTTGCGCAGTGCTTCGCCGCACAGGCGCACGGCTTCGCCGCGACGCGGGGCCGGCGTGGTACGCCAGATCTTGAAGGCTTCCTGGGCGCGGGCGACGACGGTCTCGTACTCGGCCTCGGTGGTCGCGCGGACCTGCGCGATCGGCTCGCCGGTGGTCGGGTTGACCGGGGTGATCAGCTCACCGCTGGTCGCGCTCGACCACTCCCCGTTGCCCAGGTACGTGCCAGCGTTGATCGCGTCCAGGCCAAGGGACTTGAGCAGCTCGGAAGACATGCAGACTCCTGTGTTTCGTTACGTTGTTTGGTGCCATCGCGGGCAGGTGGGGGGCGCGATGAACTGAATCGCCGATGGTAGCAGAGCGGCCTGTCCGGCCATGGTGCAACGCGCCAGCGCCGCCGTGTGGAGCACGAATGCTTGGAGGGCAGGGTGTGTTGCCTGTAAACTTCCCGGCTGCATGGCCCCGTAGCTCAGCTGGATAGAGCGTCCCCCTCCTAAGGTCAACTCTTTTTTGGGGCAAGTTCGGGCGGTCAGTGAAAGCCCTTTGTTTTCAATGAATTAAGCGTGTCGAGCGTTGGTTGTCCGCCATCAACCAAACACCATAAGACACCCTTAAACACCCGCGAACACCCCCTTTTTGCCCCAGTCGTTTGCCCCAGCCTAGGTCCGCTGCTACTGTCTGGATATGAGCAAAACAGCGTTGGAAAACCTGCGTCGAGACTGGCCCAAACGCCATGCGTTGACGCCGGAGGAAGTGGCGGTTGTTCTCGGTCGCAACTCCAACTCTCGGGGCGTGTTGCAGAAGATCCGCGAGGGCATGAAGAGTGGCCGTTACCCCGGTGCCCGGAAGATTGACGGACACTGGCAGCTGCCGCTTGAGGACCTGGCAGAAATACTCGACCCCACGCCCGAAACGGTGATGGTGCCGGTTGTGGCCAAGGCTGGTCGTCGCCGCTCCCAGGTTGGCCCACGCATCCGCTTTGTGATCAATGCTCGATTTTTCGCTCAGGTATGCGACTCCATTGGATACGCGCAGGGTGCCCAAGCGCTCCGGAATGATGCTTGGACAGTGCGTGAGGAACTCCGTCAAGAAGACTACGCCCGCCGTGCCGAACGCTCAAAGATGAGTTTGGTTGAGGCGCTCGCAGGGCTGGGACACACCAAGGATGATTAAGAGCTATGAGTGATGGAATGCTCTTTGTTGACGAGCGAAATGAAAAAAAGAAGGTGCGGAAGCTTTTAGTTGAAGAACTAAGGCTTTTGTATCGTGATGTGCGTGACTTCAAAAGGATGGTTGAGGAAGCTCGGCTAATGAACCAGTGCTCAGCCAACACAACATACACAAAATTCGCACACACGCGCTTTCAAGAGCTCAGACGGTTGTTCCATCCTCTCAACGAGCGCTTGATGGCATTGGACAGTGACGATATCCGCCGCAGGCGCAATTGGATATTGGAAAACTTTTCCAATGCCTTGACCGTTCAAAGAAAAGACAGTCTAAAGGGAAAGATGGGCTCCACAATAGATAGCCTCAATATGATTTTGGATGAGATCCAAGAGATTGGTGTGGAAATCCAAATAAGCGAGATTTAATGGATGAGCGAACTGAACATCACGCCATACGCCGACCAACACCAGCCCATTCATATTAAGAATCGAGACAAACTGTACAGCGCCCGAGTACAGCAGCACGAACTGATGAGTCACATTGGAGGTGGCGATGGCGAAGGTTGACGAACAGCAGCGCCAAGCGTTAGCCCAAGCGCCTGGGGATCTCCATCTCACCGCAGCGCAAGCCGCTGTGTTGATGCAAGTCAGCACCAAGACATTGCAGCGTCTGCGCAACCAAGGGATGCCACCACCGCCCATTGGGGAGCGTCCAGCACGCACCGAAGAGCGTTGGTCCACCACCCCTGTGCGCTACAGAAAGAGCGATGTGGACGCATGGCTCCAACATCCTGTGATGCCCAGCGTGCAATTGCATGCGTTCCAAATGGCTAACGGCATCATCATTGCCCACGCCAAGGATCTTGATGACAACACGGTTGTTGACGGTATTTTTGACTTGCTCACCGAGCTGCAGTGGAGCAGCACAGATCTGATGATCGAAGCACAGCAGATGTTGTTCGATGAGCAACAACAACAGCGCGCCAAAGTGCAAGAGCGTATTGCTTTGCACGAAAGAAACGTCCTCGCGCAAGCACTGAGATAGGCGGTGTTAAGCCCCAGTCCCTAGTTGTCCCTTGCAGTCCTTTTCGGCCCCCAATTTGGGGGCTTTTTTTATGTGGAGAAATCTATTCGCCATTGTCAACATTTCCCTGTCGCCCAGCGGGCAAATGTGGAGATATGAAATGGAGAACTACAACAAGCGCGGCAAGTCGGTCCTGGGACTGGCTGTCGTGAAGGGGAAATTGGATCTGCTTGAAAAGAGGTTGAAGCTCGGCGTTGACCCGAATTCAACCTACTACAAAGAAGGTGATTGTCGCAGTCTTGTGGAGCTGGCTTTCAAGTGCAAGAAAATGGAGTCGTTGGATATTTTGGTTCGATACGGGGCGAACACAAACATTGTATTTTCTTGTGGCTACACAATGGTTCACTACTGCACCCGCATTTATCAGTGGCAGCTTGAGGATGTTCTCAAAATGGGGGTGGATCCAAATACGTGCGCGTCGTTGAGTGACATGGATTTCCCAGGTCACGCCGCTTTGCACATGGCAGTGAGGCAGCGGGATATCAAGACAATGAAGTTGCTGATTTCGTACGGAGCTGATGTCAACTTGCATTGCGACTATTGCGGTTACACCCCGTTGCATGCTGCGTTCTTGTTTCCTGAGAGCGAGACAATCAATTTTCTTTTGGACAATGGCGCGGATTTCTATGCGCTGGATGACTGCGGCTTCATTCCGGAGCAGATTGCTGACTCGTATTACACAAATGAGGCACAAAGAATCATGAGCGAGCGAATGGCGCGGAAAATCATGGAGCAGGTTGAAGCTGGTGATGACGCAAGCTTTGGTAAACGCCGGATGTAATGATGCTTGAATATCAACTGGATCTTAATTGCTTAGTTTCATAAAAAAACGCAATACAAATTATTGAATGAGTAGGGGTGTTGCTAATCACCCCTACTCACTGAAACCCTTTCGGGAGTAAGGCTTAATCGGGTGAGTAGGTGAGTAGGGTGGGTGTTGATAAATTATTTATAGAAAAATACAAAAAAACACCAAAAAAGCATTCTCAGAGGAAACTTTTTTATGTTTTACCCTACTCACCCTACTCAAAATAGGTGAAACCTATATATACCAACGGTTCTGGCTGAGTAGGGTAGCTCCAAAAGACCCTACTCAAGCCCTACTCAAAGCCCTACTCACGCCATATTTTGTATTGCAAAATTCAGGGAAAATCACCTTCAAAGCCTTGTGGCGTAAGGATTTGAACGGGTTTTTAAAAAACAGGGATAAAAACGACCCCGCCTGGGATGCAAATTGGATTAAAAATGGTTGAAGAAAACATCCAAAAACCTTGTGGCAGTAAGATTGCGAATTTTGCAATACAAAATATGCTTGACAATGAGAAAAAATAAATTAGAACTAAATAACACAACAGGTTTTTGGAGGTAACACATGGGTGAGGTACTGCAATTCAAATTCAACAAAAAGCGCAAGCCGTACCGCCGCCGCGCGCGTCCGCAAAAAATCAACCGCACGTTCCGCTTTGATCAAGAGAAGTTGGCGCGGTTGGAAGAGGTGGCGCAGCGCAGTGGTATGACCGTTTCCGAATACATCCGGGAACTCACGGATTTGGCCGTTGGCAACAACTGGTTGTTCAACGATGCCAAAAACGCATAAAAAACCGCGCGGCTGCAACCGAGCGGTTTTCAATGAGGTAAAACTATAGGAGAAATTCATGTCCAAAACCAACGTATCAAATAACGCTGTGGTGTCAACCCCGCCAGCTTCCATCGGCAAACAGGCGGCTCCAAAAACCGCTCAGCCGAAGATTAAGAAGATCAACAGCGCGAACATCATCCCATCTAATACACCCGCATGGAATTGGGTGAACTACATCAACAGCGGCGCGTGTGGAGATTGGGCACGAGCCAACGGTATGGCATACAAATGGAACGGTGTATTTTGGGACACCGTTACCCAGGCAGATGGAACGGCAATGGCAACCGATTTCCTGTTCAAGCATATGCCCGACAAGGCTACAAATTCGGCTGCAACGGATTGCTTTAAATTTGCCACAAACATGCTTGATCCACTGCCTAAGTTGGATGCAGACAAGATTGTTATTGCCGCGAAAAATGGCTACCTGCACGTGGGCAAAGATGGGGCCGTGACCGTTCTCCCCGCCGATAAAAAACTGGGCCTCATGTTTGGAGTTAACGCGACTGTCAGCACGACGTACAACAAGCAACACACACCTCACGCTGTTCCATCCAACTCGTTGTTTGGCCGCTTCCTTGCCAGCGCATTGCCGGACCCGGATATTTGTGCATTGGTGCAAGAACAGTGTGCTCTCACGCTCATTCCTGGGCCGCATCAATTGGTCTGGTGGTGGGTGGGAACAGGTGGCAATGGCAAAGGTGTGATGTCGTCCATCATTCGTGGGTTCCACCATCGCACGGCGCAAATCTGGCTGGATAAGTGTGGTGACCCTCAAGCGCTCGCCAGTTGCGTGAACGCCAGCTTGATCTTCACACCAGAAGTGACGAATGGGGCGCGAGGTATCAATCAAGAAGCTTTCAAAGCGCTCAGCGGGGGTGATCTGCTGACTGCAAAGTTCTTGTATCGCGACATGATTGAGTTCGTGAACACGTCCTGCCACATCGTCAGTTCCAACTATGAGCCAATGATTAGCGATGCAACCGACGGTGTGTACCGCCGCTTGTGCGTGGTCAAGTGGAATCAACGGCATGGAACATACATCAAAGTCCCAAATCTTGCGGAGCGCATTCTGAAAGATGAAGCGCACATCGTATTGGACTGGCTGTTGGAAGGTATCAGTCGCATTGTTAAACGCGGCGGTTTTCTGCCCGAAGATGAATGGCCCGAAGCAACGAAGATCTTTAAACAGTCAATTCGCAGCAAGAACGACTGTGTGGGCGCGTGGCGTGATTACTGTGGAATTGTTCCTGACGCAAGCACATTGACACCTAAGAGCGATATCTACAACTCATACGCCAAATTCTCTGAGGGCGATGGCCGTCATGTCTTGAGTCCGGCACAATTCTGGACGCGCTTTTGGCAAATGCCAGGGTTTGAACGGCCACAGTCCGTGCGTGGAGACACAAAGCGTATTGATGGGATCCAGGTCAATTGTGTGCGCGCACGCATTCCTGCGGATCTGTCCTGGGAGCTTCCAACCGGCGAAATCATTGTGCGTGCGCCCACAAAAAGCGCTCCATCCGTGATTGATACACCCAAGGTTGCCGACGGCGAACCCATTCTTATTACAGTGTCGGATAAGGACTTCACCGACGAACAGTGGAGCTTTTAATATGGACACCAACAAAGACATTGAAGAGGCATTTTGCGCGGCGTTCAGCCACATCATTGTTGATGGTGATGAACTGTTGGAAAAAGCACAGTGGGTAGCGCGTGGGTTCTGTCACCTGTCCAATCACGCGCCGGACGGCAACGTCACCTGGGATGCTCTTATCTTGCAGCGTTATGACTGCAAGATTGGACACGGGAAGACCACCCCCGAATTGGACGTGCAATTGCTTGAATGTGTTTTCAAGACAGCCCGCCAAGGCTACGCCCTCAACCTTTTGCGCAGGGTGAACAACCACTCTGTGCCCAGAGGACTCCAACAATGACATCCATCTCGATGATAACCAAGGGCCGCGTTCGTGCGGCCCTTTTTTTTATTCCTGAATTTTGATTTTTCAGAAAAGCTTGACTTTCAATTTTCCGCCCGTTTAATAATTTTCATTATCAGCGATGGAATAAAGCATGGAAAATTATGAAGAAGACTGGTGGGATGACCTTATTGCGGCGGAGCGCTTTGCAATTTACAAAGTGGATGGCGGCGTGCAAATGGTCCTGCATCACGACTTTGATGACTCCACAGTTGAGCTTCACACCATCGATGACGTTTTGTATCACCTTCGGAAAGCCCTCGAACGGGGTTTAACAGTATCAATCAACGTGGAGAAACAATCATGAGCGCAGCCAGCGAACTCAAGCAAGATATTGCTGAAAAATTTTACGACCAACTTGCCGAACGCCGATCTGTGTTGGATCACGGCTTTCGGGAGACTGAAACACCATTGTCGATGATTGGGGGTTGGCCTGTTGGCCCCAGTGGTTATCCATTCAAAGACTTCAACGCATTGCAACTGATGACCGTTTCACTGGATCGCGGCTTCACCAGCCCCATCTACATGAAATCCGAGCAGATCAAGAAGAACGGCTACTACATCGCCAAAGGTGAGTCCAAAGCCACGAAGATTGAAAGCACGTACAAGCAAGAGGATGGCGATTTCAAATCCGTGATGGCGGTGTGCTTCAACGGGGATCAAATCAAAAATCTCCCCCAAAACAAACACACATACGCGTGGCAGGGATTGGCGGACAATCGCGATGCATTCTTGGATGACATGATTGCCAAGACGGGAGCGAAATTCTCATTTGATCCCATGAACGCGCCGTACTACGAACGGTCCACCGATACGTTGTACATGCGTCCTCAGACGGAGTACGCCACCAAACACGCCGATGGCAAAAGCGCGTACTACAACGATCTGATGTTCTTGCTTGCTGATTGGGCCACCCACCCCAGCCGCTATCACGGCGTGCAACCTGGGGAGCAGGGCAGTGAGCAGGACAGCCAATACCGTTTGGGACGCCAATTGGCGTTGTTGCAGATTGCCAGCCGCTTGGGAATGACCTACGAACCCGATGACAGCGGTTGGGCCAATAACTACATCAACAGCCGTCCCAACTGGCAGGAGTTGGAACGCGCCGCGAAAGCTGCAGACACCATTTTGAAGACCATTGGCGTGCCCGAGGTTCAACAAGAACCCGTGCGCTCCAAGGTGTGGAAACAAGAAGCCTCGCAAGCGTTCCGACCCACCGTGCAGCCCGCAGATCACCAACAAGCACAGCAGCAGGTGGATCCCGTGCAAGCGTTTGTGGAAGACAAAATTCAAGTTGTCCACGTGGCCGACAAGCCCAGCAAACAGGTGGGTAAGGCAGTCAAGAAGGCCGCAGCCCAAAAACTCAACGGTGCAAAACAAACACTGACATTGTGAGGTGGCAATGAGCAAGCAAGACGAAGCGCGCAGCGTTGCCGCCGAATACATCATTGAACAGATGCAGCAGGGCGTCATCCCGTGGCGACGGGATTGGAAACAGCACAGTTCCACAGGAGCGTTTGGAAGCCTGCCGTACAATTATGCACGCGGTAACACATATCACGGCAGCAACGTGATGATGCTGATGATGGCCCAGGCTGCGCGCGGCTTCCAAAGCAACGGGTGGTTGACCTTCAACCAGGCCAAAGCACTTGGCGGCGCGGTACGCAAAGGTGAGAAGTCATCTAAGGTCGTGCGTGTCATCAATGTTTCCGACAAGCAAGGAAACCCTGTACTTGATGAGAACGGGCGACAGAAAATTGCACTGATTACATCCGCTGTGTTCAACAGCGAACAGTGCGATGGCTTGCCCATCCGCGAGTCAAAAGTACCAAAGCCCGTGGAGTGGAGTCATGAGCAAGCTGAGCGCTTGATGCGCGACAGTGGTGTTGAGTACCGATACGGGGGCAACGCGGCGTACTACACCGTCGCCCAGGACTACGTGCAACTGCCCACCAAAGAGCAGTTCCGCACTATGGAAGGCTTCTACGCCACCGCCTTGCATGAGACAGGCCACGCCAGCGCTCACCCCACACGATTGGGTCGCGACTTAAGCGGCAAGTTCGGTTCTGAGAAGTACGCCAAAGAAGAGTTGATTGCGGAGTGCTTTTCATTGATCGTGGCCGACCGCCTGGGCTTGTCGGTCGATCAAGAGTATGACCCCGGCAATCACATTGCCTACTTGCAGTCGTGGATCAAGGTTCTTAAAAACGATCACTCTTTGATCTTCACAGCGTTTGCCGAAGCCGAGAAGATCGCCACGTATTACAACGTCAAAGAGTACACCCGCAAAGCCTTTGACATGGAGCGCGACGAGAACGAGGTTGAACCATCCAGTGAGGCGCGTCCAACCATCCAAGTCGTGCGCCGCAGAAAAGCCCCGGCATTGGAGGTGGCGTGATGTGGTATGCAAGCGCGAAAGAAACGCAGCGACTTCTTGAAAGCGAGATTGTCCGTCTGTCCGCCGTCTACGACAAGGATGGCAATGCCCCGACGTTGGAAGGAATGGTTGACCAAATTAAAGAGTTGGTGGGCCTGAACCTGCGTCTAAAATTGTTTGAGTCAAAAGTAGAGCGTCATCGCGAGGCATTCGACAACATATCGGGCGACTACAGTGATCTTGAAATCGGCCGTCAGGTTATGACAAACACTGGCATCGCTGGTCCCCAGTCCCGCGCAGTATTGCCCCAAAATATGCGCGACATGATTGACACAAGCATTCCTTTGTTGAACCCGCAGTTGTGTGATGTCTTTCTTGGACGGGTCCGGGAGCGTTTCAATTTTCCCAGCGACTCACAACTCTTTGTTCGTGGGAGTTGGGAGAGCCACGCCGTGCGGATGCATTCTTGGAAAGGCGATTTGGTGACGTTTGTGCACAACGAAACAGGGACCACTCACAGTGTAGCGGCAAACAAAGTTTATTTAAGGAGCGCAGATCGTAGTGTTTCCTTGTCCAGTGCAATGCGTCAGATGTGTCCTGGGCGACACGCCAATCACCACCCACAAATGTGAGGGGAACCATGGACAAACCAACACTCGCAGAGGAAATGGCGCTGATATACAGCGTAAAAGCGAAGGCCGCAGACTACGCACAAAAACGCAACGAGGAAGCGTTGAAAGTCATGGTTGATGAAGTGTGTGTGCTCACGGGCGTTAGATTTAGAAGTCGTCTCCTTGAGCAGCCTACTTCGCGATGTGTTTCGGAAGTCAAGGCACTGTGCGAAAACATAACGGATCTAGATATTGGAAACCAGATTATTTCGCGAACCGGGGTAGGGTCTGTAGAGTGTCGCAGTTCATTCCCGCAGCAGTTTGGTGATTTGTTGGATATGAGTATTCCACCCATCATGCCCGTCTTAAGCAGTATTTTCATGGGGCGTCTCTCTGAGCGGTTCGGTTTGGGCGAAGATGTGGTAGCGTCAGTCCAACGCGCACGTGTTGAGCGTAAACCTGTAGAGATATCATCTATCCGCGATGATTACGTTGAGTTCAACGTCAAGGGTGACGATGAGAACCGATGGTATGTTCCCCTTAAAGATGTTCTTTTGGAAGGCAACGGTAGAGCTATTTCAATGGACAGCGCACTTGCACAGATGTCCGCACGAATACAGCCTGTCGTACAACAGCAGTTGAATTTCTAGAGGGCTTGACAATATTCATGCATCTGATTTTCTAAATGCAATTCACTAAGGGAGTTGCATATGGAAAATTTGACGCTTCAAGATGTTCGTACTCTTGTGACGGTATCACCGGACCGATTGTTGGAGGCAGTGGATGCCCACGGTCGAACCGCACTTCATTGGGCGGTGATCAACAAACGTTTTGATGTGGCCGACGCGTTGGTTGCGTTCGGAGCCAACCCATTGAAGCCGGACAAGTCTGGAAAGACTCCCATGGATTACGCCGACCGCAGCGTTCTCAAAGAGCGGGAATGGCGCTTGCGCACCAGCGTGATTGCCCAATATTGGAAACGCAACGCGCCCGTTGAACAATCCGCGCTGACGGATTTCCGCGTCAAAGTTGCTTTGCGGTCACATTCGCTTGAACAGTCCCAATCAACAAATGTGCGCATGAAGCTTGACAACGCTTCAAGATCTGCTTGAGTGGGGGCATGTTTATAAAAAGGGGGGAATTTATGAAGATCCAATGCATTGCAATTGCAACAGCAGTTTTGCTTTCAGCAACTCCGGCGTGGGCGGAATCCGACACGTCCAGCCGCAACTACAGCCGCGAACAGGCGTTGACCTCACGCAATATCCAAGAGGGGGTTGTGGTGATGGTTCGTGATATCAAAATTGCCAACCGTTCCAAAGTCAACACCGGAAGCGTCCTGGGCGCGGCCATTGGATTGGGAGCAGCCCAACAGGTGAAAAACCGCGACGCACGCAATGCCGCACGGATTGTGGGAGCTGCAGCGGGTGGGGTGGCCGGTGGTGCCATTCAACGCGCAGCCAGCGACCGCGACGGTTTGGAAATATTTATTCGCACCGAGCAGCGCGGACGCAGCAACGTCATTTCCATCATTCAGGACGCCGATATCAGCGTTCAACCTGGGCAGAGTGTTCTTATCAGTGGCAGTGGTCGTGATGTGCGGGTTATCCCCGTCCCGTTGCATCCATACACAACACGGTAAGACACGGCAGGAAACGCCCCCGCAAGGGGGCTTTTCTTTTAAGCGCGCCCGCTTAAGCGGGATTTTTTATTGGGATTTAATCCACACTTCAAAACGGCATTTATTCTAAATAATATCAATTAAACCTATTGACAATGTTGCGATTCGTGATTGAGTGAGTGTATCTCAATCAATTGCGGGGTTTCCATGAAAAAAATATTGGCCAGATACATCATCTTTGTCGGTCTTCCGTTGTTCGTCTTGCATTTTGCGGGGGCGGCTTTTGAAAAGCTTGACACGATTGAAGCAGGCTTGGCCGCCATCCACGCCCGAGCTTCAGGACATTGATGTGTTGACCTGGGGTGATATGGCGGTGGTGAACGCGATTTCGCTGGCGGCGTTTCTATTTTACGCCATCTGCGCGGTCCGTTATGGAGTTCAACGCAACTGGAAGTTGTCACTCACCATGATGTTGTTCTCAACGGTGCCGTGGCTTGTTCTCATTGGTTTGATGAAGTTCTGCCATGTCTACTGCGCGGATTTCACTGGGGTGTGGATCACGTTGGCGGTGATGAAATTGGCATTCTGGTTGTCCTGTGGTGCGTTGATCACCTGCCTGCAACTGTTGCCCATTCGCCATTTGGCGGTGCCATCTCTCATTTTTGGCGCGCTGGTGTTTTGTGTGGGGGCGGGGTTCACCATTGTTGAATTCATGCAACGGTTGAATTCATAACATTCAACGCTTTTGTCAAATATGATGCTTGACATTGTTGGATGATTTGATTAGATAAAAATACAACGGGGTGTGTATGAGAAAAAAATATTACGAATGGACACATGTGACGGGCGCGACGTATTGGCAACCCAAGGGCGTTCATGATTATTTGCAAAAAGGTGATCTCAACCGCCATTACATGAAGATGATTGCATGGACGGGCAAGGCAAAACTGATGACAAAACAAGAACATATCGAAACCAAATTAAGGAGAGTGCATGAAATCGAAAACTAAGCCAAAGGATGCCATTGGGTATCCAATGTTTTATGAAACAAAGAAGGTTGTTCAGTTGTTGGACAAGAGAGCAGAGGCTGCTGAAAAATCACGCGCGCAGACAATTCGCGAGTTTGTTTGGGATTTTATTGAGTCCCCGAACTTCAGCCGTGTCCATTTCGCCAACTTAGGGTGCGAGTGCCAACGTCCCAAACCCACCAACCCCAAACATCTGGATCCTGGTCGTCGTTCAGGAATTGGTTTTATTCCGGACGCTCAACCCATTGTCAAACGTGTCAATGCATTGGCCGCTGCATATGGGGTTAGCACCACCGATTTGGTCCGTTACATACTCCGAAAGAACGTTATGTAGCCGTCTGCACCAGCGCCGATCAAGAAGCCCCTTTTGGGGCTTTTTATTTTTCATAATGTCAATTATTTCTATTGACAATATAAGAATATTTGTTTTACTCATTAAAACAACGGGGAAATTTATGAAAGCAATCTGTTTATGTATCGCACTTTTGTCATCCGTCTCGGCGAACGCAACTGAAACACGCAAAACTTTCTTGGTGACTATGACCATTGTTGCGTCGTGCCGCATGTTGGATTTTGGAGTTGAGCGCTGCACAACAGGAATGTTGCCGCCCACTATCAAGAAATCCACGCGTGTTTTCAATGTCGGCGGTGAATCATACAAGCGTTCAATCACTGAAATTATTTACTAAAAGGAACGATATGTTTAAAAAATACGACACATTACAAACGCGGCGCTTTTTGGATGGAATAGCAAACATCCAGCCGGAGGTCGTTGAAAACGCGTTGAGCCTGGGAGCTGAGCCGACACCGTTGTTTCGCAGAACATTGGCTGTTTGGACGGCGCAACTGCGTGTCCCCGCCGATGAAGTGCAGCCTCACGGTGATTGCGAAGTGCTGAACAAAGACGCAGGCATGCTCATTGACACTCTGCCATTGCACGACATGGCGGCGGTCAAATGGTTGGGTCGTGCGGGGTCTGTTCCGATTGCCAGTGCCGATGGAAATTCCGTGCGCATGGGGTCTCAAGAATTCACCAACGCCACCATTTCCTCGATCTTTAATATGTTCGCTTCCATCGTTGCCAACAACCCCGACGACTTCACCGACGCGCAGAACGACATGCTCAGCCGAGCGCGAGAAATCATTCACATTTGTCTTGACTACAAATGCAACTTGGCTGGCACCGATGAGCGGGGGATGTCGATTTTGCACTGGTGCAGTGCGTTGTACGACGACAAAGAGTTGATTGAACGTTTGGTGGAGTTCGGTGAGAACCCCAATTTGAAAGACAACGAAGGGTTTACACCCCAACAGGTTGCCGCGTTCTATGGACATGTGGATGCGTTCGCGGGCTTTGGATGCACGCCCGAACCCCAAAACGATATTCCACCCGCCGTCGAACCAACGCCAACAGACCGTTCAGAAAATGATTGGTCACAACTGGAACCGTGCAACGCCGTTCAATACGCGTCGTTCAAACCACACAGCCGCTTCAAACAATTTTTCAACATCCTGTTGGGACGTACAAGCCCACTGGATCATGAAAACTAACTCCCATTTCCCACGCCACAGGAGGCATGTATGAAAAACTTTTTATTCGCCGCAACCGCTGTTCCCTTGTTCGCCATGGGCGCGCAATCCACTCCCATGGGGGCGTACCTCACCGTCGAACAAACCTGCGCGTATGTCAGCGGCAGCGCCGCCGAATTCCTTCAATGCGATGAGCGTGCGCCCGTTGATGAGGACTGCCAGGGCGTGTTTTGTGAAGCCGTGACTTTGCCCGTCAAAATCTCTGTGGAGCGCAACACCCAAGCCTTCGACCCCGATGAAATGCCCATGTGGTGCGACCGGGCGCAATGCTGGGCTAACACGGGGCCGTATGTGATCACCATGGATTACAGCGGATTGCGCACCCAGGCGGTTCAGGTTCAATAAATGGTGTTGACAATATTGGCGTTCGTGGTTACCTGGATTTAATTATAGTTATTAGGAGGTCTAAATGGTTAAAGGTTTTGTATTGATGTTGTCGTTGGTTATGGTTCCGTTGGTGTCAATTGCGGGCTCTGTTGGGCCGGTATTTAAAGTCAATGCCGCAGGGGAAAAAAGTGGGGTTTTAACTATTTCAAATAATGGTCCTGATCGTTCTTATCAAATCACAGTGGATGAACTAACTGTTGAAAACGGTGCTTCACGCCGAAGCGCATCATCAAAGATCCGGTTTGCTCCTTCGATTGTTACAGTAAAAAAAGGCGCAACACAGTCCATCCGCTACATCAAAGCCGAACAAAGCGGAAGTGAAGAGTTCTTCCGAGTCAGTGTGGCCGAACTGCCCGCACCTGGTGAGGTGGGGCTTATCAAGTTGGTCAAGCAGGACTTGGCGTGGATCTGGCGTTCGCCTACCGCCCAACCCAACTTATCCGGGCGCTGGGTGGGTGAACACTTTGAAGTTACAAACACTGGTACTGCGTCTGCACGATTGGTGTCTCCGTCGTCTGGCTCCGCAACCCGCAGTGGCTTGCTGGGTTATGTCCTTCCCGGTGAAACACGCAAGTTTGCACTTGAAAATTTCCCGCACGGTGTGGTGTCTGTTGAAGTCAACGGTCAGCGCCGGGATATCAAATGAAGAAATCAGTCATCGCATTGGCTATGGCTGTCTGCCTTGCACATCCATCTTGGGCCTCAGACGTAACCATTGCCGCCGTATCCATCAATGGATCGCATAAAAGCGACGTTGAAGAACTGCGCGTTCGTGAGGATGGGCAGTTGTTGATATCAATTGATCGGTGGACCCAGTGGGGTGTGCAGGTGCCCGCATCGCTTGCCGACCGTGATGCCGTGTCTCCATCCGATTTGAACGCGGATGTTCAGTTCGATCCGGCCACTCAAAGTTACAGCATCAATGTACCGGCAAAGTACCTGCCTGCGCGCAATTACAACCAAGCATCACGCTTGCGTACGAACGTTGGACCTTCGCCTAAAGGGGTGATGCTGGGTTACGACTACCGCGCGCAAGACAGCGAGTCGTATGGCTTCACGCAGTCGTTGTCCTACGACGTTCGGACCAATGTCCTGGGAGGGGCATTGTTCGGTGCAGGTCAATTCAATAAAGACAGCACTGGCTTAATCCACGAGCGCTCATTGACGACGTGGAGTAGGGATCTGTATGCATCGCAGACTCGCGTGCAGATCGGTGATGTCATCAACGCCACACCCAACGGTTCGTTGCTTGGCTCGCGCAACTTGCTGGGTGTTCGCGTGGGCACAGACCGATCGTTGAGTGATGACGCCTTTTATCCGGTGCCCACGTTCAATGGTGTTGCCGACACGCGTTCGACGGCGGAGGTGTTCGTCAACAGTGTGCGGGCGTCTCAGCAGCAGTTCCAGCCTGGGCCATATCAGTTTGCCAACCTCAATTCACCGATTGGTCTAAGTACCGTCTCCATGGTTGTGCGCGATGAGTTGGGCCGCGAATACTGGACAACCCGTCAGTTCTACAGCACACCCAAAGCGCTTGCCGAAGGCCGCAGCGAGTTGGAACTGTCTGGGGGCTTGATGCGCAACGGTGGACTGGGCAACAACTACGCAGACTTGGCCGCCAACGCAGTGTACGCACGCGGTATGTCCGACCGCTGGACCACCACCGCTGCGTTTCAGGCCACGGCCACAGGCCGGACTGCCATGTGGGGCAACTTGTGGACCTTTGGGCGCTGGGGCGCTGCCACCTTTGACATCGCGACCAGTGGTGATGGCATGGCCGCCACCATTGGATACGAACGGCGCACCAATGGCGTTTCGTGGTCCGCTTCGCACACCCATGTCACAGACGACTACTGGAACCTCAACCGCGAACGTTCACGCTTTGCTCTTGAGTCTCAAACCACGTTGGGTGTTGCGTACCGCCAGAATAGTTTCAGTGCGGCGCTAAACTACAGCGATGTTCGCTATTCCAATCGCTCGACTCAATTACTTACAGCCCAATCGCGTTGGCAGTTGAACTCTCGGTCAGAACTGTCTGTATTCGCTCAGCGCGACTTATCGCTACGCGACACAACGTTAAATCTCGGGTTCCGCTACCAGTTTGGATCCTCAGCATCCACGAGCGTCAACCTCAATGATGGTGAGTGGTTTGGACAGGCCAACGGTTCAACCACACTGAAAAATCGCCGCCTGAGCTGGAACGCAAGCGCAAGCGCCAACAACCATTATGTAGCAGGGCGTTGGGATCTTCCGATGTCCACATTGCTGCTGCAAAACAGCACAACCAATACCGTCTTCGGAGCCAACGGCGGGGTGTGGATCGGGGAGGGCGGGGTACTGCCAACGTCCCGTCCTTTTGGATCGTACGCGCTCATCCGCGTTCCCAATTTGCCCAATACACACGTTCAACTCACTGGCAAAAGTGTCACCACCAACGCCCTGGGCGTGGCCGTGGTCCCCAATGTCTCAGCACTGTTCGACCAAACCGTAACGGTGGACGCGCTGAGTCTACCGTTCGGTGTGCAACTTGACAGCCTGAGCAAAAAAATCGTTGCCCCACGTGGGGGCGGGACAAAGCTGCAGTTCGACGTTGTGAGCAACACCACACGTGAGTACGTGGTTGTGCAGAACGGTGTGCCCATCGACATGGCCAATGTGAAGGGCAAGGAAACCGTTATTGGAGTGCGTGGGGCGTTGGTGCTGGAAGCACCCATCCCTGGTGACGTACTCACCGTTGAAAAGGACGGTTCCACATGCGCCATCACCATCCCGCATTCGGGCGAGTTGGACAAACCAATCTTGGAATGCAAGGAGGTCTTATGAAAGTTCTTGTCATCGCGTTGCTTTTGTTCTCAGGCAAAGCCTGCGCGGACTGTTCAATCACCCCGAACCAAGACTTTGCGGTTTTGGATCAGGACGGTGGAGTGAACGTTCAGTACCTCATCGAATGCGACCAACCCACAACCGCCACTTTGCAGATTGATCAGGAGCAACTGATCTTGCGTTCTGAGAGCAACAGAGAAATCCCATTGTCTGCCGTCCTGGACGGATCAGCATTGGTAGACGAAGTGCCCATTGAAATCGGTGAGACGCCGCTGCTGGTCACGATTGAATTCCGAAGCGCGTTGTCAGCTTCGGTTCGGTACAAAGCTGCGGGGTTGTACAGCAGTTCTGTGCGGCTGAATTTAAATTATTAGTTCGACCATTGACAATATGACGATTTATGTTTTTCTGGTCGAATGCAACACAATCAATCACTAAAAAAGGAGAATAAATGAAAATTGCAATTCTAACCGCAGCAACAGTCGCCGCCTTACTGGTATCGGGAACTACATTCGCAGCTTCAAAATCCACCACCATGAATTTTTCATTTGTTGTGGCGTCCACCTGCGAAATTTATTTGGACGTTGACAACATTGAAGTGGCAACCTTCGACGTTGTGGGTGGCAACAACCCTGAAAACTTGGGTGTGACGTGCAGCGAAGACCTGCCGTACATCGTGGAAGCATCGACCAACGCAGCAGGTCAGGTGATCGCCAAATCCACCACGTCAGCACGCGAATACCCCGTGACGTTTGTTCGTGGTAATGACACCTACTCTGGCCCGCGCTTCGGCACAGACGCCAACGGCTTGGCGCACTCGGGTGTCGGTTCGGGCGCGCACCAATCAATTCCCTTCGCATGGGAATTGAGTCAACCCAATGGTGATGGCACGTTCAAGCAATTGGCACCGGGCACCTACACCGCCTCCGTGACCTTTACCGTGACGTACTAATCACCACAACAAAACTACATCAACTTTGAAGGAGAACTTACTTATGAAAAAAACACTAATTATTGCTTCCGCCGCTGCCGTTGCCATGATGGCTTCCGGATCGTCGTTCGCAGCTTCAAAATCCACCACAATGAATTTTTCGTTTGTGGTGGCTGGGACATGTGATATCTATCTGTCCACTACCGACACCATCAATCAAACCGACGTACACGACATCGCCGGGGAGGGTTGGGACGACAACTTAGGAGTCTTGTGCAGCGAAGACTTGCCGTACATCGTTGAGGCATCCACAGATGCAAACGGACAGGTTATGGCTACATCCGCCACATCGGCGCGCGAATATCCCGTGACTTTGTATCGCGGATTGGACACCCGTTCCGCACCGAAGTTCGGTACCGATGCAAACGGTTTGGCTCTTTCAGGAGTCGGTACGGGTGCACACCAAGCCATCCCTCTGTCGTATGAATTTGGTCAGCGCGACGCCTATTACGGCTATTACAAATCGTTGGCGGAGGGCACCTACACCGCATCAGTAACCTTCACGGTGACGTACTGATGTACGCATATAGGGAGAATGAAGCCCGCTTCGGCGGGCTTTTCTTTTGCTCAATGTTCAACACGTCCATCCAGACCCTTGACAATAATCGAGCTTATGTTTGTGTGAATGCATCATCCACTTATAAGGGGTCGGTATGTACACAACAGGGCTACTGCATGACGTTAACAAACACATTTCATCCGCCACCAACATCAATCAGCGGTCGGGCACGGCTCAATTGACAGCTTTGCACCGCGCCGTCGATGACAAATTCTACGAACCTGGGGTTGTCGCCGCGCTTGTCAACGCTGGCATCGATCCCAACGCCATTGAACGCAACCACCGCACACCTTTGCACTATGCGCGACACCCAGAGGCCATTGCCGAACTCATCGCCTGTGGGGCGGATCCTAATTTTACCGATGTCAATCAACAAACCCCATTGCACGTCAACCTGGGGAAAGAAAAAGCTATTGCGCGCATGGACCGCATACATGCGTTGATCGATGGTGGAGCGGATCTGAACGCCCGCGATTACGAGCAGGCCACACCGTTCTTTCGTGCCATTGAAGCCAAGCGGCCCGTTGGCATGATTGAGACGCTGGTTGAGCGAGGGGCTGATATCCATTGCATTGCCGCTGGCAATCAAAACGCCTTGTGTTGGTCCACCGCAGAAGACAGTGTGGACGTGACGCAAATGCTTATTGATATGGGGGTGGATCTCAACCGCCCAACTCTATCCGGTAAAACACCATTGGCGTGTGCATTAGCGTACCAACATTACGAGATGGCTGAGATTTTGCTGTCTGCCGGTGCGGATGGATCCATTCTTGATGTGAACGGTGCCAACGCACTGCACCACCTTTTTTCCAGCAACGGCGTTGCCAAGGACCGCAGCGAACTGGCACGCAAGGTGATGGACAACGGGGCGGATATCAACGCCCAAGACCGATACGGCAACACGCCCTTGCACAACGCCGCGTCTTTAAAATCGGAGTGGGGGGTTCGTGTTTTACTGGACAACGGTGCAGACACATCGTTGCGCAACGCTCAAGGCACGAACGCCCAGGAGATTGCGTATGGGGATGATGGGATGTTGCAGACCATTGCCGCGCACACACAGCGGCGCGAAATTGAGTCCGCCGTCAATATTGTACGGGACGATCCACCCCGCCCATCACGATGGCGCAGAATGTAAAAGCAAATGATTAAGCCCGCTTCGGCGGGCTTTTTTATTGGGATTTTATCCCCCATCAAAAGCGCCTGTGATTTTTATAAACATATGAATTAAACCCATTGACAATGTTGGTTCTTGTGTTTGGATGACTCTTCATTTAAGCAAGGGGGTAACAATGAACGAGATGATTAAATCCATTTCAATACAAAAAGAGTTGGCGCGACATCAATTGGCGAATGAGAAATTTGAGGCTCTGATGGCGACAATTGAGGCTGCACTCCATGAGGCGGACAACATGCATGTTGGTGGTGCTATGCGTAGCGCCCTGGCCCAACTGAACTTCCGCAACTTCGATTGCATGAAAGATGCGCGGAACACACACGCAAAAGCCCTTACGGAGAACAGCTGGTCAACAATCATGCGTGAGACGGGGCTGAAAGATTTCATGTGCCACAAAAAACGCGTTGAGTGGGGCCGGGCGTTCTATGAGAACACCGTTCCTGAGTTCAACTACGACAATGTTGTTGCGACGTTTGCCCAACTGTACGACACGCGCACAGACATGTTTGAAGACGGTATTGTCGGCGTCTTTGAAGGTTTGTCATGGGACTACAAAAGCCATCTTCCCGTTCGCTTTGGAAAAAAAATAATTTTGCAATACATGGAGAGCTGGACATACTTCATTTCAAGAGACGTTGTGCAAGACATGATCCGTGCGTTTCACATGTTCGACGGCAAGCCGCATCCGGATTTTAGAAGCGCAGCTTCAAGCCCCGAGGTGTTCTCTGAGTACATGGATGTCACCTTTTACAAGAACAGAAACGCCCACATTGTGTTCAAGCGTCTTGACTTGGTGGACAAGCTTAACGAGGTTATCGCCCGTCGCTACGAAGGTGCATTGCCGCCGCCCCGATAAAAAGGATGGATGGTTGGTCCCCGATAGCCCATCGGGACAGCACTTCCAATAGCCCGCTTCGGCGGGCTTTCTTGTGCGCTTGACAATGTTGCCATCCGTGGTTGATTGAATGGAGTCAATCAATTGGAGGACTTATGGACGAGCAGAGTGTTCTACATTCAATATCTATATCGAGCGATGAGATTTGGGATGAGGTGTTGTCATTTGATGCCGCCCAATTCCAACGGGTTGGCCGCTATCTTCACAGACGTGCGTGCGGCTATGTCTTCTTTTCGTCTGATGGCAGCACTGCAACACTTGATGTCCTTGCAAACTCAATAGCGCGATCCTGCTACCAGATGCTGGGTGTTCGCGTGGATGATCGTCCGTTGGAGTCGCAACTTATGCCTATTTATTCATTGTGGCCCTTCATTGACGCCCTGGCACAAAGCACACCTGAGCAACGACAGAGGATCCTGTTGGAACGTGCAGTTCGTGATGCACAGACCACTCCAAAGAAATTACGCAAGATTTGAGTTGGCGTGGTGCATCCAAATAATAATTTCGTTGTGGGCTGTTGACAATATTGCGATCCGTGTTTGAGTGGATGTATCTCAATCATATTAAGGGGTGTTTATGCGCGGCAATGATAATATTTACGATCAAGCGGTTGATGGTGGGAAGTTGCTGGAAGTTGTGGCGTTCAATCCTGCTATGTCATTTGATGAAGAGGAAGAGGATCAACTGATAATTTCGCAACTGAGTGTTGTATGCAAGGTTGAGTACATTGATGAAGATGGAGATGGGTGCGTTGCATGGATTGATGCGATCCTTAATGATCGCGGGTTGCACTTCGATGGTCCAGAATCTCTTATGAGCGATGATGTTTCAAACGACTGGTTGTATGAGTGCGTCACGAGTGCGTTTGAGGATGTCATCGACACCACGGTGTACGACCTGGGTGATCAAGTGGACCACACGCGCATCCCTGTTACCCTGCGTGATGCCGAGATGACATTTGAAATGATTGACGATACATATGCTCACGTCATTGGTGATAGTCACTATGTGTGCACGAAAGAGTACCTTGATTACGACCCTCAAAAGTTTTTCGGTGAAAGTGAGCAAGCGCCATTTTATGTCGTTGAGCGCAACACTGACTATGTAGTACCCATTCATACGTCCGCAGACTATGTGTCAGTGGTGAATAATTTGGACGATGAGTTCCAACGTTTGCGATTGCAGCAGCATGTCAGCGCCGCTGAGCAGACACCCACTGAGGTGCAGCGGGCACAGCACGTGCGGCGGATGTAGTCGGGTCTGCAAAGCGTGTGGGCGTACGTCTTGCAGTGCCCTATGACGTAACGGGTATCTGCCCAATAGCCGTGTTGTGGGCTATCATCCCGCCACTAGGGGCAAGGACGACCGTATGAAGATGACGCCAGAGCTCGCACAGGATCTTGTGCGGCTTCAACCGCTAATGGACAAGGCCAATGAGCCTGGGGCAGATCCGCAGACTGTAGCGGCTGCGTTTGCCGCAAGCCAAGTTGTCGTGCGTGCGCACAACAAGGAATTTTCCGAGTTCTTTGCACACCGATTGAACGGTGTGGCGCTTTCGTTCAACCGTGGTGAGTTCAACTATTCGTTCAAAGACACCGCTGACGCCGCGCACGCTTTTACGATGGTGACGATGCAGCAGGTTAACGACCCCAAATCAAAAGCCATATCTGGCGCTGTTGTTAACTTGATGCTTAGGGATTTGCAGTACAAGTCCAGCTTTGACAGTGACGAGTCCTACTTGACGGCAATCCTGATGATTGCCCATTCCATGCACGCATTTCGCGTATCCACGTTCAAACAGTTTGTTGCTGAGGGGCAGCGCATCCAAAGGGCAACGTTCTGGCGCTATTTTGTCATCGGCGCAGTCGTTGTTGGAGTTGCCTACCTTGTCCTGGGTTAATATTTCAAGTTGGGCACAGTCCGCAGCAAGCGGGCTGTGTATCGAGGAGTTATCAGTGTTCAAGCGTTTTATGCTGTTGTGCATCGGGATGGCTGTAATTCCCGCTGCTGTTGGTGCGCCTAAATCCAAAGCCCAAGCCCCAGCCGGAGGCTTCATGCCTTTGACACAAAGCTGCGTGTTGGAGGAGGGTATGAGGCTCGGTCCCAACTACAAGGGGCACTCGGTCATGGCGGTCGTTGCGGCGATAGGTAATATCCCACCCAAAGATCAGTACGAAACCAACGATGAGTTTAAGGCGCGTACGGAGAACGTGCTGTCCACTAAGCCACCAGCATTGCGTGACGGCCATCTGTGTGTGATCAGTGCCGGTGCGCGTTTGACAGATGACTTCGACGCGGACGCACAAGTTCTTCGGGTGCGCACACTTGGTACGTACAGCAGCCGATGGTTTGATGGCGAGAAATACCACGATATCGCCAAAGTCTACGGGGGTGAGAGAAACGTTCGCACAAGCGTCTACGACGCAAGCAACGCCTATGGTGTGTCTGTGTCTGTCACAAAGAAGAAACGCGACGCCTATTACGTGGCCTTTGATAAGCAATCAGTGGTGGACGCCGGGGAGCTTCCAGGGCTTTCGTACAAGGAGCTTTCACTGAGAGCTGATGTGGAAATGAGTGGTGCTGATGCACGCGCTCAAAAGGATGATATTGACGTAGTGTACTTGTACGGTGTGGTTCGCCCGTATGTGGGTAACCACTCTGAGTATGAGTTCCCGAAAATTGATTGGCCCTTTGAGTCGGAAGAAAAACAAACACTGGTAACCGCATCCCTCAAGAAGTTGGCTGTCATCAACGTTCGCACTGGTCTAATTTTGAAAGTGTTTGATCTGGCTGGTGAGCAGCCTTCGGCGTCCATCAGTTCTAACACCAACAATGGTGATCTTAAGAGCCTGGGGCCGTCTACAATCAAGAAGCCCTTTGTGGTCAAGTGAAGGATCGATGGCGAAGTGTTTTCGTAAGCCAGCTTCGTTCATCGATCACATTGTTCAGACTGTGACAGTAGAAGAGATTATCTCGGTGTCGGTGTGCAACAACTTGTAGACCAAGTGGATGCACTCACGTCCATAGCACGATCCCATGAAGCCCGTATATCGAGCGTCTGCGGGGATGTCTTCAAACGTTGCAACATCCTCGCAGAGTTCGATACCTGTTTCAAAATTGTTTAGAACGGATCGGACCATTGTTGCAGGACGATATGTCGTGTCTTGAAACATGGCATCGAACACTGGCGTTAGAACTTGCAGTACAGTCAAGTTTCGCTCGGCTGCTTCGGCAGCGGCGTCGCTCATCGTTTCGGCGTTCAAGAAGCACGTCAGCACAAAATACTTTGGGCTTGGTGTGTTCGCATCCTTGTACGTGATAGCGATGGTGTTGGTCATCCGGTAGTTTTGCAATTCGGGCGGCTTTGTGCGCGCCTTGTTCTCAATGATCTTTGTGAAATGATGTCTCATGATCTCTACGTGCATGTTTTCAATGGTGATTGACTGATCAAATTGCACTCGATTGTGGCTTGGCCGTGGATGTTGCCTCAACGATCAAGTCCGTAATATTGATCACGCCTGGCTCATCGAGAAGTGAGCGCCGAAAATACAACGTGTGACTGTTGGTATGCGCACGGTATCGCCCCAATCTCTGAGCCACATCCAGTGGGATGAGTGCAGCGTACTCAACGTGCAGGTTGCTGTTGAACATCACTGCGGCGAGTTGATCGAAGGGATTGGACTGTAAGTTCCGCAACGCGCTTAGCTGCGTGCTTTTATTGGCTGGGGTCAGTCGCCTGCCTTTGATTTGATACCGTGTTCCGTCTGGACCGACAGCATCAAAGCCTGCCTGGGAGCCAGTAGCCAGCGTGGCATTGAGAGCGCGCGACACCAGCGTCTCTGTGTAGTCCGCCACTGGGTTGTTCGATGAACGTATGACCCCGCGCTGCCGCAATGCGTCCATCACCGTGCAATGGAGATCGAGCAACTGCCGGTCCGTAAGGTCATCTGTGTTCATTGCACGATCCGTGTCCACTGGCCAGTAGCCATCATATCTGGGGCTACAGTCTTCGCCCATTAAGCCGCTAGACTGACATCCTCTAGGGAGGGGGCACTATGGCTGGATACATTGGGTTCTTGCTTCTTGTTCTTGTGCTGGTTGTCTTGTTTAAAGTCGTGGCGTCCAGGGACCAGGTGATCCGTGAGCTGCGTGAGCAGTCCGCCCAGCAGGGCAGGGACATCGCAGTGCTGCGGCAGGTGGTGGACGCGGTTGCGGATCGCGTGCTTCTGAGTCGCGAACAACGACGGGTGAAGTGGTTTGACGAACTGCTGCCGTTTGCGTTGGACGACTTCAAGGCTCTGAGCGCCGGTTCCGAGCGTGAGTTGATCATGGCCTGTGGGGGAAGTGACGACGCCGAAGTCGTTGGCTTGCACTACCGGCACGACCGGCTTGAGTTCCGTACCGATGGTGAGAAGGACGCGGTGGCCTACGGTTTTGCTCGCCCGTGGGCAACCGTTGAGGATCATCCAGTGATGATCTATCTCAATCAGTACGCGCTTACGTCCAAAATTGTTGGCTTGGAGCAAGACGGATTTGTGAAGCTCGCCCCCTACAGGGCGCGGTTGCCTGATTAGTCCTTTGCTATTCGGTTGATGGATCAAAATTGAAGGAGTATGGATATGCCGCATTCCCCGGACATGGACACCCAGGTTAAGTTGTTCTTGCTGCGGTCGCGCGCGCGAACCGCCGACATCCAGCGCCGTTCAATGATGAACCAAACGCTGGACTTGGAGCAGGATCTTCTTCATCAACAAGGTGCGCAGATGTGGCGGCGCTGTTTGCTGCGCGAGGGGCCGCGTCATGCCGAAGAAGTCATCCAGCTTTGGTGTGTTTTCCAGGCGAAGAAGACGGCCTTCGGTGAACTTTCAGGGGATCAGACGGTTGTTGAATTGAAAACTCAATCCATGCGTGCGGACGACAAATTGATCTGCGAAATTGATGAGTGGATTGTTGGAGCAGCATTTCACGACATGCTCCGCTCTACACACTTTACTACCGCCAGTGGCCGATACCCGCCCCTCATGCTCCAAACTAGTGAGCAGTTGAATCAAGGCAAGCAGCGTGTAACCAACATCTTGAACAACGAGTTGTCGTTTGAAGGGGTGCGTGACTACATGAATGTGAACTACAAGCTTGAGGGGCAAGCCACGCGAAATCGAGAAACGCTTGTGGCCTACGCCAAAGCTCTGTGGTTCGACCAAGCCGTGTACACCCGCGCCATCAAGGCCGTGGCCGATGGGGATACGGATCTGCTGTTGAGGTACGACCAAGCTGTCTACGCCGCGTACGAGCAGGCGGTATCCCGGCCCTCGCTGAGCGACATCATGGTCAAAGTGTTTGCCGCACTGTGTGCGCAAACTCCCTACAGTGCGCATCTGTTTGACACAGAGTGAGCGGCAGTCCAAGCGTGCGCGTGTGAAGGCGTTCAGCGCAAGGCGTTAGTAATTCTGCTAACGGCGGGTGTAGGATACCGGGCCATCAACCCCGCCTGCACCCATGGCCCGCCAGACCACCGTCAACGCCCACCCTGAGCCTGCTGCGGCCACCTCGCCGCTACTGCCGGTCAACGTCACGTGCGGCTTCCCAAGCCCCGCAGAGGACTTCTACGGGGCAGGCGACGGGCTGGACCTCAACCAGCACTGCATCTCAAACCCGGTGGCAACGTTCTTTGCCCAAGCCGACACCGGCACCTCGATGGTGGGTTTTGGGATCCAACCTGGGGACACCCTGATTGTGGACCGGTCACGCACCCTACGTCCCGGCGACATCGTGCTGGTGAACTGGGAGGGTGGGTTCACGGTCAAGAAATTGGTTCAGCGGCGGGGTCGATTTGAATTGCATTCGTCCGCAGAAGACATACCGCCCATCATCGTGCCGCCCGACGTTGAATTGGATGTGTGGGGCGTGGTCACGTGGTCGTTTACCCGGCACGCTTGACAATATTGGCTTCTGTGTTTGCTTGAATGTATTCAATGCAAATAAAGGGGGGGGGCAATATGGGGATGTGTTCATCGTTTACGTCATATATTCATGGGAAGTCGCTTGAATTATTGATTTCTGTCATTGTTTTTTTTGATCGACTCTTGATTTGTCTAGTTGTTGCGTGCGGTGTAAGAGCAGTTCAATTATTCTTGTCGGTCAAGCCAAAAAAGGCTGGGGACATCTTTGATAGCGCTGTTATGTACAACTCGCATTTCAATAATTCAGCATCGGGCATTCTTAAGATTGCTGCAAACGTTGCTGGGTTTGAAGCCATACGGGATGCATTCGTATACAATGCAGCCTTGAATTTAGATGTGGAGACGTCAATCGAGTTGGTTAATTCGGGCGTGCTTGATAGATGCTGGGATATTGAATGCCTTCTCTTTGAATTGTCTGTGTGGTGCAAGTGTCCTGAGGAAATTGAAAGTTTGATAGCCGCAATTATTCGTCGGCGGAGGAAGGTGAGCCACCTCAAGGTGCTTAATCAACTGACTCGCCCGCCACTAGAGAATGGGGCGTCAGCCGTCCACAATGTTCTTCGGATCATGCAGAAGAATGGCTACAACTTCCACGGGGGTCTTTCTGTGGCACCAGAGACATTCTTTTACCCCAATCCCAGTCCTGGGTTGATTTCAGACTTGATCGAGTGGGGTGTGTATGTTGAGCGTCCGACGGAACATGGATTGTCGGAGATGGCCGCATATATCAATTCGGAAATCGATGAAGGCGACCGCCGTATCGCCGAGCGTGACGCCGCCAATATCGCCCAGGCACTTGCCGACGCTGGCCTGACTCAAGATGACACCCCTAAGCCGAAAAGAAGGATGTGATGTCTGTTGCGCAACCATTGATCGGCTTGGTGGATGGAAACAATTTTTATTGTTCGGTTGAGCGTATCTTTGACCCCAAGTTGCGCGGTGTTCCGGTTGTTGTGATGTCCAACAACGATGGATGCGCCATTGCCCGATCCAACGAAGCTAAAGCACTTGGCATTGGAATGGGGCAACCCATCCATCAAATCCCCTCGCACATCCGCAAGCAACTGCATGTCCGAAGCGCCAATTTTGCGCTGTACGGGGACATCTCCGCGCGCATTGCACTCATCCTGCGCGATCTGTTTCCCGACGTGGAGGTCTACTCCATTGATGAGAGCTTCGTGTCCTTTGACGGGATCCGTGCGCAGGATCGGCGCAAGGTTGCCATAGAGGCCCGCGCACGTATTTTGAAGTGGGTAGGCGTGCCCTGTTGCGTTGGGATCGGCCCCACGAAGACCCTGGCTAAGATGGGCAACAAGATCGCCAAGGGGACCGAGCAGGGCGTGTGGAACGTGCGACGACCCGACCTGGGCAACTTCCCCATTGGCGACGTGTGGGGCGTGGGGCGCAAGTTTGCCGCGCGCCTAATGGGCGAGGGCATCACCACAGCAGCCCATCTGGTGTCCGCAGATCCACGAGGCATCCAGGACCGCTACGGAGTGGTGCTGGTCCGCACGCAAACCGAACTCAATGGGGTGCGATGTGCTGAGCTGCAGGAGGAAGAACCCGAGCGCCAGCAGATCATGGTGTCCCGCTCATTCGGCAGCGAAATCCACACACACGACGACCTGGCGCAAGCGGTGGCCACCTTCGCTCAGCGTGCCGCCGAGAAGTTGCGCGCCCGTCACCTCACGACGCACGGAGTGTGGGTGTTCTTTCACACCAACCCGTTCGGGAACACCCAGCAATACCACCCGTCGCGAACCGTTCGATTGGTGGCACCAACCGCCGACACCCGTACCATTTTGGAGGCGGCGCAGACGGCAACCGCTGCGATGTACCGCCCCCATGTTGCGTGGAAGAAGGCCGGAGTGGGGTTGGTGGATCTGAGCGCCGATCATGTGCAACAGGCGGATCTGTTCGCCCCGGTGCGCAACCCGAAATCCGACGCACTGATGAAGGCTTTGGACGCGGCCAACCACAAGTTCGGGCGCGGCAGTCTGTCGTTTGCATCGTCCAGTGCGGGTCCAGGCGGTGCCCCAAAATGGGCAATGCGGCAGGAGCATCTGTCGCGTTCCTTTACGACCCGCTGGGATGAGATACTGGTTGCCAGATAGGGCTGCACCATGCGTGGCTTTGGATGGTCGGCTCACAAACGCAGTGGTGGGTTTCAACAAGGGGGTTGTAATGAAATGGATATTCGGTATCGGATCAATTGGCTTGTGTGCCAATAAAATTAAACCGATCTTCGCACTTGTCAGCATTTCAGTTTTGGGTGCTTGCGATCAGTCGGTGCCACCTCCGGCCTCTCCCATCTCACCGCCTGCCGTGACAGACCCTGCTCCTGTTGTAGAAGTGCAGCCAGCGGAAGAGCCTGCGCCCGAGGCGGCAGCTTCTGCTGACGTTACCGATGTGTCCGAAGTGGTCCAGGATCTTTACCGGCAGATGAAAGACAAGAAGGCGCTGCAAGATAAGTTGTGGGCGGCCGCAAACGCAATCAACGACTACAACCATGTAGGGACGTACTACAACGAGTACCATATCCCCGAGCATTCTTGTTACGTACTTGGGCGGCTGCTAAAGCAGGATAAATATATTGCTGGAACCGTGATGACGTACGATCCAGATTACGTCACCGCCACGACTGAGAACGCCCAAGACCTGCGCGTTATGGCTGTCTCGTTGAGCAACTTTAACAGTGTGGCGAACGGCATCATTGGGGACGCTCACCATGAGCGCGTAATTGAATGGAACTTGGACTGTGTGGGTCGATTTGGCATCCCGAGAGATGCATCAATCGAGCAAGTAGGACAGTCGTCGTTCTACGTAATTAGAGCTGAGGGCAGAGTGCTGCAAGTGCTGGGGGATATCGAAAAAGGCTTTGCACAAAAAGTATCTGACGCAGTTGAAGCCAATCCAACGGTTGAGCAAGTTGCTTTGGGGAGCGGAGGTGGATATGTGCTCGAAGCAATTGCAGCCGGACGGTACATCCGCAGCAAGGGATTGGAGACATCATTGTGGAACAACTGCTATTCCGCGTGCCCATTAGTCTTTATGGGGGGCGTGGAGCGAGTCAATTGGTCGCCATACGGGGACTTGGGCTTTCATCAAGTCGCAGATGAAAACGGGACGGCTGTGCCGGTGGGACATCCGATATATCAGGCAATCTTCAACTACACGTCAGAGATGGGCGTTGATCCAACGTATGTTCTCAAGCGCATGTGGAGTTCGCCGCCGTCTGGTATGACGATGGTTGAAGGGCAGGAGGATGAACTCTGTGATGCACGTATTATCACCTGGGTCCAGCGGGGCTGTTCCAAGCCAAATTGATGGATGTCTAAAAGGAATTTTCCGTGAGTACCTTTCAACGCAATTTTGTGTTTCTTGTCTTTTTGATGTTCGCGCTCACGCAGGGAGCCATCGCGTCCGATGTCCCGCCCGAAGATTCTGAGAATTGGGCGGTGAACTCCGCGTGGGTGAAGGAATTGCCTGCGCTTGATCAGCAAATCGTCCTAGTGTCGCTGGGCCTTGGCATGTCAACACATGTGGATACGAGGTTGATCCCCGCCGTTAAAAGCAAAAGCGACATGCAATGGGTGTTGAAAGTGGCTGGCACGTCCAATGTCATGTTGGCGGGGCTGGCAACGCGCAGTGAGGAAATGCGTGCGATATTTGATGAGCGGTCCAAGGTCTATCTTGAAGTCATCAATGGGCGGATGGGTGCGGACGAGTTTGAACGCAAAATGGCTCAGATCAGTTTGAAAATTGAAAAGGCCACCGCCGACATCACGCCACAGCAAATCGCCCAGGTCCGCAGCCAGTACCGCAGCAGATTGTATGACACGGAGACAGCACTGATCGCGTTTGCGAAGCTAAGAGCGAGGTAGTTCAATGGACATAAAAAAGCCCGCTTACGCGGGCGTAGAAAGATGGCTGGGCGTCACTCATCAAAGATTACTGTGATGCAGTCCAGTTCGTCTTCCGAGTAGATCGGCAGTTCCTCTGCCGGTTCCGACTTCACTTCCTTGATGATGCGTTGCGTGTTCTTTTGGTCGCGAATTGTGTACATGGTGTGGGTGCGATTGCACTCACGCAACGCCAGCACCTTTTCCAAGAACGCCTCATCAATGTCAATGCCTTTCGCCTTGCTGTTGCAAGTCATGGCGATATTCGTGAGGCTTGCACCGTCGTCATGATCTTTTGCGATCCGCGCCATGGAATGCATGAAACGTTCGTCAATGTCATGGAACTTTTTGGGCAGCACTTTCTTCTTAGCCATCGTTGTCTCCTTGTGGAAGGGATGACGTAGGTATAGGCCAAAAAAATGACGTGCACAAGCCGTTGGAAGTCAGCGTAACCGGCAGTTGTGGGTCGCTGACGCCACGCCAACCACCAAGATTTCGGTTGACGAACCACGCACAACACAAGCGGCAGTGGTTAGGGGTGTTTTGGCACCCTCACGCAATTTTTCAGCATCGGCGTGCCGGAGACGTGTCCGTTGCCCAGGCAATCGAGCGTCACCGACTGCCCTCTGCGCAAACCGGCCAACTCATCCTTGCGCGCCGGGTCCAGCACAGCCACGGGCCGGTCGTGGATCCCCGTGCCTTCAAAGCTCAGAAGAGGCGAGCGGCGGTACAGCGCGGGCTCCTCGGCAACCACGCCAGTGACCCGCAGCCGTTGACCCATGTAGTGCCTGTCGGCAGCAGCGGCGTCACGGGTGTAGGCCGCCAGCAAGACCGTTGCGTCCACAGCAAGCGGGGGCTGGGCATGAGCAGCTGCTGCCAAAATCAAAACGGTCGAAATTAGGCTCATGACGGTGTGTAATGGACGGTAAGGCCCCCATGCTACACGCACGCGTTCGGAGAGCGCATTGACCGCCATACATTTGACACGCGAACAGATGTTCGCCCTGGCTGAGCAAATATCGTTCCGTGCAGCAGCAGGAAAGATCACCGCCCGGTTTATGGATCAACTCGGCGCGCTGATCGACGCGGCAGGGGTAACCCAAGACCTCGAACTGTCTCTGCGTTGCATTGAGGTGATTGGCAAGTTCGGGGAACTGGATGACAAGCGGTATGGGTGCATGCTGCATTACTTCCATGCCAACGCTTTGGGATGGTTGTACATACATCGTCATACCGATGACAACGCATTGTCGTGGATCCAGCCGGACAACACTGCACAGATCTATGAATTGCGGTCAGCCATTGCACATGCTGGCTTTCCCCTGCATCCCGCTGAATTCCGCGCGCAGGTCCATTCCAACCTAGGCAATGCATTCAACAAGACGGGGCGAATTCATGACGCACTGGAACACTGGCGAAAAGCGTTAGCTCTGGACCCGATGCTTGCGATGGCCCAAGGCAATATGGCGGGTGCACTGTTCTTTTACGCGCGCAATCTGTACGACGTAGGTCATCGGGAGTGGATCAACATTGAAGGGCGTGAGCAACTGCGCAAAGCGGTTGCCATTGGCGTTCATGGAGCCACATTTGTTGAAGCTGCTGATCGCTTTAGGCGCATGCTGGGTGCCGTAGAGCTAGGCTTGGATCAGTACGGTATTGAGCGCAAACCGGATTGTACCTGGATGGACAATTTCTCACTGGGGAAGAGCGCCCAGGAGAAGCGGTATCGACGTTGGTGTCTGGACAACAGGCTTTTCCTCAACCCCATGAATGATGCGTACATCCAGCCAGTTGCCGCCACAGATTCGCTTTCGCTGCCAACACATCGAGCCGATGGGGTGGGGATCTCGTATCTTGCTGCGTTCAACCAACTCAAACAGGAATACATCTATGCCAGATGGTGCTTGTTCGTTGGGCTGGATGACCAGAAGACGCATATGGCCGACCGTGAAGTATTGTTGTCATCCAACGCCGACAGTGCGCGCTACAGCATCGCCATTGAGCAGGTAAAAACCGCTTACCGTGCGGCCTACTCGCTGTTGGATAAGGTTGCGTACTTTGTGCGCGACCGCTGGGAGATTGGTGCTAAGCGAAAATCGGCTGACTTCGCACGACTGTGGCGGACAGAACCAAAAAAGGGCACGGAGACAACCATTCGCCCGGAGTTTGAAAGCAGTCAGAATATTTGGCTGCACGCTCTGTACAGCCTGTCCGAAGACATCTTCAATGAGGACACAAGGCAATACGCATCGCCGGACGCTCAAGAACTTCACGTCGTGCGTAATGCTTTGGAGCATCGGTTCTTCAAAATTGTTTGGTCCAGGTCCGAGTGCGACGAAACATCGATGCACCACGACCGACTGTCGGAACAGATGACATTTGACGAGTTCCAAAGCAAAGCCCTGCGCGTTTTGACGATGGCACGTTCTGCAATCATGTACCTATGCCTTGCAATGCATCGAGCCGAAGTGCAGCGTGCCGAAGAAGATAAAGCTCAGTCTATGTCGTTCGGGGTGAACCACATTCCGGACCGGCTTAAAGGGTAAAAGCGGCGGCACATGAAAAGGGAGATTTCGCGGTGACGTTCAAGATTGTTGATATTGAAGAACTGATTGCTCAAGCCAAGGCATCTGGTGTGAGCAAGATCAGTGTTGAAGTGCCTTTGCTTGCGTCGTACACCCAAGAGGCGTGCGTCTCGCAGACTCAATGGATGATGTTGCCGCACCACCACAAGCACTACGCTTGGCTGCACGTGGACGCAGAGGGCGTACCGTTCTACGCCGGTTACGGTCGTGGCCCCTACGCGTGGCAGAAGAACGGTGGCATTGCCTGGGAATGGTTCGTTCGCGAGCGATTGGGCGGCGAATACCGTGTTGTCGTCCTAGCAGTGGGCCTGTCAGAAGCACACATCCACAGCATTTTTGAGCAGATGCTTGAGATGTACAACACGAGATTGCTCAATCAATCGAGCTTCTACAGAGGCATGGACTACAAGGCACTCAAAGAAGAGAACGACAAGAAAAGAGCAATCCGACCCTTTTATGCATTTGTTGGTAGCAAGAAGCCAGCGTCAGAAATATTTCAGGCGGCGCTGACCGCTCAACAATTGCAGTACGAGCTTGATCCCTATCGTGGCGAGACTGGCCGTTTTGGTGAAGTTCTCAAGGCAATGGATGCATCACAGCCGGTCAATGATTACTTCATTACTACGATTGTCGAGTGGTATATGGGGCAGGGGGACTTGGATGCCGCAAAGCACGCGTTCGCCGAGTTCAAGAAAAGAGCCCCACGATTGGCGGCAAGTAAGAGGGTGACAAGGCTGGATAAGTTGTTGGAGCGCGGACGCTTCTACCGACGCCCTGGCTGGTTGGATCAATAAAAGGATTTTTCCCGATGAAATGGCTTGCTCTTATTGTCTTAGGTGTCGGCAGCGCACACGCTGCACCGCTTCCCCTATCACAGCGGTGCAATTTGATCGTTGGATCAACTGTTGGAGCACATCCAACCCGTGAGCTTGTAGAACTGCTCGCTCACACGCCCCTCAAGGATGAATTCACATCCACGGAGCGGCACGACTCACAGCTACGCGAGTTCATCGGCTCGCTTGATGTTCCAGGTAAAGATGGGCAGTTGTGCGTCTCCTCCAAAGGCGATGGTGCGCTCTTTGACTACGACGCAGACTCGCAAACGCTGTGGGCCAATGTGGAAGCAGCCTCCGGCACCCGCATTTTCCGTACGGCTCATGGGCGGATCACTGTGAGGGATGTTGTCTCCGATGAATGGGACAGCGTGATTTCCGACCGAGTGATGACCAATGCTTTGGGTGTCAGCGTGGATGGGTTACATGCCACTGGAAAAGCAGCATCCGTTGGCTTCACCAGCGAGCAGATGGACGCATTTCACCGAAAGCTTCCTTACCACCGCTTCAAAAGCGCGTATGGGACAAAGGCAATGTCCATGCTCATGGATCCGAACCAGGCGCGAGACGTAAAGCCACACGCAATGGTGGTGTTCCAGTACAGGCTGCGAAGCCCATATCTGGCTCAAGGAACCGATGTTCATGCCGCTACGATGGACAGCCCTGGGAGCTTTGCCATTGAGAAATCGGTGGTGCTGGGTGACCTGATTGCCGTCGGCATTGTGGATGGCCGGACGGGTGAAGTTCTCGCCGTGACGCGGAATGAGGCGGATCCAGCACTTTAACTTTGGGCTGTCGAGCTGATTTGTAGGTCATGAGAGCAACAGTCCAATGCGTCCATTGGGCTGCTTGCCAGTGCCGATAGTTTTCCAATCAACCAATGATTTTTCCGATTTCTTTGACTATCTTAAGTATGATTTTGAGATTTTCAACGGGTCCGTAAATCGCCATTGCTGAGATGAGAATTAGAGTTGAGTATAGGTCCATAATTATTTTTCCTTGTAAAGTTATGGTCGCACGGTCATTTCCTTGTGTGGTTGTGAGTGCGGATTGAATTGTACGCTGCCCGTTATAATTAACAACTGTCAAACTGGGCCGCGAACGGACATGCGGTGACGTGACACGCGACGTATCAGAGGGTACGCAAGAGTTGAACCGGCATGTACCAAAAGTCCCTGCAATGCAGGTTGTAGAAAAGGCAAACATGGAGTTCGGACGCGGATGGATTGGCTTTGGATCCGCAACCGTTGCACCTTACAGCGTCACCAAATGGACCATGCGGCAGGAGCATCTGTCGCGTTACAAAGGGGTTATTAGTGAGTATTGCCAATCTTAGTGATAAATTTAAGAAAATATTTGAGCGCGATGATGGTGTTGCGCAGCGAGAGATGCAGTCTGCATCACGCATGATCAATTCGGGTGAGTTGACTCAAGATGACGTGCTTTCGCGCGACAATTTGGTTGAGCGTTATGTGTGGCTTATTCACCAATCCAGAAATATCTTATCGGCGTGGGCGAATTCCGGGGATATGCAGCCGGTACTCAATCAGGATGCTGGAATTATAGGAATGGTTGACCCGCGCCATGGAAACATTGTGGCCTTCACAATGCGTCACTCTGAATTGGCGGAAATTGAAATTGATGTGCCAGAGAATGGGAAGTACGCAGTCATTGCGTACGAAGATCTGTCTGTTTGCCTGTACGAGACGTACAAGGACTACCGCGCAAAATGGAATGCAGAGTATGGCGGCACATCCTCCGTTTCCGATGATGTGCCATCAACGCCAGAAGAACTAATCTCCAAGCTTTCAGAGTTCAAGAGGCTGCTGCAAGGTTTGGAAGACGAAGATGATGGTAATCACGTCGTGTCTTTTATGGAGCGAATGAAGGCCAGTGGGGATTCATACAAGCGTCCGAACACAATGACAGAGGCGCGCGCCCAGGCTGGATCAATTTTTAAAGATTCAACCGACCCAATGCTGGGGGCTGTTGTAAAGGGTATCTATCAAAGCCGTCACGTTGACATAGATCCAAACGATCTTCGCCGCTGTGCTATTGCAGCCATCTGTGCCGGACGGGATTTGCTTTACAAGCAAAATGGTCGAGAATTGGATGAGTCAAATCCATTCTCAAATGTGAAGGCATCTATTTCGCCAGAAGGCATCATCCATTCGTTTGCTGTGAACAATCATGTCGTCTTCTTTGGAGACGAGCCAATGGAGGAAGATGACCGTCTGGCGTTCGATTTGGACTACGTTCCCCTGTCGATCCATTATATTGACGCACGCACGCGTAGTGTTCAAGAAATCACTCATGAAGGCGAGCAGGCGACTAGAAAACGTCAAGATTTTCCAAGCCTACTGGATCTGATCAATAATATTGGTCACGAACAACTTGATGTTGTTGCAAACAACTTGGCGGTGATCGATGGAATAGCCAACGAGCAGCTTCCACAAGCCCTGGAACTGGCGTTGTCGGTCGCAAAAATTCGATTTCAAGGCGCACAACTGAACACCATAAACGCCTATATCCGCGTGCGCTATGCAATGCGGCTGAGCGGAGAGCGGGACTGGTCTGTTGCCCCCAGTGGCCGCGTTGTTGCCGGTACAAAAACTGCCATCATTCTCAATTGTGATGATGGGGTAGGTCACATCTGTTCTGGTGATGATCTGTGCATCCCATCTATCGATCAAATTTTCTTTGTGGGCAAGGATAGCGTCAGTCGATTTCTTAGAAGCTAATAAGGAACGAGATCTCCAGCATCATTAAGGCCGCCGCACGGTGGCCTTTTTTTTGTATTGACAAGGTTCAATCTTCTGCTTAATTGATGATGTCTTAAGGCTATATAAGGGGTGATGCATGACTGACATGAGAATACATGAATTGCTCAAAACCAGTGAGTGGGACGCGGCGTTGGATCGCGAGGAAATTAAAGAGTATTTTCAAACTCATGATGTGAATGAGACGTTCTATGTGAGTGGTGGTGCGAGTCAAACTCTACTGACTCCACTTGCTTATGTTGCATCAAAGAGTATCAACAATTTTGATCGTGATAACGTTCTTGATGTGATGAGGGATTTGATTGAATTGGGTGCCGATGTGAACGCGCCAGTTCGTAAGTCTGATTACTACGGTGACGGGTTTTTAAAGGGTGACGGCAAGGAATTGGTAGATCTTGCTAACGGCACAGATCGCATTGAACTGTTGGTCAAAAGTGGAGCCAGCGCAAAAGAGTCGCATATCCTCTCTTTATTCCGAGAAGGAACGGGTGGCGCTTTTATCGCAGAAAAATATTTCGACTTGATAGAGCCCAGGCACTTCTTCCACTTAAAGAACAACAATGAAAGTGCAGCAATAATTGATGAACTGGCTCTTGCGGGTTACGACTTTAATGTTCAGGATGAGAACGGTGACACGCCACTAAGTTATGTGCGTGACATTCACAATGTGAAGCGGCTTGTTGATTCGGGAGCTTCGGTTCGTATTCCGAACAACGATGGTGAAACGTTCTTGGATCAATGCCGTGCGGAATTTATTGCGAAAAATTCCTCGGCCAATGGCGCTCAAATCATGAGAGATCTCGGTGTTAACCTGAGCGCGCCAGATCACTTTGGAGATACCGCGCTGCACAAGATGATGTACGAAGGTAACAATTTGGAGCGTATTAGAAATCTGTTGGACGCTGGGGCCGATCCCACTGTTCGGGACGCAGATGACAAGCTTCCTTACCAAGTGGATTCCAGGGGTGAAGATCGGCATGAAGCTAAACTTTTGTTGGAAAGCGCAGCCACAAAACGAAAACTTGTGGAAGAGCTGGGTGAATCACAACAACAATTTGCTATGCGACGAAAAATGTAAAAGAGATAAGCCCGCTTCGGTGGGCTTTTTTATTGGGATTCTATCCACACTCAAAAGCGCCTTAGATTTTATATTGGCGTTTCGATGTTGACAATGTTGCAGTTCATGTTTAATTGAGTGCATCTCAATTATTTTAAGGGGTTTTATGGACAATGTCGTTTTCAGAAGACGGCTGCACTGAACGTCAGAAGCCGACTGCACTATAGCAGCGGAGGGGTTGGATCCATCAGGCAACGACGGGCTGCTGCCGGCCATCAGCGGACGCAGGGAGGACTTTCCGCAACCGGCCGTTCGATGCGGCACCGATGGCCTTCGCGCAGGGGTAGTGAATCCGCCAGGATTGACTTGCGCTGCCCTACCTCTCACTAGTGAGGGGCGGCAGCGCATCAAGCGGTGAGCGCACTCCGGCACCGCCAACTTTCAGCACATGCGTGTAAATCATCGTCGTAGAGACGTCGGAATGGCCGAGCAGATCCTGCACGGTTCGAATGTCGTAACCGCTGCGGAGCAAGGCCGTCGCGAACGAGTGGCGGAGGGTGTGCGGTGTGGCGGGCTTCGTGATGCCTGCTTGTTCTACGGCACGTTTGAAGGCGCGCTGAAAGGTCTGGTCATACATGTGATGGCGACGCACGACACCGCTCCGTGGATCGGTCGAATGCGTGTGCTGCGCAAAAACCCAGAACCACGGCCAGGAATGCCCGGCGCGCGGATACTTCCGCTCAAGGGCGTCGGGAAGCGCAACGCCGCTGCGGCCCTCGGCCTGGTCCTTCAGCCACCATGCCCGTGCACGCGACAGCTGCTCGCGCAGGCTGGGTGCCAAGCTCTCGGGTAACATCAAGGCCCGATCCTTGGAGCCCTTGCCCTCCCGCACGATGATCGTGCCGTGATCGAAATCCAGATCCTTGACCCGCAGTTGCAAACCCTCACTGATCCGCATGCCCGTTCCATACAGAAGCTGGGCGAACAAACGATGCTCGCCTTCCAGAAAACCGAGGATGCGAACCACTTCATCCGGGGTCAGCACCACCGGCAAGCGCCGCGACGGCCGAGGTCTTCCGATCTCCTGAAGCCAGGGCAGATCCGTGCACAGCACCTTGCCGTAGAAGAACAGCAAGGCCGCCAATGCCTGACGATGCGTGGAGACCGAAACCTTGCGCTCGTTCGCCAGCCAGGACAGAAATGCCTCGACTTCGCTGCTGCCCAAGGTTGCCGGGTGACGCACACCGTGGAAACGGATGAAGGCACGAACCCAGTGGACATAAGCCTGTTCGGTTCGTAAACTGTAATGCAAGTAGCGTATGCGCTCACGCAACTGGTCCAGAACCTTGACCGAACGCAGCGGTGGTAACGGCGCAGTGGCGGTTTTCATGGCTTGTTATGACTGTTTTTTTGTACAGTCTATGCCTCGGGCATCCAAGCAGCAAGCGCGTTACGCCGTGGGTCGATGTTTGATGTTATGGAGCAGCAACGATGTTACGCAGCAGGGCAGTCGCCCTAAAACAAAGTTAGGCCGCATGGACACAACGCAGGTCACATTGATACACAAAATTCTAGCTGCGGCAGATGAGCGAAATCTGCCGCTCTGGATCGGTGGGGGCTGGGCGATCGATGCACGGCTAGGGCGTGTAACACGCAAGCACGATGATATTGATCTGACGTTTCCCGGCGAGAGGCGCGGCGAGCTCGAGGCAATAGTTGAAATGCTCGGCGGGCGCGTCATGGAGGAGTTGGACTATGGATTCTTAGCGGAGATCGGGGATGAGTTACTTGACTGCGAACCTGCTTGGTGGGCAGACGAAGCGTATGAAATCGCGGAGGCTCCGCAGGGCTCGTGCCCAGAGGCGGCTGAGGGCGTCATCGCCGGGCGGCCAGTCCGTTGTAACAGCTGGGAGGCGATCATCTGGGATTACTTTTACTATGCCGATGAAGTACCACCAGTGGACTGGCCTACAAAGCACATAGAGTCCTACAGGCTCGCATGCACCTCACTCGGGGCGGAAAAGGTTGAGGTCTTGCGTGCCGCTTTCAGGTCGCGATATGCGGCCTAACAATTCGTCCAAGCCGACGCCGCTTCGCGGCGCGGCTTAACTCAGGTGTTAGATGCACTAAGCACATAATTGCTCACAGCCAAACTATCAGGTCAAGTCTGCTTTTATTATTTTTAAGCGTGCATAATAAGCCCTACACAAATTGGGAGATATATCATGAAAGGCTGGCTTTTTCTTGTTATCGCAATAGTTGGCGAAGTAATCGCAACATCCGCATTAAAATCTAGCGAGGGCTTTACTAAGCTTGCCCCTTCCGCCGTTGTCATAATCGGTTATGGCATCGCATTTTATTTTCTTTCTCTGGTTCTGAAATCCATCCCTGTCGGTGTTGCTTATGCAGTCTGGTCGGGACTCGGCGTCGTCATAATTACAGCCATTGCCTGGTTGCTTCATGGGCAAAAGCTTGATGCGTGGGGCTTTGTAGGTATGGGGCTCATAATTGCTGCCTTTTTGCTCGCCCGATCCCCATCGTGGAAGTCGCTGCGGAGGCCGACGCCATGGTGACGGTGTTCGGCATTCTGAATCTCACCGAGGACTCCTTCTTCGATGAGAGCCGGCGGCTAGACCCCGCCGGCGCTGTCACCGCGGCGATCGAAATGCTGCGAGTCGGATCAGACGTCGTGGATGTCGGACCGGCCGCCAGCCATCCGGACGCGAGGCCTGTATCGCCGGCCGATGAGATCAGACGTATTGCGCCGCTCTTAGACGCCCTGTCCGATCAGATGCACCGTGTTTCAATCGACAGCTTCCAACCGGAAACCCAGCGCTATGCGCTCAAGCGCGGCGTGGGCTACCTGAACGATATCCAAGGATTTCCTGACCCTGCGCTCTATCCCGATATTGCTGAGGCGGACTGCAGGCTGGTGGTTATGCACTCAGCGCAGCGGGATGGCATCGCCACCCGCACCGGTCACCTTCGACCCGAAGACGCGCTCGACGAGATTGTGCGGTTCTTCGAGGCGCGGGTTTCCGCCTTGCGACGGAGCGGGGTCGCTGCCGACCGGCTCATCCTCGATCCGGGGATGGGATTTTTCTTGAGCCCCGCACCGGAAACATCGCTGCACGTGCTGTCGAACCTTCAAAAGCTGAAGTCGGCGTTGGGGCTTCCGCTATTGGTCTCGGTGTCGCGGAAATCCTTCTTGGGCGCCACCGTTGGCCTTCCTGTAAAGGATCTGGGTCCAGCGAGCCTTGCGGCGGAACTTCACGCGATCGGCAATGGCGCTGACTACGTCCGCACCCACGCGCCTGGAGATCTGCGAAGCGCAATCACCTTCTCGGAAACCCTCGCGAAATTTCGCAGTCGCGACGCCAGAGACCGAGGGTTAGATCATGCCTAGCATTCACCTTCCGGCCGCCCGCTAGCGGACCCTGGTCAGGTTCCGCGAAGGTGGGCGCAGACATGCTGGGCTCGTCAGGATCAAACTGCACTATGAGGCGGCGGTTCATACCGCGCCAGGGGAGCGAATGGACAGCGAGGAGCCTCCGAACGTTCGGGTCGCCTGCTCGGGTGATATCGACGAGGTTGTGCGGCTGATGCACGACGCTGCGGCGTGGATGTCCGCCAAGGGAACGCCCGCCTGGGACGTCGCGCGGATCGACCGGACATTCGCGGAGACCTTCGTCCTGAGATCCGAGCTCCTAGTCGCGAGTTGCAGCGACGGCATCGTCGGCTGTTGCACCTTGTCGGCCGAGGATCCCGAGTTCTGGCCCGACGCCCTCAAGGGGGAGGCCGCATATCTGCACAAGCTCGCGGTGCGACGGACACATGCGGGCCGGGGTGTCAGCTCCGCGCTGATCGAGGCTTGCCGCCATGCCGCGCGAACGCAGGGGTGCGCCAAGCTGCGGCTCGACTGCCACCCGAACCTGCGTGGCCTATACGAGCGGCTCGGATTCACCCACGTCGACACTTTCAATCCCGGCTGGGATCCAACCTTCATCGCAGAACGCCTAGAACTCGAAATCTAACGTCCGTTCGGGCATCGAGGTCCATGTCGGGGTGGGACGGGCCCGTGGCTTCAAGATCACTTGCAGTCCGACCGCGATGTCTTGGTTGCGCGAGAGGTTGTCGATATCCTCCACTTCCATCATCAACCCTGGATAATGCCGCCGCCGTCATCGCCGCCGACGCCCGTGCCGGGCTTTTCGGGCCTGTCAGGCTTGCTCGGCCTTCAGCCTGCCTGGGCGAGATCTCCGGCGGACGGATTAACGGCGGAGCTTCGCCGCCTTTCGTGCGTGTGAAGGCCGAAGATAGTTCTCTCAAAAACATCCGTTTATGAGAGATACCAAATGTCATTTTCAGAAGACGACTGCACCAGTTGATTGGGCGTAATGGCTGTTGTGCAGCCAGCTCCTGACAGTTCAATATCAGAAGTGATCTGCACCAATCTCGACTATGCTCAATACTCGTGTGGGCTCTGTTGCAAAAATCGTGAAGCTTGAGCATGCTTGGCGGAGATTGGACGGACGGAACGATGACGGATTTCAAGTGGCGCCATTTCCAGGGTGATGTGATCCTGTGGGCGGTGCGCTGGTATTGTCGCTATCCGATCAGCTATCGCGACCTTGAGGAAATGCTGGCGGAACGCGGCATTTCGGTCGACCATACGACGATCTATCGCTGGGTCCAGTGCTACGCCCCGGAGATGGAGAAGCGGCTGCGCTGGTTCTGGCGGCGTGGCTTTGATCCGAGCTGGCGCCTGGATGAAACCTACGTCAAGGTGCGGGGCAAGTGGACCTACCTGTACCGGGCAGTCGACAAGCGGGGCGACACGATCGATTTCTACCTGTCGCCGACCCGCAGCGCCAAGGCAGCGAAGCGGTTCCTGGGCAAGGCCCTGCGAGGCCTGAAGCACTGGGAAAAGCCTGCCACGCTCAATACCGACAAAGCGCCGAGCTATGGTGCAGCGATCACCGAATTGAAGCGCGAAGGAAAGCTGGACCGGGAGACGGCCCACCGGCAGGTGAAGTATCTCAATAACGTGATCGAGGCCGATCACGGAAAGCTCAAGATACTGATCAAGCCGGTGCGCGGTTTCAAATCGATCCCCACGGCCTATGCCACGATCAAGGGATTCGAAGTCATGCGAGCCCTGCGCAAAGGACAGGCTCGCCCCTGGTGCCTGCAGCCCGGCATCAGGGGCGAGGTGCGCCTTGTGGAGAGAGCTTTTGGCATTGGGCCCTCGGCGCTGACGGAGGCCATGGGCATGCTCAACCACCATTTCGCAGCAGCCGCCTGATCGGCGCAGAGCGACAGCCTACCTCTGACTGCCGCCAATCTTTGCAACAGAGCCTCCGTCGCCATGCTCACCTCGCTTTGGTGCACACGAGTATTGAGCATAGTCGAGATTGGTGCAGATCACTTCTGATATTGAACTGTCAGGAGCTGGCTGCACAACAGCCATTACGCCCAATCAACTGGTGCAGTCGTCTTCTGAAAATGACAGACAACAGTGAAACTAAATTTAATATGTTTGAACACAAACTTGATTTAGCTCTCCGGAATGATGATGTGGAGTATGTTCAGAAAATGATTGGGGATGGCCTTGAGCTAAATTGGCTCAACTCAGATGGCGAGTCTTTATTGTCAGCTGCGGTGTATCATGAGGCTCACAACGTCATCCACGAACTCATTGCGTCCGGGGCGGATGTCAATATCAAGGACAAAGATTGGCATGGCGACGGATGTGATACGCCACTGAACGCAGCCGCGCGTATCAATGATATTGAGGTGGTCCGTTTATTGATCGACGCTGGTGCGAATGTCAATCATCAAGGCAAGTTTGGTTCAACGCCACTGCACAACACGGACTGTGGGGAGTGTCAGAAGTTGCTGGTCGAAAATGGTGCAGACCCGTCAATCAAAAATAATGATGGTCAAACTGCCGATGACCTGAATGCTGTACGTGTCGCGGATCGAGTGTTCTTTGGTAAGGATTACAACCAAGCTGTTGGGAGCATGAACCTGGATTTGGGAGCAGAGCAACGGGCGTTGGAACAGCGAAGTGTTTTACAGCAGGCCATTGAAGACGAACCCCGAAACCGCCAATCGGTAACGCGCCGCATGTAACCAGATGTTGAAATGTAAAGCCCGCTTCGGCGGGCTTTTTTATGTTGCCTTCAACGTCAAATCATCATTGACAAAACATGGTTTTCTGTTTGATTGGAGGCATCTTAATCACATAAACGGGGGTGCGTCATGCGAACACAAATTTCGGCACGCGAGATGGCTGAATTCATCGAAACGGCGACAGTCGATGAATTGGTGGAGCACTTTAAACATCATAATGTTAATGACAGGGACGCTGTTGTTGCAGATGTGGGTTCAGGGCTAACCTTCGAGGGCGGCGCGCTTCAATACGCGATATTCTCGGATAAGGTTGACAGCGCCAAGCTTCAAGCAATTATCGACAGCGGGGCAGAGCTTGACAGCTTTGAGTTCCAATTGTTCAAAGAGTTGGAAGAGTATGATGAATATCCTGATGCAATCACGTTCCATGCGTTTGAGGATGCCAGCGCAGAGAAGCAAGAGGTGCTGCGCAACGCAGTGGAAGCGCACGCACACTGGATCAATCGCAAATACAGTGATGCAGAAATCTATGATTTGCTGACAACCGGCAACGTCGAGCGGTATTTTTCCGAACTCAAGCACGATCCCAACGATGAAATCACCTGGGAATACCCTGAGAAAAATATACGCTACACCGGACCCATCTGTGGTTTAGCCGCGTTTGAGGACAAGGTGAGCGGCTGGACATTCGAAAAATTGTTGCAGGCGGGCGGGGATCCCAATGCGCAATGTCGTGTGGAAAGCCTTGATGACACAGACAACTACGACGAACTGTCCGTGATCGAATTGTGCCATTCGGTTGATAAAATCAACCGTGCATTAGACAGGGGTGGAATTCCCACGGAACACCTTTTGGGGGACGTTCTGTATGGCATCAAAGATGAAGGCGTCAAAGCGTATCACGTTTATTTCCATAGTCCACCGGAGCAACAAGAAGAAGCGTGGCAGAGGCATCACATAGCGTCCGAGAACGTCAAACAGCTTGCGCCGCTTGAATTGAGGCTGGTCACTGAGCATCCCGACATCTTTGAAGCCCATCACATGCATGCAATGACAAACCCCCAAGCGGTCACCGAAATGCTTTTGATGGGCCACGATCCCCGCGCACTCAATGACGAGGGGCAAAGCTTGGTGTTGGCTTCGCTTTTGAACGGAAAATTTGAGACGTTTGAGGTCTTGCGGAGCTTCGGGGCGGTTGACGAAGGTGAAGGACAACGGCCCATGGATGAGGTTGTGAAGCACTTTGATGGAGTGAAGAATCTTCTTGTATATGGATCTAAAAAAAGAGCGTTAGACTATTTGATTGAACATTCAGAGAATCCAACTGCTGACTTGGCGTCTTATATGAAGATGGAGATCCCCGACGCTGATCGGATTGTTGCGCTGATTGATCGTGGCGCTGTGATGAGTGACGAAGCACAACGGCAATACATGTCACTTGGAAAAGGTTCCGGTATGGAAGACGTGTACAAGTCCAGAAAAGATGCAGTCCAAGATGCCTTAAACCGTCAACAGCGTGACGTAATCCTGGCGGAAGTGGGTGAGGAAGCGCCCGTGCAAAAAATGCGACGTAAAATGTAAAAGAGATAAGCCCGCTTAGCCGGGCTTTTCTTTATTGGGATTTTATCCCATTCAAAAGCGCTTGATGCTTTAAAGTGTCAATTGCACCCATTGACAATGTTGCCATCCGTGTTTAAGTGAATGTATATCAATAAAACGGAGGTTCTATGGATGCAATTACTATATGGTGTTTGGCAATTGGCATTGGTTGCGCCGCGAGTGCCGTCTTTTATATTTCGATACGCCGTTGGATGAAATCTGTAGAACATCCCGCAACCGAGCCCGAAATTGTCATCCGTCCCAAGTTGAAAGAGGATCCCGATGGCAACCGCCTGTCTTGCTCCATCTTTCAGGATGATGTGAATGCATTTAAGTCGCTTGTGACGGATAACCCAACTTTGGCTCAGCACTACAATTTTTACAGAGTGGGAAAAAGTGGCATAGAAACATGCTCAACACTCAACCGCATTGTTGAGTGCGCCGCCCCACACATGATTGAAAAAAACAAGGAAATGTTGTCGTTCGCACTTGAATGTGGGGCGGATATCAACGCGCGTTCGCCTGACGACGGTCGGACCCCATTGGAAGAAGCTATCTATCGTGATAAATTTTTTTTGATCCCTTTTCTCATCCGGAATGGTGCGCGTCAAGTCGAAGGACCACGGGCGGATGCGTTGACTAATGTTCCAATAGTTCTGTGGACATTCTATCAGTACAGCGGTGGGGGATTTAGATGCACCGATATGGAATTGGTGGATCTTGTTGATGCCTTTGCTTCAATCGGATTGGAAAAGAAAGAATTACAATTGCCCGGCAGTGAAACCTTGGACGCCCAAGATATAAAGATCATCGCAGATGATTGTCGGCAATCGTTCTTGAACCTGGTCGCGCAGGTTGACGCTGCCAAAGCAAAAAAAGAGAAGCATATCTTGTTGTGTGAACTTGCTGTCGCAACTGAGGATGCCGAAGTCCGACCAAAACGGCGCATGTAAAGGCAACCATTAGCCCGCTTCGGCGGGCTTTTACTTTGAGCTTGACAATATTGGCTTCCATGATTGTGTGATATATCTCAATCAAATAGGGGGTCAGTATGGAAGCAAGTTATATAGGGTTGATCGCATTGGGCATTAGTTTTTCATCAGGTGCAGTATTTTGCTTTTTGGTCAGACGGTGGATGAAAAGGATTGTAGAGACTGACGACTACCCCATGATGGAAAGACATTTTGACATCGATGGTTTTTTGGATCTTGTTTGCAGTAGGCTTGATGAGAGTGCGCCTAGCCTTGTTGGTGTGGAAATGAATCCGCACACTGGTAAGTTTTTGAGTTCGCGTCCAGAGAGATTGCGATCGGTGTTTTTATCGACTGTGTATGGTGAGTTAAAAGAAAAACTGGAGGGTGGATCCAAGATCAACCCACATGACGCTGCTACTCTGCTACAGATGCACAATCGTGCAAGATACTTCACCAATGGAGCAGGGGACATTCCGCAGTGGGAGACGGACCAGAGGTGGCCCACACTTGAAGAACAGTGCGACCATTTGATTGAGGTTGCGCGGCGCAGGCAGCAGAAAAAACTTTTGGACGTTGTGTCGGAAGTGCAGTCGAAAACACCTGCACCAGGTAAGCGAAAGATGTAGCGAATGAAGCCCGCGACAGCGGGCTTTTTCTTTGAGCTTGACAATGTTGACATCCATGCTTGATTGAATTCATCGCAATCAAATTAAAGGGGGTGTTATGGATAAAATCTATCTTGCAGTATTGCAAAACTGTTTTGATGATCTTCAGGGCTCTATCACTAGCTACATCGAGGCATCAAAATCGAAGGCGAAAGCTAAACGTTCGATGTGGATCAGAACAGTCTGTTTGTCAGTAGTGACTGCTTTCAGTTTTGGACTCGCCCTGGGCTGTTTTATCGCCAGTGTTTAAATCGGATGGGTTAATGGGTTTAAGGTAACAAGAAGCCCGCTTCTGCGGGCTTTTACTTTGAGCTTGACAATATTGCCATCCCTGTTTGAGTGAAGGCATCTCAATCAATTGCGGGGTCTCTATGGATTATGGTCATGTGCATGATATGTATGCGGACGAACTGAAAAAGTGTCTGTCCGACCTCGTTGCATTGAGTTCGACGCTAAGCGATCAACAACTCATAGGCCAAATCATGCTCCACGAAGGGGAGTGGGAGCTTGCTCAATACGTGGTGCGATATTCAAGCGATGTTCGTCTTGTGCGCGCGGCGTTGAACACTGGTGTGGACCCCAACATTGGCATTCCGGCGTTTTACACGGTGCGCAGCGATGATGCCGCCGCTTTGCTTGCTCCCTACACAACAATGCTCGATGTGCATGGACTGCTGATGAGATTGTGCGTGATGGGTGACACGTGGCGGATCCCAGAAGACTTGATCTATTCCGATGAGAACTACAAAGACGCCCAGGAGGGCGCAGCCCATATCCTCAAGCTCTGTGGGAACAGTATGGGGGTCCACCAGATTTACAACAATGCACCCTCAATCAACGCCAAGGATCTTCTGCTCAGTGTGTGCGCCAACAGTGCGGATCATGCGCGGGGCTTGATTGAGTGTGGGGCCGACCCATTCGCAACCGACGATGGGAACACCGCTTTGCACAACGTTGGTCACCCTGGGGTTGTTGAGTACCTACTGAGTTTGGGATTGGACCCCAACGCCAGAAATCGGCACGGTTCGACTCCATTGCATCTCGTGGACGACGCCGCATGTGTCCAGGCGTTGATTGAGGGTGGGGCGGATGTCAACGCGAAAGGGAGCAAGGGCCAAACACCATTGCACACGACGTTGAACGTACCGTGCGCGAAAGCACTGTTGGACGCAGGTGCAGAGATTGATGCGCGCAGCAATAGTTGTGCAACACCTTTGCACATGATGAATTCGCCGGAGGTCAGCACGTACCTACTCAGCCGTGGAGCCGATCCGAACGCACGGAATGATCTAGGCCGTACACCACTATTTGAATACATGCACTACTTAGGATGTCATTCAGACGCACTCCATTTAACTCGCGTACTTCTTGACGCGGGAGCGGATGTCAACGCCATTGATCAAGCAGGACATGGGGTGTTAACGCACGCTGCATTTAATGAGTCTGTGTTTCATGCGGTGCTGGATGCAGGTTACAACCCATTGGATAAGAAATCTCCAAATAACGGTAAAACCCTTCTTCATCATGTGGCAATGGAACACATTTCCTGCGGTTTGATGCACAGAATTATTGAACTGGGTGTGGATGTGAACGCTCAGGACAAATTGGGATTCACAGCCTTGCATTACGTGGCATTGAACAACGCAACGCGGCGCTTAAATTGGTTGTTGCAACGCAAGGCCGATCCAACTCTTGAAAGCGGGAGTGGTCACCGAGCGTCCGTCTATGCGAAGACGCCCAAAGCCAAAGAATTGCTGATTGAACATGAACAGCGCTGGATCCAGCGACCCATCAAACGTCAGCGCCGATTGCTTAATAAAGCCACCGGGCTGAGTACAGAACAGCACTCCGTTCAACGTCGAAAGATGTGACAACTGAGATAAGGGCAAACAAAGTAAAAGGCGCTTACAGCGCCTTTTATACTCCGATCCAGAGAACCATTTGCACCCTGTCGTGAACAGAGCCAGCCGTTCGACTGCTGGGAGACGCTCACTTTCATCCGGTTGGTCGTCTCGGCGCACATTCCATAAAGGGTGAGTAAGTTCCTTTATTTCCATTGCATCCTCATCATCCATGAATTGCCTGGCTTGTCAATATGGGAAGGCAACATGCTTGACAATATTGCCATCCGTGTTTGAGTGAAGGTATCTCAATCAAATCGGGGGTTTCTATGAGACAACTTAATACGTCGATTTCCCAGGGGGAGCAAGATCTGGATGTCTATGCAATTCTAAAAGTCAAGAATCCCAGCGCAGTATTGGATAGATCGCAAGTGCGTAGCTACTTTGAGGCGCACGACGTTAATGAAGTTATTGCGGTCAATGGCCCGCTGTGGCAGAGAGAAATGACGCCCCTTGCTTTTGTAGCATCCAAGTGGATGGAAGACGATGAGAATGAGGGCATTCTAGAAATTATGAGTGATCTTATTGAGCTTGGCGCGAGCGTAAACGCACACGTGACAAAAAATGGGTATGGGTATGGATGCGCGGATGACTATGACTATGACTATGACTATGACGATGATAATAAGAATGGACTTGATATTATTGATGTGGCTCGCGGTGGTGATCGTATAGCTCTGCTTTTAAAGAGTGGGTTGCGCCCTCGTGAGCGGCACATTGAGAAGATTATGTACGCCAGTGTTGACCCGGATGTCATAGCGGAAAAATACATTGGCCTGTTGCGTCTGCATCATTTCGGCAATTTGAATGCCCATGATGAAGGCTTGCGGCTGTTGGAAAATCTGGTTCTTGCGGGCTTTGATGTCAATGGCCAGGATAAAAATGGTAGTACACTTCTTCACTATCTTGATGATATTGAACACGTGTCTTTTCTTGTAAAGGCAGGCGCATCATTGGATATTGTGAATAATCATGGTCTCAATCCTCTTGATATGTACGATCCTAACTTCATAGCGCTCAACGCAAGTCGCAGAGACGCAGTTCAGTTGATGGTTGATCTAAGCATAGATTTAAACGCAAGGTTTCAAGAAACAGACAGCACGGCTCTTCATCAACTCATGACGTTCGGGAATTTGCAAGGCATACAAAATTTGCTTGATGCGGGCGCTGATCCATCATTGCGCAATAAGGCTGGAAAACAGGCTGCTGATATGACCTGTGAGGACAATGATGATGAACAAGAGGTGCGGGAAGCAAAAGCTTTGTTGGAAAGCGCAGCCACGCAACGAAAACTTTTGGAAGAACTGGGTGAGTCGCAACAACAATCTACAAAGCGACGTAAAATGTAAAAGAGATAAGCCCGCTTCGGCGGGCTTTTTTTATGCTTGACAATATTGCCAGCCGTGGTTGATTGAATATATCTCAATCAAAACGGGGGTTGTTATCATGAAAAGTCATTGGTCAGAAATGGTGTTGCGCGCAAAGGAGTTCTTAACACGATGGCGTGCAAAGGAAGTCGAACAGTTAATCACGGAGCCGGATGTTGCAGAGAATGCCTTATCCAGCCAAGTTGTAGACAGTATCCGTGCGATAGAACGATCTGTCGAAAGTGAGCGCGATTCTGTTGGTATGTATTGCTTGCGGAAAGCGTATCTCAGTGGATGCTTGGTGGATTTTAGTCAGATCATTCCGCACTGTTCGGACATCAATATGTCTTGTGGAACTGTGAGCGATAGAAAACATCGGATGAATTCAACCCTGCTGCATGAGTGCGTCAAAGATGGCGCAATCCATTTCGCTAAGGTGCTCATTGAGTGTGGAGCGGATCCCAATAGCACGTTGGACCTCAGATTTGAGTCCACGGTGTACGAGGCGACCCATACAATGCCTTTGCATTCCGCAGTCCTGGGCGGCGACATCAATCTTGTGCAGATGCTTATTGACGCAGGAGCAAACCTTCATGCCGTGGACGACAATGGAAACACCGCCTTATGCGCCGCTGCACTCAACGACAACATGGATGTTGCGACCGCACTTTTGAAAGCAGGGGCCAACCCCAATCAAGTGCATGACACCGTGATTTGTCCGCTTCTTTCCGCCCAATCCACAGCGATGACGGATCTTCTTTTGCACCATGGTGCCGATCCCAATCTCATGTTGGAGAATGGATATCCACTCTTATCTGCTCTCATTTTAAAGCGAAAAATCAATATTGCACGGTATCTCATCAAAATCAACGCGTGCAGTTATCAATTCCGCGAGATGGAAGAAGAGCTGTTGGACCGGCATCCATTTTGGATTGCGTATTACTGTGGGGAATTTGAAGTGTTCAAAGATCTTGCGAATTTCGCCAACATCAACCAGCATGGGTGTTATGATCTTGGACTTCTTGAATTTTCTGTTCGGGAGGACACGTGTGATTACACAAGAGTTCTCCTTGAGCATATGATGCGCGGTCATTTGAGAATAGACAGCGAGCTTTTGTATCTTGCGAAGTCGCGGAGGATGCAAGAAATGCTCATCCAGTTTGGCGCAGACCCCACAATAAAAAGCGCAGATTATTACGGAAAAACCCCAGATGAGTACATGCAGCAGTCCCATATTGATCGCAAGTTTGTCTGGCGGGATCTCGTTGAACGTGGACCACGGATCTTTGCAGAACACCAGCGCAAACTGTTGATGGAAAGCCTGGACATCAAAGACGAACAACAGCCCGTGAAGCGAAAGATGTAAAAGCAACAAAGTAAGCCCGCTTCGGCGGGCTTTTTTTATTGGGATTTTATTCCCACTCAAAAGCGCTTGTGGTTTTTTAATTCCAGCCAGCCTTATTGACAATGTGGACTTCTGTGTTTGAGTGAATGTATGTCAATCAAAACGGGGGTGGTAATGTCGAAAATCTTTTATGAGCGATTATGTGCTTGTGCGTTCATTTTGGGCTTCTTTGCAGAAATGGCGTACTTTGTTGTTATCACGCACAACGCACTGGTGTTCCGAAATGACGTGGATATTGCCATTGCCTGCTTGGCGTTGGTGCAAGCGTTTGTGATGCCGTACAAATACAAATCCCAAGCCCACAACTCATCTCAGTTTGATGTGGCTTCAATGCTTCAAAAATTGGTGCTGTTTGGATTGGCCGCGTATGCAGCGTGGAGCGTTGCGGACGCGTGGCACATCGGATTGGTTGGCTTGATGTCGGCAGGGATCATTTGCAGTCAAGTCGTTAAGATCTGTCTGCGCAGATATTCCCAATTGCAAAACAGTGTTCAGTGCTAAGTAAAACGCCCGCGGAAGCGGGCTTTTTCTTGACACGCCTTGAAATTCTGCTTGGATGAGATTTTTCATTCATCGAGGAATATCTATGCTCAAAAGAGAAGAATTAAAACCCGGAATAATTGTGTACGCCTGCGTTGATGCGCTTCACCGCAACAACGTGGACACCAAGCTTCGCGTTATCCACCCACTGCTGTGCCTGGGAGTCAACGACAGTGAAGGCGTGTGGGCGGTGGTCACCAGTATGGAAACACGACTCTCACTGAAACCCCGTTGGAAGACAGGACCGGCCACGTGGATCAACAAGCGCTCGTTTATTGACCCCAACCGCCCCGCCATTCGCATCCCCAACACCGTTTTGCTTGAAGCTGCAGAGGTTGGTGAAGCAGGGTACTACCACGACGGCTTTGATCGCCCAGGTGTCAAACCCAACGCCTTACAGTCCATCGTTGAGGCTCTTGGGATCGGTGACGAACTGCCCACAGTCGCATTGGTGAACATCAACGACCTGTCCATTGCCGAGTTGGAGCAGGTGATCCACAAAAAGCGCGAAGAGCAACGCAAGGCGGATCTGGTGCTGGTCCTCACCGGGATTGCAAAGGACTCAGGCTATGACCTGACCAACGTGGTGCTGTCGCCGCTCACGTGATGCATTTCAACACCTGTGTGCCAGTAAATTTTCATTGGACGCGCGACAGAGCGGATTTGCACCCCATTCCGCTGCGATTGAGCTTGACTCCAGCGGGAGAAAGGAGCTAGATGACTCGGCGTGGGCTTGACAATGTTCTATCTTCTGCTTCTGTGAATGGATCCAATGAATAGGAGGAATTATGGACTTGCTCAGAACTTTAGGACGTATCTACCAAGATGCCGATCAATCCACCAGTGACTTGATCAACAACAACATCCAGTTTGCCCAGGGGCAACAAGAGGACCGAAGCATTCGGCAGGATCGGATTGAGGAACGGCGGAAGCATCGGCGTTTAAACTTAGAGCTGGACGCCATCCAGCGGGCCAATGACCTGGCGCGTGAAGTGGAAGAACTTCAAAGGAAAGTGCGGAGTTTGGAGCATCGCTGTGAAGTCACACGCGATCTTGCAACGGATGTCATTTTGGACCGCTCAAGCATCATGAGTGCGATGAAAGCAGTGATTGCAAACTGGAATGACCCCGCACGCGTGGAACAGTTCCTTGCAAGCTTCGACACCGAGCGCCAAGATGAAAAGGCGCGTATTGAACAGGACAACGAACGCCAGAATGCCGCTTACCATCGCGTCGATGAGGTTGTTAACAGTTGGTCTCTGCCAAACTCAACACGGCGCAGACGCCCACCTGGGCTTAAGAAGAAATGACTGAAATGGCCACCTTCGGGTGGCTTTTTTTTCAGCAAAAAGGTCGGGGAATAGCTTGGCAATGGAAATTTGATGAGATATGATCCGGTTGCCAATTGCGGCCCAATAGACAAAAGATCACCAAATGAACGAGAAGACCTTTACCTGGAAAGAAGCTGATGAGCTGGAAAAGAAGCTCGCCAAAGACCTCGCGGCACTGGAAGAAAAGCAGGCTGCGGATCGTCAGCGCATCCAGGACGCGCGCCGCGCCTCTGCTGGCGACGCTCTTGAAGAAGTGTTGAACACCCTGTCCAACATCTCCGCTTATCTCACCGATGGGCAGAAGGCCCAGGTCGCCAACTTCTTTGGGCCGGTGAAGAAGGGTGGTAAGGCTGCTGGCTCCAAGCCGCGCAACACCGTTCCCAAGGAACAGCGCGCCAACAACCGCTTCCTGCACGACGGTAAGAAGACGCCGTTCTATTACGGTGGCAAGGGTCCCAAGCCCGAAGTCCTCAGGAACTTTGAAGCCAGCGAAGCGGGCGCAAAACTCACCGCTGAGGGTAAGCCCACCTACGGCGATCTGTAAGTCCTGCTGCAAACGCATTGGTTAAGCCCGCTTCGGCGGGCTTTTTCTTTCTCCAAAAATAGAGCTTGACAATATTGCCTTCCATGATTGTGTGAATACATCACACACATACTTCGGGGGCAACATGAATATTTTTTACATCAACCACACAAACCTCATTTGCAACGAAGACAATGCTTCCGTCCGCTTTGAATGGTGTCAGACGCTAGCGGGTTACCACGTCTTTGATGCATTCGTATGGAACGGTGAGGGATGGGCTGATCAACCTTACAAGATCATGGCGGATGAATGCAGCCGGGTTGCAGCCATTGATGCCTGGGAACAGCTTGAAGAACGCTTGTTGTCTACGGAAATGGAGGAAGCAGCGTTTTACGAAAACCCAAGCATCTACGAACTGTACGCGCTGAGCCGCGATCACTGGTCCTCGGAGTCCATCAAATGGTAACTCCGTCGTACGATGCATTCGGGTGTACCGACTTGCACAACGCCATCATCCGCCATGATCACAACGCCATTAAAAATCTTGTGGCGAATGGTTGGGATGTCAACGTTTGCAATCTGCGCGGCGAAACACCACTTCACTTCGCTTTGTGGTGCAGCACGTCGTTAAAGACCAACCCATCGGCCACAAAAGACATAATCCGCTTGCTGTTGGAATTGGGGGCCAATACACGTCTGCGCACCCATTATGGAATGTCGTGCCAGGACATCGCGCTACACACCGCACGGCCCGATTTGATCGAGTTGATCGACGGTGAGGTCCAACGGTTGCGCATACTCAGCGCAGTTTGCGATCAACCACCAGAAAAGCAACGCACCAGAAAGATGTAACAGCACAAGAGTAAGCCCGCTTCGGCGGGCTTTTTTTATTGGGATTTTATCCCCAATTCAAAGCGCTTATATGCTGTAAATAATATCAATCAATGCTATTGACAATGTTGTGATCCGTGTTTGAGTGAAGGTATCTCAATCAAAAAACGGGGGTTGTATGAAATCCATCTTATCTCAATTGCAAGAAAACGGATTTGTCGAATTGACAGACAGCGCGCAACTGTGGACTCGCGAAGGAGTGGTGCGCGAAGCCATCATCCGCGCCAAATCCAACAGTGACTCAGATTTCTTACGCGGATGGGAAGGGGATCTGTCCGCCGAGTATTACCTGACATTCCATTGGGTGGACGCATCGGAAGTCGCAACCCATGACTTGGCTGACATTCTTGAAACCGCCAAAAGACTCAACGCTATGCCCGAAATGACGGAGGCTGCATGAAGAAAATACTCATCTATCTCATGGGCGTGGCATGTGTTGCCCTGGCAATGTCTATCATTTTATTGATCGTCAACTTGTGTATACCTTACGCGCCCATCTCCATGGAAATTTTTTTACCGGTGCTTTCATCATTTGGCGTCTGTATTCCAATTCTCTTAATGGAATTTGAGTCAGAAGTGGTGTTTCATTGAAATATTAAAGAGCCTTAATTGGCTCTTTTTTTCATTCTGAGATTTCAATTTCAAATAATGTGAGATAACTAACACTTTTGATAAAAAATGTCAATTAAATCTATTGACATGTTAATTATATTTCGTATGATCAATACATACAAAGAGAAAGGGGTTTCAAAATGATTATCGCTACACTTACCACCGCAGCCGTCATGCACATCACGATCTGCAATATTTTAAACCGCATCTGTGCAATCTAATTCACAATTCAATTCTAAAGGGGAATAACAATGGAACAAATCATCAACGCCACCACCTTAAAATTCACAGCCGTTGCAATCGGTGTCGTCCTTGTCGGTTGGTTGGTCTGCACTTTGATTGGCGGGTTGTTCAACTCGGTGTCGTCATCGAGCAGCATGTACGACAAAGCCGACGCCGCTATTGCCGCAAGCAAGGCCCGCTAACCACACCATTCAGGACTTCTTATGAGCAACACAAGCAAAGTTTTCAGTAATAAAATCAAACGTGATAGCAGAAAAATCAAACGTGAAATTCGCTTGATCAAAAAATTGAGAGACAAATCCAAACGCCGCTAATCACCAATCCATTCACGGAGCATTGCATGAACTTATCAACCCAACTTTTCCACGCCGTCGAAACCGCCAACTTAAAAGCCGTTCGTTCTATCGTCTTAACCAACTTCCGCGAAAAAGATGGACGCGTGGACGCCGCACAATTGACCGCGCTGACCAACAGCAGAGCCACCACCTGCGACGCCACTCCCATCCACTTGGCCTGCTGCTTGTACCGCAAAGCTCTGCTGACAAACGACGATCAACTGGCTGGTGTGTACAACACAATTATTGAAGTGCTGGTGCGCGACGGGTATGCATCCGTCACCACACTGATGAACCGCAGCATCAACCGCCGCACCGGCCAACGCGATGACTACACTGGAACAACGATCTTCCAATTGTTCAAAGGTTGTCTTCCACCCTATGTTCAGGAGTATGTCAAATCCATCGACATGACCACGTACGACAAGTACACCGCTTCTATCAACTGATTGATCCGAACATTAAAAACTTAAAAAGGAACCGCTATGAAATTACGCTATGAAAAAAAATACGGACAAAGCGCATTAACCTACTACACTTTGCGCGCAGCGTTGTACGCAGCCATCGCTTTCAACATCTACGGAGTCTTCTATGTCTTCTGTGTTGAAGAAAACGATCCCATGACCTATGAAACGCCCGTATCCATTCAGGAGCAAGCAAAATGAAGACATCTGCACAGCAACGCTTAAAGCGCTTTGAACGTCAAACACAAGTCCAGTTGCACGCCGCCTCCATCCTCTGTCTTGCGCTGGTCGCGTTTGCCCTGGGTCTGGCTGTCTGAGAGATAACATCATGTTGCACATATAAAAAAGGACCGAAAGATCGGTCCTTTTTGTTTGGATGTGTTACGACAGTTTGATTTGCAAATTCAGTTCGTGTTCCAAACGTTTCACCCGATCATCCCAGTTCTCCACCGGTTGTCCTGCGGCCATGCGCAAATCTCTCACGTGTGAATCGTATTGCAATCCTTCCAACACACTGGCTTTCTTTTTCAGGTAGTGCCGCCGCCTGCGTACCGCACCGGGCGTCATCGACAACGAATTGCGCACGTACCAGGGCGCTTGCACTTCTCCGTACACACGACGCGTCCAGTTTGATTTGAGTGTCACGTACGAGCGAAACCAAAACGAACGCCACACTGACCGGTCTTCATGGTTGGGGGTAATGGAAACACGGACCTCTCTTAACCAGCAGTTTTCCTCCGTCAACGCCATGGTGACATCGATGAGCCGCGCGCGGGGGACAACAAACAGGTTCAACCCAGCTTTGGTGGCCGTAGCGGTGTATGGACCTGTGACATCCGACCGTTGAGCCTTAAATCCAAACAGAAGAAGCGATGACATCTCACCCACACGTTGGGGTGAGCCACTGCGTGCGGTCAACGCCAACACGACATGCGTTGGCAACACCGTAACAAACACCGTGCAGCGCTCCTGGGTCCATCGCGCCGCAATGGCTTTTTGAACATGCTCCATGTCGGTTTTTGGTGACAAATGAGTGAGATGGTTGCGGCTTCTAAGCAACCCTTTGTCGCGTATGCGCTCCAACTTGCTTTGCCACGTGGGATCCATCCTTGTGGTGTTCGTTGTCAACGCGGACAGGCAATCGGAATTCCCAAATTTTTGGATGCACGGTATGCACGAGGGGATCCAGTTGTCCATGGAAACCTCCCCACCCAAAGCCACAGGTATAGCGTGGGTGACGCCCCACGCGTTTTTCTTTTCCGCGTTGATCACATCCCCGCAGTACGCGCACACCCCGCCAAACAAACCCAATATTGTGGGACGCGCGTATTTTGGGACGCTGTGCCGTTTGCGTTTGTTGAGCGTAAGAATGATCGAGAGCATTTCATCTTTAATATTCATGTTGTTCCCCTGTTGATGCACGTCTTACTCAATCACAATTTGCTGTATTGTCAAATATTGGCCTTGACAAATTAAGCGCGTGTGTTGCTATGTATATATCCACCCACACAGGGGAAAAAATATGAATTTCAATGATGAGAACTACCAGCGGCTTGCGAAAGCGGCTGGAAATCTTGAAAAGAATAATGGTGACGAAAAGTCGGCGGATGAGTTTCGGTTGGCGCTTGATGGTATTGTCAATCTTAATGCGCTCAACGAACAAGGCAACTCAATGATGCATATTGCTGCGTACAAAGGGCAAGCGTTTGTCCTGAGTGAGCTTATCAATGCGGGCGCGGACATCAATATTGAGAACGAAAAACATGGTGTTCGACCGTTGCACTTAGCCATCGTCAAGAATTCGTTCGGGTGCGTAAACGAGCTTTTGAAAATGGGTGCGGATGTCAACGCCACAGACCACGAGGGGTACAACGCCTTGCATGTCGCAGCGGCGTACAGCTTGCCGCAAGTGACTGAGAAAATTCTACAAGCAGGAGCCGACGCAACAGCGCGTACTAAAGATGGACAAGTGCCAGCGGAACTCGCAGACGATTTTTCCCTACGGGACCGTTTGACCGAGGCGTTGAACACTCAGACCAATGCAAAAATCATGAGTGAAGTCACAGCAAGCCTGGACGCAGAACCGGTGCGAATGCGGCGGCGAATGTAATAGAAAAACGAAACCCGCTTCGGCGGGTTTTTTGATAGACTGGGATGGAACTGGACGGTGGAGGTGTCCTTTGAAAGTAAATGCTTTTCAACTTATGGTTGAAAATAGGTTTGACGAACTTTTGACAAGTATTGATCGCGGCGAAGTCGATAATCTTAACGCTGATGGTCGTGTGCTTGGGATGAAATTGATGCATTACGCAGTGAGCTATGATAAGCCGTATCTAATAAGAGAACTTGCTCGCCGTGGTGCTGATGTGAATTGCATTGATCACGAAGGGAGGACACCCTTGGTGTCGGCACGGACAGTGGAAACAGTTAAGGCTCTACTTGAAGCTGGCGCAAACATTAACGCAATGGATCATTCTGGTCTTACGCCAATCTTCCATCTTTGGGGTGATGTCGAAACTGATGCTATTAAATTGCTTGTTCATGCGGGTGCGGATGTCAATGCAAGAAACAAAGACGGCGAAACGCTTCTAATGCATCACTTCATTAGCGCAAGTGAGTGGTGCGCTAATGAAGTTAATCCAGTGGCGTCCCTAATCGCCCTTGGGGCTGACGTTAATGCAGTCAACAATGATGGTGACACTGTTTTACATATGGCAGCATATGGGGCAAATGGTGAGGAAGTAATTGGGGTTCTGCTTCATGCTGGTGCCAATCCCTCTGCATTAAATGCCAAGGGGAAAACCCCCGGTGATGTTGCAAACAGATCGGGCATTAAATCGATTATTCAACGAGCAGTGCTAAACGCGGAGTTGCTTGCGTTATCTGAGAATTCACCGGACCGCATCAAGCGTGGTGAAGGTGGGATCTGACAACTAACAATTTTTGGTTGCACGATAGGCCGTCCAATGGACGGCCTTTTTTATGCCCGTTGAATTCTCAACACCTGACGATGAAGTGTTCCAGGGTACTTGAGGCAGGACAACGTATGTATAACCAGAACGGCTGGACGAACAAAAGGTGTTTGGTTTGAGAACCTGACGCTGCGCGCGTTGACCGGACCAGACGCTTGATTGTTGTGCGAGAACCAAACGGTATCACCAGACGGCTGCACGCACGAACCCACAGAGCGGACCAGACGACGTGTGCAGGCCGTCCGAACAGACGGCGCACAGGTGTCTCGCAAGCAACCAGACGTGCAGCCAAGAGCCGCAGGCGAGGGCAGGGGGTGCCCAGCCAACAGGTACAGACGGCTGACACACGAACGACTTGACAGCGGTCAAGACGAGCTGCAGGCCCAAGCCGTGGTGTGGCACTGCAAACACCCAGAAGAACAGCACGAGACGGCCAGGACGGGGCACTGACTGGCGGTGGAGCGCGCCAGTGGGCAAAGCAAAAAACAATAAAGCCCGAGCGCCCGCAAAGAGCAACAGCGGGACAGCCGGAGCAAGGCAGAAGCGAAAAGCCAGAGCAAAAAACAAAAAAGCGAAAAGCAAAATCAAAACCACGCGGGGGCCGAAAGTCTACAGCCGTCGGTTTGGGACTGAACAGAACGTATGCACATGTCGCACCTTCGGTGTTGTAACGCGGTGTACATAAAAACGATTAAAAGCACACGAAAAGCCTACAGCAGCAAGGCTTTTCAGATGTACACGCATGTGTATTTATTTGCCTTAATAAAATACCCAAAAACCCTTGATTTGCTTGAGTTTCGGCAATGAGCTTGACTTTATCCAATTTTTTGTTTGAGTAAAGGAAACAAAAAGGAGGAAAAATGAAAAAAATTAGCAAGCACATCAAAATTACAGAGCGGCAGAACGAACGTATTGAACGTCAAATGGCCGGTTGCGGTATGACATTTGTCGATTGGATCCGCAACGCCATCGAAGTAAAGCTCAGCCAAGTGGAAACAGTGGACGCCATTGAGCAAGCAAAACAGGATTTACTGCGCACCCAAAACGACCTGCGCAAAGAACTGGCAAATCTCCGGCTCAACCTATTGGCCGATCAAAAATCCTTTATTGAGAAAGCCGAGCAGGTCGCTGACGCCATGTCCGAGCATCACATCAAGATCGCACAGCAACACATTTCAGGAATGACAACCGTTCTCAATAGGGGGCTTGAGTCGGGCGCGCTGCATATCGGCTCACCGTCATCGTCAAGCAGCAGAAGCAGTCATTCATCGGGTGGATCGCAAGTGTCATTCCCCAGCGGTGACAAATCGTAATTAAAAAAATCGGTCGTGGTGTACAGGGGAGCCTCACGAACGATGACCAACAACCTCCCCAGGTACAAAACTATTTGAATTCACAACAAGGAGAATGATTTATGAAAAACATTGTATTGGCAGCAGCGGTGGCAGTGGCGTTGGCAACAGGCGGAATGACTGCACACGCACAAACCCAGCAAGAGGACCAACGGCGCACAGAGAAGGCCGGAAAGATCGGCTGTGTTGTCGGCGGATTGTTGGGCGGTGTGGTGGGCGCGAAGGTCTTCAAAGACGATCAAGCGGTTGGAGCGGTGGGCGGTGGAGCATTGGGTTGCGCGGGCGGAAACTTCTTTGGCAAGAAGTGGAGCAAAGCAAAACAACTCAAAGAGTTCCAAGAGGCACAAGCCCAGGCGCAAGCCGCAGGCTTGACCGCAACCGTCGATGCGCGGGACGGTGTGGATGAGCGCGGCAAACCCACCAAAGAGTTGGGCGCAATGGTGATTGCATACAACCCCAGCGACTTGTCCCCGATGTCGGCGAAAACATCGGCGGTGTTCGACAAGGTGGCCGCAATCAGCGTGCGCTCCAAAAACCAACTGACCTTTGAGTTCAGCGGACGCCAAGGCTGTGAGTTGCCGTTGGCCGAGTTGGGCAAGCGTGGCGCATTCAACGGCGCGGGTGTTCAACACGCGGTGAAGGTCAGTTGCGGACAAGGGGACAGCAAGTTCGTCATCACCCCGTTGCCGGAATTGGCGCGTCAGTAATCCAAAACGATACTGGGCGTCGCAATGACGCCCAGTATCCCCAGCACGTTGAGCAATCAATAAGGAGTGAATATGTCAGACGATAAAAATAAAAAAATTGATCCGCGCGCATTAGAGATGCAGATGGTTGACGACGAGGATCTTGTTGACGACTGCAACAGCAAGGATTTGGATCGGGCGGTTGATAAGACAGTCGAGGCCGCGCAGAAGGTCAAAGATGGTGCAAAAAAAATCGGAAGTGGTTTGTGGGGTGGATTGAAAAGTGGCGCGACAGCAGCCGCCAAGAAAGCTTCCGAAGTCAAAGAAAAACAACAACAGAAAAAACACGATGAGGCCAGCGCGCCGCACAGCGTTGAAGAACCTGTTGTCGCACAAGCAGAAACTGTTGCAGATGAAAGGGTGGGTTACGACCTTACACACTCAGCCCCAGCAAATGTGTCCATTGCAATTGCCCGTGCGCCCGAAATGGATGAGTCATTCTTTAGCGATGATCGGGTTGAACAACCTGAGCTGCAGCAAGACGGTGAAAAGAAACCCCCTTCACGCAAACCCATTGTGTTGGTCGGCGCGGCATTGTTGATCGTTGCTGGTGTGGTTGGAGGCTATCTGTATTGGCCCAGCGACGACACCACAACAGTTGCGGTCGAAGAGGTTCAAGAAGAAAAGCCCATCGTGGAGTTCAAAACCAAACGCGGTGCGATCTTGGATGAGCGCGTGACGGCGATCTTTGGAAAGACCTGGGTCGATGGTGAGAAGTCTCTTGTGATTTCCAAAAAGGGTGAGGTGGTGTTTATCAACCCTGTGGGTGATGTCCGCGAGGAATACAACATTGAGCCATCCGGTGAGTACGAACCCAATCAGACCAATCCGCGCATATTGATTGATGCCGGGAATGGATTTGTCAGGGCAACGGTCAATTATGGAAACGCAAGCAACACGGTTCCCAAAAGCATCGTCTTTGATGAAGTGGCTGGCGTGTCGATTGTGTTCCGCGAAAAGTCGGTTGTTGATGCCGAACGTGCGCAACAAAAGGTTCAAGAGCCAGCCGTCGTTGAAGAACCGAAAGTTGAACAACAACCAATTGCTGTTGAACCAAAACCTGTGAGTGTTGAACCTCAAGCAACACCAAAGGTTGAAGCGAAGGTCGAGCCGAAAATTGAAACGCCCAAACCGGTTGCGTCTGTTGCACAACCCGCGCCACGTCCACGACCTGCCCAAACAAAACCTGCGCCCAAAGTTGAGCCACGCAATGCGCGCTCACAGAACTGGCAGGACAAAGCCAGCGATGATTTGGACGAATGGGCAAAACAATTTTAAAGCTATTGACAATGTTAGCTTCTGTGTTTGATTAAACAAGGCATATATATAAGGAGTCAAAATGCTCAACAAAATATACGATCAATACAAAACAAAGTTCGGCCTGTCGCTGGGCAGCAAGATTTACAATTTTTACGGACGGAAGTTAATTCGCACACCGTTGCACAAGTATCCCAAGATGAACCCACACTTAGAGCGGGAATATTATTACAACGTGGGTGATCGAGGCAGTACAGCGGATATTTCTGAGTCGGAAAGCAATTGGCGGGATAACAGTTTGCTTTTAGCTCAGATCCGCGACGAAGAGGCTCCGCGTGTGTCGCGCGGCGTGTTCATGACATCACTTTCCATTATTTGTTTTTTGGGGTTGGTGTTTTGGTTCATCATTAAAGTATAAGGGGGTGATATGGGTTTAAGTATTTTTACAATTCCAGATTTTATGGAAAAGCTGTATGGTCGATTAAAAGGCCAAGGCTCTATTCCAACGAGTGAGCAAAAAACAATCAGCAACGCCAACAAGCGTTTTCATCGTTTGATCAGTCGCGGTGACCGCCATGTGCTCAATGGTGAACTGCCAAACGTTCAGCTGAAGGACTACGAGAAAGTTCAAAAGATGGGCGCGAAGATGCGTGAGGACGGATCGCTGTATGTGCCCGAGGGCGTCAATCGCGAGCCATTCCGCATGTACTCGCCGATGGTCGCAGAAGACCTGGATGACGAACATTCGACGTACAAAGTCACAAGCGACGGCTTGCCCTGGGAAAACTTTGTCACCCCAACCGACACCACGCAGGGGGGCGACTCAACAGCAACATCAATTGTCTACGGAATGGTTCCTGTCTTGGCGGCATTGACCATTGTGTTGATGGCGTTGCCGGGACTGTGGGCGTTGCTCGCGTGTCTGCCCGCTGCCTTGGTGATACCGCACCTCATTGCGTTGTACCAAGGGGAGTCAATCACCGAGGCCGTCAAGAGCGGATTTGTTGGCTTCATCCTGCCGGTTCTCCTGTCGTTGAACGTGGTGTCCACTGTGAAAACAGGGAAAGCCGTGGCCGCACTTGACCAGGCGCAGTTGGTGTCAACCAGCCAAGGGCTTTCGGCGTCGGATCTGATAGCCGGGTTAGCCAACAATGCGATTTCAGCACTGACCAACTTCGCCACCGGCCAATGGGGTTTGGTGGGCAACATCTCCATGGCCTTGGGTCTGTTTATTGTGGGAAGTGGTTTTGTGATGCTACTTGGCTCATTGGTGAATGCTGGGAACGACTCAAAAGTTGGCGGGGCTGTTCAAGGCGGTAAAGCCTGGGTGTGGGCGTACGCCAAGTTGTGCTTGGCTTTGGGGTTGGTGTTGTCACTTCCACCCGTTATGGCTCCATGGGTGATCTTGTTGTTCGCATCAGCGTACGCAATGCGCTACACCGAACAGAATTTCCAAGCGCGCGGCTGGGTGTTGGATCAGCAAAACAAACGGATTGGCGGTGTGATGCAGGATCACTCGTATCAACGTGATATGGACGACCGTCAGTTCCAACGGATGAATGTTGAGAACGACAAATCTCCGGACATCGTGATTGCTATTTCCACAGGGTATTTGGCGCGCAAGGGCTACAACTTTAGTCCCGACCAAAACAAGTTCATGGTGATGTCGATCAACGACATGTGTACCCACATGTTGAACTTGGGGCGAACTGGTATTGGTAAAACAACCAACTTTGCGCGTTTGATCGCCTTGCAAATAGCTCTGGCGGCCATGAACGGATACCGCGTTGGTTTGTTCGTCTTGTGCGGAAAGGGAACGTTGCCCGGTGAAGTCCGAAACGCGTTGGATTGGAACATCAAGCCTGGTATGGCGGTGGGCTTGATTGAGGGATTGAAGGCAATGGATTTGGCCGACGCCATCAACTCAATGGTTGCCAGTTCGTCCGCTAAAGACAAGATGTGGAGCCAAGGGGCAGATTTTTTTGTGGTGAACACCTGTCTGATTTTTGAGGCGTTGTGTGAGCATGAAAAAACGGTCTACAAAAAAGCTGTTTCGGAGTTAACCAAGATCGACGCAATGCTTCCCAATTTGGAATTCATTGTGAAGCAGTTGAACTTCAATCCCGACACCAAGAAATCTGATCAGCACCACAAAGCTGTTCGCGCGTTGCAAGAGACACGCGACCGCCGTGAATTCTATGCTAAAGAAGTGAGCCGTCCGCGCGAATGGCATTGGAGCTACGACCATTTCGTGAAGACCAAAAAGATGTTGAACGACATTGTGGTTCCCAAAGGCGGTGAAGAGGGGGAGATTGGTCCTGAGATCAAACGTTGGTTCAACTTCTTGGGCGTGAATGTGCAAGGCGAGAGCCGCAGCCCCATTGCCATCCACCCCAAAATTCAAGTTGAAGGTTCTGCTTTGCAAAAAGCTGTGGGTTACATTGCCGAAACCTGGGCCAAGTACCCTCACGAACAACGTCAATCGTTTCTTTTGAACGTTGATCAACGCATCAACCCCTTGTACCAATCCGAACATTTGGTTGACGAAAACGGAACCCCTTGGACGGCATTGACAAGCGGTGTGGATATCACGGGCGTCATGCGTGGGGATCGCATTGGGATCGATCTTCCAGAAGCTCTGCACAAAGAGGCTGGCACCGCCGTGCAAATCCTGTTGAAGCAGCGGGTGTACGCCAAACTCAAACGCCGTGTTGAAGCCCCCGATTGGCGCAAAGAAATGCCCGATGACACGGTGTTCATCCAGTTGATGGACGAATGCCATTTGTTGGTCAGCAAGCAAGAAAAGGGCTTGCTCAGCATTGCCCGTTCGCTTGGTATGGGTGCTGTGTATTTAACCCAGAACGTGGAAGGTTTAATGCAGTGCTTTGAAACCCGCGAAGATCTTGATGCGTTCCTGGATTGTTTCCAATCCGTCACCTGTTCCATGGCCTCCAAAGCAAGCTATGAGTGGGTTGCGGGTAAGGTGGGGCATGGGTCGATTGTTCAATACGAACCCACGGGCCGTGGTTTTGATTACAAGGCCAGCACCAATGCCTTCAAACGCTCAACGCTTAATGTGGACGATCACCCGCAGCGTGCGTTCTTGCGGAAATTGAAACGCTTCGGCATGGGGAAAGTTGTATCTCAAGACATGCTGGTCAGCGATTACGGCCACCGTTGGGATCAAAAGATGCAGGCGTTGCAAGGAACCAATGTTGGCGAAGCAGCAGGATCCAAAGCGCGGTCAGCCATTATTGTGGGTGGGGCAGGATCCGCGAAAGACGGCGAGATTGTGTCAGCGGTGGAATTGGAACGCGAACTCAACACAAGTGGTGGTACACGTGCGTTGGTGTACCTCAACCGAGGAAACGTGCGGCGGGTTGATTTTGCTAAAACCATTCCTGTCACACCCGGCAAAGTGGACAAGTACATGGAACGGTTCAAAGCGGAACGCTTGGAACCCGAGAACTTCCAGAACGAATTGGCATAAAACAACAACTCAAAATAGGAGAGCAATAGTATGAACAAACACATTGAAGACCAGAAAGCCTACAACGACGCAATGTTCAGCACCAAGTTGGAAGATATCTTCCAAGCACCGGACGACACATTCCGCGCGGAAAAGCAGCAGGCAGCGGAAGGCGGAGACCCCCAAGCGCAAGCCTGGGTGGACCACGACGCCACCGTTGATGGACTTGAGCGCCGCATTGGACAGTACGACCATGAAATTGAACGCCGCCAAGATCCAACCCATGTGTTGAAGTTGGAAGAGCACTACCAAAGCATTTTGCACGCGCGCACCGTGTTTTTGGAGAACAACCCTAAACCCTTAGCGTTTGGTAAAGACGAGTGGCAGAAGAAGTTCAGTGTGTACGAACAACAAATTGAAGACAGCAAGCAGCAGATGCACGAGTGGGAAGAGAAATCCTCCCCCGAAGTTTTGGCGGAATTGACCAAGCGCCGCAATCAAAAATTTGAAGAGTTGTTGGAGGCCACGGGCGAACGTCAGAAATTGGGTGAACTGCCATCGGAGCAATTGATGCACGCCCAGGCGTCAGCGGATGCATACAATCTTTTCCAAGGCCGTGACTCCTTTTCCTTAGCCGAGCGCATCCAGAAACGCCGCGAGACTTCCGACGGTGACAGCGGGCAGTCCGAACAAGGAGAGCGTCAAGGTGGGATGGCGTGGGCGGCAGAAACTTTGGCAAAACCAACTGAAGAGGAAAAGTTGTTGGCTGACTTGCAGCACAAGTTCGTGTTGGAAAACAATCGCTGGCCCAAGGAGAAGGAAATTGACGACCTTCTGTTCAAACATCAGCGCACGCAAAGCGGGCACGTGGATGTCGAAAGCGAAGAACAAACGCAGGTGCAAACCCAGCGGCGAAGTCAAACTTACACCCAGTAACACAAAAGGCCGGGAATTCCCGGCCTTATTATTGGGTGGTTGACAATATTGATTTCTCTTTTGTAATAAATACAGATTGCTAGAAAAGGGGAATTCATGAAAACAAAAATTATTCTATTTTATCTTGCGCTCATATTTGCAATTCCGTGTGTCGCGCACACTACAAGCGCATACAACGAAAGGCCCATGATTAGTGAAAATCCGATCAAGAACGCCAACGAAACGCAGTGGTGGAATTTCTTCAAGAAGAAAAAGCACGAGCGGATTTGGAAAGGTGTTCACCCCGATATGCGCACCAAGTTGGAAGCGGTGTACAGCGCGATGGCCCAACGCGGATTTGACATCCGCCCCATGGAAGGGTTGCGCAGTGAAGCACGTCAAGCGTCGTTGCTTGCCAGTGGCAGTGGGGTAACAACCGTGGGCGCTGGCATGAGTTGCCACAACCACGGATACGCCATCGACAGTGTGATGTATGTGGATGGTAAACCCACCTGGGACATGGACAACCAACACGTGCGCGACGGCTACCTTCTGTTTGGCGAAATGGTGCAGGCCGTGGGGCTTGAGTGGGGTGGTGCGTGGACAACCATCAAAGACTATCCCCATGTCGAAATGCAAAGCGAATGCCGTGTTGCCATTCGCGCAAAACGTAGCGGTCAAAAGCCACCCGTGATGGTGGCAGACCCAATGCAATTACCGCCCGACATCCTGTTGGCGTCGTTCGTTCAACCCAGTCCCAATGGAACCATATGCACATTCGACAGTCCGTGCGAACAGCAGGCCTTTTTCGCCGCAATGATGTGCCCAACGCCTCTACACACGCCAGAACCATTGCCGTGGTCCGTGATGAGCGGGTATTACGCGTACAGTTGGACTTGACACATTGCAAACCCCCTTTAAGTTGAGTGAAAAAGGGGGTTTTATATGAGCAAGATTTACGATGCGTTTGGGCCGGTGGGGAAACATGTTGCCCCCCACACTTTGGTTCGCCGTTGGGATACCGCCCTCGCTTTTGCTTTGGGGGTGTTTGTTTTCACCTACGCCGCTTTGATTTGGCTTGTGCGTTTAATGGGTGATCCCACGCAGGTTCCCTACATGCTGCATCTCATCGTGGGCGCAAGCAGTACGCTCCACTATTTGACTTTGGGAATTTTTTCGCCCGACAACACCAGCACTGAAATTCTTGCGCTGACCAATGCGAAAATTGCAACCTATGTGAGTTTTGCGGTGGCTATGCTGTGTGGTGGTATTGCCTTGCGCATCGGTTTGGTGCCGCGCCGCAATATGTACGTTCTCGATGGCCCTCAACTTCGCCAAGGCGCAGACGCCGAAAAACTGGCGCGGCAGATCACAAAGAAGGAGGTTGGCAATGCCACAAATACACTCGCACTGCATCCACTGTTGCGTTTGGCGCAGACGACTTTAAACCGCCACATCCTTATATATGGATCCGTTGGCTCAGGAAAGACCGAATTCTTGAAGCGTTTGCTGCAACAAATCATGCGGATGCGCAAGAAACTCTTTTTGTACGACGTAAAAGGCGACTTCACAAGTTTCGCAGACTTTGGCGCATCCGACAGCGAACCACAAACCCGCTGGGCAAAGCGCTTCAAAAAGGCGGTGGTCAACACGGTGGTTCCCCGTCCCATCATTCTCAGTCCGTATGACAAGCGGGGGTATGTGTGGGATGTTGCCTGCGACATCCACACAAGCATGCAGGTGGAAGAATTTGCCCGCAGCATGATTGCAGACAACCCCGGTGAAACCAATCCATTTTTCACCAACGCCGCGCGCATGATTTTCGTAGGCTCCGTGCGCACTTTGATTGCCAACAAGCCCAGGCAGTGGAATTTCACAGATCTCAACGAGCAACTGAATAAGACCGCCGCGCAGATGCAACCCGACATTTTGGCGCACTACGCCAAAGCTTTTTCGCTGATCGAAAACGCTGAGTCACAGACGACATCCAACGTTATGTCAACGGTGATGTCCAATATGCAAGCGGTGGAGTATTTGGCGCAGGCGTGGCCGGTTGTCACAAAGCGGCGGTTCTCAATAACAGAGTGGGCGTCCGACAGTTACCGTGGGCGTAAAGCGGTCATTGTTCAAGGTGGCGGGATGGAATTGCTCACCAGTGCGTACATTTCATCGTTGATCAACACTTTGGTGGGTGAGGTGATTTCGCCAAAAATGACCGAGAACAAAGACCGGGGAATTTACATTGTGCTCGATGAGCTGACATCCGCTGGACGTTTGAACATCATGCCGCTGATCGACAAAGGGCGTTCCAAGGGTGTGACGTTTATTGCCGCCATTCAAGAGCTTGGGCAGTTGGCAAAGGTCTATTCACAGGAGGACGCCAAGATCCTGCCCACCATTGTTGGCACGCACGTGATTTGTCAGCTGCAGATGTCTGAAACACGCAAGCACGTGGCCGAGATGTTTGGAACCAACGTGACGGCATCGCTGGCGCACGATCCGCAGGCGAACGTGCATCAAGATGGCCGACAGGTGGTGTTTGAGCATCAACTGACCAACGAGTTGGGCCCGCGCAGTTTGAAGAAAGGCTTTGAAGTCCGAGCCATTGTTGCCGTGGCGGGCTACGACCCAATGCTGTTGGCCTTTCCTGGGTTCCCATTGGAGGTCAAACGTCCTGGGCAGGTTCCAGCCAAATGGATGACGGAAGCCGCTGCGGTCAAGAAAGTCGATGCTCCTTTGGAACCCCGCGAGGAAGCGCCCAGTGGAGGGAGAACCCATTCCATTATGACTCAAGAGGAAATATACGATTTGTTCCGTTAGTGTTGACTTTAATGATTCATCTGTTTGGATGAAGCAATACCATGTAAAGGGGGGGGGTTATGGATGCACGTGAGAGATATGAGAAGTTCAAAAAGAGCAAGCGCTCATCCAGTGTCAATTTGGATGAGTATGAGATATCATCTTCTGATTACGCAAATTTCCTTTTGGGGGGGCTGACATTAGATGAGCGCTTGCAAAATCTTGATGTTGTAGAAGATGTGCTGGCGAGGGTGGGGTATCCTTTTATTGAGTATTGGGGTGGATCACAGTTTGATACGGCCAGTCGCGAGCTTGCTGAGTTGTACTTGCAATATGGGAACGTTGGTGGTGACACATTAACGATCAACTCATACGGTGGGTCCGGCGTGGACTTTAATGCAGAATTTAAAAACGCCGCGCTGTCGCACAATATACCGGTGATGCGATTGTTTTACAGCCGTGGGTGCAGCGTTGACGGCAGTGGCGACCTCAACGACTCACCGTTGCACACAGCGGCACGTTTGGGCGATCATGAATTGTCGGAATTATTGATCAACGATTTTGGTTGCAATCCATTTTTGAAGAACGCCGAAGGGCGCACGCCATATGATATCGCTATGGACAGGGAGTTGTGCCAAGCTGCTGCACTTGGTGATCTTGAAACGGTCAACACACTCATTGATGAAGGGTATCCATCTCAAGGCGCGATCAATGAATATCGCGGAGAGGGGTATTACTACGGAAGCGTTGAACATGGTGTTCCAGAGCGCCCGCTGTATCGTGAACGTATCTTGGAGGACGTTGAACCCGCGTGGAAAATTGCTTTGGACAATGGGCACGTCGATGTGTTTGCGGCGTTGATTGATCGTGTTGGCCCCAGCGACTACTTTTTAACCGACTCGCACGAACATAAGTCGGCGCTGTGGTGTGCCATTGACACTCAATACAACAGTGTCGCCATTGAGCTTTTGGAGCAGGGCGCAAATATGCATTCGCTTTCTCAGGAATTCCATTTGGCCGCATCCCTGGCAGACACCACTTTGAGCGAGAAAATGCTTAATTTGGGGGCGGATGTTCATCGAAGATTGAATGTCCTCATTGACGATCCTAAAAATCAGTATTTCATGACCCCTGTGGCTGAGGGGCTTACTCCACTCCATTGCGCAGGATCCGCCGAACAAGTCCGATTGCTGATCCAGCATGGGGCGGATGTCAATTCCGATGCCATGGGTGCCCAAATGATGCGCAGGGAAAACGAAGAGTTAATGCATTTCCACCCCAAAGGCATTACTCCATTGCATACAGCAAATTCGCCGGAAATTGCGTTAGAACTGCTCAATGCGGGCGCGGACAGCAACAGGGCGCTCATTGATATTCATCAAGGTGCAACACCTGCAATTCATCACAGAGCAGATGGTCGTGGCGATATCGCGGACGCTATTGACAGTTTTGTTCAAAAACAAACACTCTTGGCTCAACTCACCAACACCGCAGAACTCACAGACGAACAACCACGGATGCGCAGGCGCATGTAACGAACGCCCGTCAATTGACGGGCGTTGAGCTTGACATTGGGTCATTCTTTGTTTGAGTGAATGGATACATCACTTTCAGGGGATCCCAATGTCATATTTCAATCAGAGGTACAAAAGCGCCATCATTGACAACAACGTCAATGAACTGAAATTGTGCGTTGCCCAGTACGGTGCAAACGCCCACGATGAAAGCGGGATCACCCCCTTGCATTACGCCGTCCTGGGAGAGCGAACCGAAGCCACAGCCATTTTATTGGACAACGGGGCCAATGTTGACGCGGAAGATATACATGGTGTACGGGCGTTTGATTTGCGCAAGCCCATGGTTAACAACCGTGAGCAGCACCGCTTAACCGCACACCAAGCTGCAGCGCTGGGGGATATCGAACAAATCCGCGCCTACATTGCCTTGGGTGGCGATGTGAACACCACCGACCACAGCAAGTTTTCGATCTTGCAGCACGCCTGTATGCAGGGGCACGCGGATATCGTTGACGAGCTTGTGTGCGCCGGAGCCGACTGCCGCAACGTCCACCCTTCAACCACCCCTCCTTTGCATCTGGCCGCGCTCAGCGGATCACCGGAGACACTGAAAAAGATAATGGACACGGGGGCCGACCCCTGCCAGTTGGATCCACTCAAGCGAACCGCAATGCATCTGGCCGCACGCAGCGGCAGCGTTGCGTGCCTGGAATTGCTGGCGTCGCACAGCGTCAACGACTTGGACATGCTCAAGCAAACACCGTTGGATACAGCCCGCCAATTTGGCCGTGAGCAAGCGTCCCAATGGTTGGAAGATCACGGTGCGCAATCCGCGCCCTCAACCACCCACACCATCAACGAAAACGACGCCCTGGCGTATAAGCAACGCTTGCTGGGATCCGCGCGCATCCAATACGAGGTGGGACGGGGTGATAAACCCCCACGCATGTGCTTGTGAACGCTCGTGTTGTCTTGACAAATACCATTTGTTTGTTTGGATGTTTGTATCAAATTGATGGGGGCAGCGCATGATCCAAAAGAAACCACTGAAACATAAATCGCAACGGCCCAAGGGCGATGATGTCATTGACTATTTACTGTCGGTTCCCGACATTGAATTGAAGGCTCCATCCCACATTCAAGAGTCGGGGCAGGTCACGGACTATTATTTGGACGGCACACCGAATGTCGGTGAACTCTATTCAACCTCACAATGGGGTGGGAACCTTGCCGCAGAACTGGGGTTGATTGGCAAGCCCGTCAACAAAGACGACATGATGGCGTTGTTCGACGGCTTCTCACCAGCAGGAACAGCGCTGTGCCAAAACGCGGGCGCGCGACCAACAGCGGAAGTGAAAATTGATCCCAAGACAAATAAGCCACGTCTCAACGATGATGGAACGGTTATGACCGTGGACGTTGGTGGGCGGCGCGCAGGCTACGACTTAACCCATTCGCCCCCCAAATCCGTCTCACTGTTGATGACTTTGGGCGACGACGACACCAAACGCATTGTCATGGACGCGCAAAAGTTGGCGGTGGAAACATCGATGAAATTTATGTTTGAAAAATTCACTCAATGCCGTCGCGGCAAGGGTGGTAAAGATGTCATCGATGTCGATGGATTGGCGTACTCCATGCACATGCAATTTGGTAGCCGCGAATTGGAGCCGCACTTGCACACGCACGTTTTGGTCTACAACGTGTGCAAAGGCAAGGACGGGGAATACAGCACCTTTGACGCGTCGGAAATCTTCCGTTTCTGCCACGCCGCCGACATGGTTTATCAAAACACCTTGGCAACGCAGTTGTCCAAAGCGGGCTTCAAAATTCACCAAGAAGAGACATTGGATGCGCGCGGTGAAAGAACTGGGGAGCGCAATTGGGAAATCGCGGGGTTGCACGACCGGGATTTGATTGACGAATTCTCCACCCGGCATATGGACATCATGAACGAGCGCGCCAAGGGCACGTCCGATGCCGAGGCGTGGGCGAAGACCCGCAAGCACAAAGATGAGCCATCGTATCCGGAGTTGATGGACCACTTTTCCAAATTGATCAACAACGTGAGCCAGCGCCGCCACATTCCATCCATTGAGGAATTGAAGAGTCAATCCGATGTGCGGTGTGAACCGCGCAGCCGTGAGGAATTGTTGGAGTTGCTGCACGAACACGACGCTGCTTTTAGCTACCCCACATTGTTGAAGCAACTTGGAATGGAGAACTTAGGCTTTGTCACCGCAGCCGAGCTGTTTGACCTGGCTGAAAAGGCCATCACCAATATGGACGATCTGATGGAAATCAACCCCGAAGAACTGCACGAAGACGACAAGGGGAAAACACTGGCGCGCAAGCACACCGAAGCACGCTACGCCGCCCGTTGGATGGTGGACTGCGAAATCGATCTGGTCACCATGTCCAATGCACGCCAGAAAGAAGAGTGGTGGAAGATTGACCAAAAGGTTGCCAACACCATCATCGCTGAAATGGAGAAATTGAAGGGCTTTAAACTGTCACAGGAGCAGCGTGTTGCGGTTGATCACATTGTGTGCCAGACCGCAGGTGTTTGCATCGCTTCTGGTTTTGCGGGAACCGGTAAGACAACGGTTTCCGATTTTTACTCTGCGGTGTTCCGTGCGCAGGGCAAGCAGATGTTGGGCTGCGCCATCTCCAATCAAGCCGCAAAAAAGCTGGAGGAAGAAAGCCGCATGGAATGCCGTTCGGTCACCAAAATGCTGGTGGATCTCTCACGCAACCGTCTAACGCTCACCGAAAACGATGTGGTGGTGTTGGATGAATCTGGAATGATCGATGTCCCGCAAATTCGGGCGCTGTCGGCGCACTGCAAGAAGGCGGGCGCGAAATTGATCTTGCAAGGCGACGAAGAACAGTTGAAGCCGGTGGGCGCGGGGCAGGGCATGGCGTTGATGAGTGACGTGTTGGGCGAAAGCACCATCACCGAAATCCGCCGCCAAAAGGATGTCGTTATGCGCGATATCATCAAGATGTTTTACCAATACGATGAAAACGGACTGCCCAAGAAGTCCCGTTCGCCAAAATCGCGCAACGAGGTGTTGGAACAATCCAAAGAAATTTGGAACGCACTGATTGCGGCGGGATGTATCGATGAATACAACACCCAAAAGCAAGCGCTCAAGGCGTTGGTGAGCGACTATTTTGCGTCCAATGCGACGGTGGATGAGCGTTTGGTGTTGGCCCACTCCAACGCCGATCTTAAAACACTCAATCAAGCCATCCGCAAAGGCTTCCAGGACAAGGGTGAGGTTTCGACCGACGAGGTTGTCATTCGCGCGATGGGCAAAAGGTATTTTGAAAACATCGCCATTTCAGTTGGGGATCGCATTCGCTTTACAACGGCGGACAGTGTGATGAAAGTGGTCAACGGAACCGAGGCAAAAATCACAGCGGTGGTTCCCAACCACAAACGCGGCGGATACAACGTATCGGTGGACATTGAAGAAAAGGGTGGCGTGCGAAAACTCACCTTTAACACTGAGGAATGGAACGCCATCCAGCACAACTACGCGCGCACCGTTCATGGCGCACAGGGTCAAGGAAAAACAGATGTCTTCTTGCTGGGCAACGCGGGTATGACCGACAGCAGCAGCCTGATGGTTGCCATCTCACGCGTCACCAAAGGCAAGTTCACGCTGTACGCCACGGCAGACAACGTGGAAACAATCCGTCAACGCGCCGCTTTGGATCACCGCAAAGAGAACACATTGCACGCAGGCATCCGTGGAACGGAAGGCCAGGACATCACCAAATTGTTCGACAGCCTCAAAGTCAAACCCAACATTTCTCCCATAAAGATCGACATGAAATCGGCCCACACACGCACAAAGAAAGCTCGCGTGTCCATCGAAGACAAAGAGATGTTCAACTGGGTTCAAAAGCATGTGGACGCCATCAAGACCACCCACGATGCCGTAACCAAACAACGCGCGAACACCAACACCCAAAGGATCTAGTGTGTATAAAGAAAGCGACCCATTGGGTGGCTTTTCCTTTACAGTGCCAGTGCGATGATTGCAGCGGCTGCGGACAGACCAAAAATCCATTTCATCCATCCCCATGCGTTGCGTTTGGGTGACGGCCATGTGCATTGGCGTGCAATCGCCTGCCGTCTGGAATTCATACGCAAAACGGTGTTCACGCGTATATTGGGCGGCTTGCCGTAGATGCGCCAACCGGCGTGTTGAGCCGTGTACCGCCACGCGTACTCATGATCTTCGGCTTGCTCTTTTGTTCCTTCCATGGTTGCCAAATGAACGAAGGTGAAGGGTTGATTTCCCCATCCACCAGTGGGGTTGCGGTGTTGGCTCTCACGCCGCTTCAAGTCTGTGGTCTGCCCCACATAGCAACATCCGTTCTCAAACAGCAGTGTGTACAGATGTCGGGGGCGGGTGTGGTATTTTTCAGAGCGGCCCAATCCTGCCGCTTTACCGCCACTCAAACTCCCCCTTTACGAGTTAAGTGGATGCCGTTGTTGGTCAACAGCGATACATCCATGCTCCATTTTTGATTGTTGGCGGACCGTTGCGTCCACAGCCCGAATGCATCACGGATGTGTTCATCCAAGAAATCATCGTTACATTTATTTGCGCTTTTGAAGTGGATTCGCACAAGCTCTTCTTCACCGATGAGTTTTGAGTAGCCGTAATTCGTCGCCTTCACACAATTTTGGCACGCACTCACCAAGCGCTTGAGCGTTTGCGTTTTGCTGTCGTCGCAATACTCCCAGCGAGCCAGGACATCCAAATACTCATTGCGTTTGGCGTCTTCCACAGCACCACACAATTCGCATGTGTGGTTGCAGCGCTGACGCAGACCCATGGACAGACGTTTCCAGTCGGACGGATCCACCGCTTGCTTCACGGATCGCATCCAGCAACTCATTGGCACCATTGTGATGTGCAAATGGTTCCCGCCAAACGTGCGGTCCTCGCCGACCAGTTCTACAATTGGGTTGGGGTCGTTGATGGCATCGAAATGCTGTTGCATTTGTTCGATGGAGTCTTGTGTATCGGCGTACCATTGCTTGGTCTCGCCGTCAAAGCGTGCGCCCAAATCACGCGCCGTGTCTTTATTGGCATAAGGGACGTGGAAATACTGAGCGGCCATTAGTCCTCCTGTGCGGCGTTTGCCGCTTTAATGTCAGAGATTTTTTGTTGAGGACCAGACCAGATCCACGAGAAGAGATGGGCAGGTGAGTCATAACGAATAGGCTCACCGATAAAATTCTGTCGGTGGGTTTGCCCCAGGCGGACGCGGCCTGTGTACGACGTTCCATTGTGCGAGACGGTGTAATGACCATCCGAACGCACATTGGAAAAGTGGTAGCGCCCCTTACTGTTGGTGCGACGTTCAATCACCCGGTTGGTTTCGTGGTGGTGGATCCGGACCACTTCACCCGCCATGGGTTTGCCATTGGCGTCCACCACAATTCCGTTGATATCCGACGCCAAAACATATGCCGCATGAGCGGGTTGGGCTGTTAAACCAATCCATGCGATTGCTGCAATCAATAATGCTTTCATCGTAAAGTTCTCCTGTAAAAAAGAGGGGCACCTTTCGGCGCCCCTATGAATGTTTGCCGAGTTGTATGCGGGCTTCCCCGCACGCGTAAAAATCAATCCAATACGTACGAGAAGCCAACACCACCACCGGGTTTTGCGCCGCCCGAACCAAACGTCAAGCCAGTCGTGACACGAATACGTGGGCTGACCTGGGCGCTTCCACCGAACGCCACAGCGGTTTCAGGTCCGTACGCGCCAAAAGCGGCATGCACGGCAACTTTTCCGACCGGCAAATACTGGCTTGCCATTGACAGTTGCCCCATGGCCATCGCTTGCGCGCCCAAGCCATTGATGCGCTTGTCTTGATTGGAGATGCGGCGGTTGGTGTCTTCCCAGCGGTCGTTCCAGCGGCTTTCCATGTCCCACAACTGGCCCCCGTTGACAGCATCGATGGAGCCTTGCGCAATTTGACCGTTGGCAACACCGCTCACGCGGACCGGTTGGGACGACGCACTGTTCAACGTCACTTGGGATTTGCTTTCGTCGTCGTACTTCACCGCCAGGGGATCGGTGGCTCCGTCAATGCCATCCTTGCCCGCCAAACCTGTTTCGCCACGGTCGCCTTTGGCACCATCGCGTCCGTTCAACGACTCAAGCCATTCCTGTTGGGTGCCGGTAAAGCCCTCACCAACAGCCACCTCGTATGCGCTGCGGCCATCCGTTCCATTTTGTCCGGGCGCACCTGTTTCACCGTCCACACCATCGCGCCCAGGAGTGCCGGGAGGACCAACCGGACCGGGTGTCGGAGTTCCACCACCTGGGTTGTTCTCAACGGTGGTGAGGCGTCCGTCGAGCGACACGAGAGCGTCGTGTACGTTCGTATAGCTCGAGCCCCCTAGGTTGACCCTCCATCCGTTGTAGACGCCGTTGGTGAAGCCTGCTGTTCCGCCTAATGATTGGGTCACGGAAGACAACTGCCCGAGGTTCACAGCGTCGTCCATAGCTTGCCCAGCGGCTACGCCAGTCAAACGTGACAGCAAGTTGGTCCCTGTCTGCCCGAACGAGACAGTGCGGTCTTCATTGCACGATGAGGCATATCCAATAGATACGCACGCCGCTTCAACAACGGTGTAGTTGCCCAGGGCAATGCCGCCTGCACTTCCAGCATTGCTTGCGTAAGTCACGCGGTTTCCAAACCCAATGCTTGTACCACCGTCCGCAACGGCATTGCCGCTTCCGAGGTTCCGCACATTGGATCCGAGTTCGTTGTTGTCGCCTAGCGAACTGGTGAATTCACCGTTTGCGCGATTGAAGCTGCCATAAATGTTGAGGTTTCGTCCATTCAACTCATTGCTGCCGCCGTTCAAATAGATCTGGCCGGTGCTAGGTGATATTGCTGGATCATTTGCATAGACCCAATCCGAACGAACGATGTTGTCATATCCGGTGACGGTGACGAAACCTGTGTCGCTTTGGTTGTTCCTTCCGTTGAATACAACATCGCTGACGTTATGGGTCAATGGGTTGGTGATGTTCAATCTGTTTCCTACTCCGTTGAAGTACAGATTGGTTAGATTGCGCTCCCAGGCAGGGTCAGCATGGGTTGCAGAGTTGCCTGTGCCATTCCAATACTGTTGACGGCTTGCGTCACCATAGTTTTGCATGGGCGTTGATTGAGCTGCAGCATGTCCGCTTAAAGCCATGCCAATGGATAGGGCTAAATGCATTGCTGAATATTTGTTGCGGTTCATTTGACCTCCTTTTAGTTGGTGAATAAGTTCACCAATTCAGGAAATCAGACATTGCATTTTTGTCAATAGCTTAATTGCAATTACAATTACTTCCAAAAAAAAGCCCCCTTATGGGGGGCTTGCCGAAGAGGTGTAAGGAGGTTTGACGCTCACGGCACAATTAAAGTATCAGTCGATATGCGCAAGTCAAGCTAATTGACAATATTCAAATACCTCATAACTTGAATTCAATCAATGTTAATGGGGTTGTATATGAATAAGTTTGTTTTGCTTGCTTTCGGATTGTCTTTAGTTGTGTCATCGGCCAGTGCTTCTGGCGACGGGGCATTGGTCAGTAATGATGGTGAGTCGCTTCATAAATTTGTTGAGCGGGTTTCCTTGGCTGAGCGGACATCGAGCTGCGGTTATATTTCTAAAGCGGCAAACTCTTATCGCATTCGATTGGTTGACTGTGCACTGAAATATTCTGATGCGGAACTCGTTGTTTACACGGCTGGGGGCTGGACGCGCCTAGTATTTGAGTCAGTGAGTGCTTCAATAAATATCGGTGGCAGTCATCTTGAGGGCCGCGTTCTTGGGGAATTGACCGCAAGCTCTGCAATGTCTATGGATCAGTTTGCAGCTTCGATTTCCGATCCAATTTCGCAGTACACAAAGAACACCCAGCACGAGGTGTGCGCTCAGATTTGCAAGTCCCCCTTGGGGGATTGGGGTGCAATCGTCACAACGGTCGGTTCGCACGTGATGTGCCCAATCACCAGTGTTTGCCCTGATGGCATGACCGCGACAGGTCAGGGGATCCATTCGCACCCTACAGGTTCGACCTACAAAATCAATGCCGCTGATAAGGCTTTGCTTCTATCTGGTCCCTTCTATCGCCTGGGCGCGAAAGAAGCACGCGGACATACGGATGTTTTTTCCGAGGAAGACTTCAAAGCAGGCCCTGGCTACATGGTCACCGACAAGGGCCGCTTGATGCATCAAGACGGCCCCAAAAAGGTTAGGGTTATAAGCATTGATAGGTGATCCAATTCGATTGACCGGCTGAGCCCTGTTGCGCACCAATTGCGGGTGCATCGTTGTACCCCTGCATATAAACCGCGTCCCATTCCGCTGGACGACCACTGGCCCATCCGACGTAGGGTGACGATCCAGCACCGGCCACAATTTGCCACCCGCTTGCTGTGCAAATCGCTGCGCGGAATGTTCCCCCACATGGCCCCATCCCACTGCAACTTGTGTAGTTGGACCAAGAGCGCTGACCAATGTTCGACGCGTTGCAGTCTTTCAGCCCGTTCAACGCAGAGGAATTCTGCCACGCAATTCGATACGAACGGTTATCGACCGTGCAACTTGCAGCACACGAGTTCACGTGATTTCGTTGTGCTCCTGTGTCGTACCATCCACCCCATGCCCCAACGCTGGGTGATGGCGCAGTTGTCTGACCGATTGGGCAATTGAAGCTTATTGTCCGTTGGCGATACTGTTGTTTCTCATACGAGTTCTGCCCCGTGTAGCCGTTGGGGCATCCCATATCAACCCGTTGCCATTGCTCATCGGTTTCGCTGTAAGGCGATGGGCATGTTGCGCAATTGCTGTTGTGATTTCTGGTGCCTGACTCGACCCATGCTCCATACGTCTCTTTTCGACCTGGTGATGTCTGGCCGGATGTGGCGTTGCATGCATAAGCGACTGTCATTGTTTGATTGAACACCGCTTCCCAACTTTGATTACCAAACGTTCCAGCTGGGCATACACCGGAGCGCGGTTCTGTGCGGGTCAGTGTCGCGGACGTGTCAGCGGGGCATGCATTGCATTGACCGACAACGGTTGACGCATTCAATTCCCACACGCCAGTCCACACAGGAGCGGATGTTGCGTTTGTGCACCGGGAAAATTGCTGTTCAACCCCATTGCGCTCTCCATAGCTGTGAATAGGGCAGGGCACAGCAGTGGCGCGTTGCATGCGTCCAGGCGCACAGCACGTGCCCGTGGTTGTGCACGACGCGCTGCATGTGTTGGTCATTGTCTGCCAATCCCCCCATTCTTTTGTTCCATCCGCTTTGCAGCTACGGTAGCGCTCGCGAATGATGTTTCCGCCTTGACCGGCAGGACAGGTGGTCGTTTCCGTGCCTTTATCCGTCACGGGATCAAATTCGCACGCTGTTTGGGGTGGGGCAGGATCGATGCAATTCCGAGTTACGGGCGTCCACGCTCCCCATTGTTGGGTTGGACACGCACGGGTTCGCCCTTCAACGACAAATCCAATTTGATCGCTTGGACAGTTTGACACCCGTTGCTCAGTGATTGGTGTGCAGATGGATTGTGGGACTTGCGGATCAATGACAGGTATAGGTGCCCCATTGGCCGCGCACGTGTTGCTGGTGGTCACCCACGATGTCCATTGTCGGGTTGGGCACGATGTTGCAGGGCACGTGCCGTTGCGCCGTTGGGTAATAGAGCCAGCAGCGTTGTCCGGACACGCTAGTGTTTGTGTTTCAATCGTGGGCGAACACTCACAAGCAAGCATGTCTGTTGCTTGGGTCGAAACATTTTTATTCGCGTAACGGAACAAAACTTCATTGCGCTCGCGTGTTGCACAATGCGTTGCCAACAATCCCTCATTTAAAGGTGTGTACGGCTTTTGCACCTGCACATTGTTCACGGCAATGAAATCCGCTGATTTGGATAGGGCTGTTGCAAGTTTGATGCATGATCCCGTTGGTACCGATAAATACAGAAGGTCTATTGAGTCATTTGCTCCGAACGAAGAGCCGGGTTGAACTGTTGCCATTCCTGCAATTGATGCGGGTGTGCTCAATGCGTTGTTGTGGACAATGAACCTTGAGTTGAATGTACTTTTGAGTGTGTCTGTTGTTAAACCGTTGTACGATGGTTGAAGTACGTATAGGTCTGTCAGCGCTTGAACAATCTCACCAGCTCTTTGTTGCTCCGAGCGAATTGCCGCCATTGATGCGGAAGGCTTAAAGACCTTGTATGTCAATGCGCCCAGGCCAACAAATAGAGCGAGGCACAGCGTGAGTTCAACTAAATTAAATCCATTTCTTGCCATCTTTCGCCCCTGAATATTAAATGTTCATTTCACATTACGGGGGTTTTGTTTTTTGGCAAGCTTTTGTGTTGATATATATAATTATTTTAATGTTGTTACATTCTTGAGTTGTCCGTTGGGTGGTGCAAATTATTTGCAATGAAAAAAGCCCCATTCCTGGGGCTTGGGTTATCGTCCTTTGTTGGACTCTGTGAGCGTCTTTCGTTGAATGGCCGACATGAAAACGGCTGTGATATCTTCAACCGAATGCAAAGCTAGTTTTTCAATCAACCCCTGTAGCTCCTTGTTGTCACCTTTTTGGGCTTCTAATGCGTCAATGCGCCGCCCAATGTCTTCGGGCTTTGGGTTGAAGTACCGCATGAAGGTGCCCATATCGCGGTGGCCGGACACCATGGCTGCTTCTGCCGCTGAAAGCAAAGTGCCCAATTCCGTAACACGGGTGTGGCGCAGGTCGTGCAGGCGAGCGGTGCGGATTTCCTCACGCCCCGTTTCGTCGGCCACCGCTTCGCGTGCCCTAGACCAAGCCTGGGTGATGGTGTCGGGACGCAGGCGCTTACCTCTGCTGGTGCGAAACACGGGGCCTACTAGGTCCTTGCCTGTGCGATTGGCCCGAAGAGCTTCCAAAATGGCCATCGTGTCGCCATTGAGAGGAATGGAACGCTGACGGCTCTCCCCAGCGTTCGATTTGGTGTCGCGCAGCAACGCCAGTTTTTTCCGCTGGTCGATATCAGACCAATCCAACTTGCACACTTCCGCCCGGCGTGCAGCAGAGAAGCGGGCGAAGCGAATTGCTGCGTAGGTGGTGGGGTCGGTGCGGCTTCGCTCCATCCATTGGCACAGCAACTCCCATTCCTCGGCATCAATAGTTCGCTCGCGCTTATCATTGATTTTGATGTCCTTGAGTGTTGCCAATGGGTTGTCCAAAGACAGCTTCCACACTTTTGTGGCGTGGTTGATGATTGTGCGCAGCGACGACAAAAGACGCTTAACACTTCCGGGTGGGGCTTGCTTACCGTCTTGCCCCTTCAACCGCCAGTTCAATGCCTCGGTGCTGTTGGGGGAGTGAAACAGGTCGTAGGAAAGCTGGTCCATTCGCCGGTCCACGATGTCGGGAAATCCCTCGCGGTTGGGACCGGTGGTGGCTGTGCCAAGCATCACGGCGATGGCTGACAATTCCTTAGTCACGCTCTTGCGCACGTGGGCCTTCAACGGCACATGTTCAGAGGCCATCTTCTTGTTTTCGCGGTCCTCCTGGGTAGTGATGAGCCCTTGTTCCACCTCTTGGCGGTAGCGTTCCAAAATTCCTCGAAGGGTGTAGTGGTGGGCGGCGCTGGACCACTCCAACGACTCGCTTTTGATTTTTTGACGTTGTTGCTTGGCGTACACCTCGGCATCAGTGCGCGCACGTTCGATGTGGGTGTCTGCCCCCTTGGGCGCGTCAAGGTCCACCGGGTAGCGGACCGTAGGAAGGTGTCGCTTCTCGCCGTTGACCATCCAGCGGATTCGAACCTCCCAACGAGGGGAGCCGTCGTCGCGGTAGGTGACACCCGGAACGCGGCTTGCGGGCTTCTTCATCTTGGTCATCTTCGCCATTGCCTGTATCCTTAACGCCGTTCTTTGACCCCGTAGCTCAGCTGGATAGAGCGGTCGCCTCCTAAGCGGCAGGTCGCGCGTTCGAATCGCGCCGGGGTCACCATCGTTGTAATTGATTTTGCCCCAATCGGTTGCCCCAGATCTTCCAAAAGCCGCCGATAGCCTTGTGCCGCAGGGCTTGCAGATTGTCTATCTTACCCCTCCTAAGGGGAAGGTCGCCCGTTCGAATCGGGCCGGGGTCACCAGAATCAATAACTTAGGAAGACTCAGTAGCGAGCATTTCCCACTGTTTCCTGCATATCCACAGGATTTGGTCCCAGTGGTCCCAGCGCCGCGGATCAGTACTTGAGCTTCGCTACGGCGCCGTCGTCGCCCTCAGGAGTTAGGTGAGCGTAGAACTTCTCGGTCGTGGCGTAATCAGCGTGCCCGGCCAGAATCTGCACCCGTCGCAACGGAACCCCGGCGATCACCATGTGGGCGCAGAAGGTGTGCCGCAGCCGGTGGAGGCTGCCACCGATTCCCGCACGTTTGGCATCTGAGGCGAACCAGTCGGACAGCGTGTCCCTGTGCACGGCCACCAGCGGATCGGGTAGGTGGCGAAGCGCCCAGCGTGCATACCGATTCAGCGGCACCTCGCGCCACTTGCCCGACTTCGTGCGTCCCTGGCCATCTTCGTCTGGATCGCTTTCGATCCTGAGCCTGCACCCGGCCACCGCATCCTTGCCCATTCCAACCACCTCGCCGAGACGCAGACCCGTGTGGGCCATGAACAGCCACAGGGGTGCCCGGGCCGGGTTCGCCCGGTACAGCTTGCGCATCGCGGCCCGGTCGTAGAACCGCACCGCCACGCTACGAACGCCTCGCGGTGCCCGGGTCTCCTCCAGCGGGTTGAAGTCCAGTTCCTTCCACTGCACGCCACGCCGAAACGCGGCCTGCAGCCTGCGCACTTCCTTCCCTACAGTCTCTGGTGAAACCCTGTCCTTGGTCAGGCGGTCCGTCTTATACGACTCCATTTCCATCGGGCGCAGCGTATCGATGGGGCGGTGGCCGAAGCGGGCCATGAACAGCCGAACCTCGCTTTTGGCCTTGCCGTGCGTGGTGGGATGCTCGGCCTTGTACCACTCCAGGTAGGGCTCCAGGAAGTCGCGGACCGTGGGCAGCCGGGGAAGGATGCGCACTCCATGGGTCAGCTCCGCTTCTTTCGCTGCTCGTACGCCCTCAGCTTCGCGTGGGCTGACGCGACCAATGGCGACACGGCTTCGCTTGCCGCCTTCCCGCCAGTTGAGGTACGCGGCGCCATCGCGCTAGAAGATTGTGACCTTGACCATTGCTTGGAGCCGTAGATTGCAGAGTAGAGGGCAGCCTTCTCGTAGAGCTTCTTGCCCATGAAGTTTCGTGGTTCGATGCCGTAGTCGGCGATGTTCGAATCGAACTGGCTTCGTGACACCCCGCAGTAGTGCGCGGCCTCGTCCACGGTCAGCCAGTCCTTTCCGACGATGTCCAGCTTTTCAGCAGCTCCCATCGGGTCCTCCTTCAGTTCGTTGCCAGCGCAGCACGCAGCTGCTCGGTGGCGGTGTTCATGCGAATAGGTTCAGTTGAGCCGGCAGCGTCGGCGGCGGGGCTGCGGTCGCGTGTTCAACGGTCGCTCGGGATCTGCCATGCCCGAGTCGCTCCATTTGCACCACAAGTCGCGCTGCGTAGTTCTCGTTGTTCGTGATGAACCATGAGAGCTGGGCGGCCCTGAATCTGTCCCCGGCGTGGCCACGCAGTAGCAGCGCATCCCGCTCTTTGCGCAACTCCCGGATGTGATGGATCGTTTGGGAGTAGGCACCGGGCAAACGCCGGCGGTCGTACTCATCCTCATCAGCGTCAGGCACGCGTGCTGCGTCCTGGCCGATCATCGGAACATCTCCAGTTGCTGCGGCACGGTCGGACGACGGATGGCGTAGGGGCTGGGATCTCGCTCGTTGAGCAGGTCATGGGCTATATGGAAGTGGTAGCCCCGGCCGTTCATGTCGGTGATGCAGACCATCGGGAAGTAGCAGACCGCGATGGCCCCGGAGCAGAACAGGTAGTAGCCGCGACCACACGGCGCGCGGCCGCCCACGGTGCTGCTGTCCAGCATGTCGCGCGTCCAGCCGGCGGCAATGCGGACAGCTACCGCGTTCGACGCGATCTCCCATGCTTCGTCTCGGTCCATGATCCGCGACGACACCATGCCCATGATTCGCAGCGCAGTCTCCATATCGCCCGTAGCAAGCGCCTGAAGCGCCTGCCCGCGGGCGTCCCACAGGCGAGCATCCTGGGAGATGATCGAGTCGAGTTCGACCCCCGACATGCTGGCCAGCTGCCGGCCGACCTCGCGGTGGACCATTGCAGCGGTAAACTGCTGGTCAGCCATGGGCCATCTCCTCTGGCCGAATTGGCATGGCAGAATGCCCGCCAGTCCACAGGGGGATAAGAGAATGAGCTGGTGGAATGGCCTCAGTACATGCTGGCCACCGGGTGAGGGCGATTGCGTTGTGTGGTGGGACGCCTGGGCCGCAATAGGGACGGTCGGTGCTGTAATTTGCGCACTCTCGCTTGCGACGCTCGATGGAAGACGACGCAAGAAGGAGCTTGAGGGGCGCTCCCGCTGGATCGCTATGGAGCTGCTCAGGCCGATTCGGGCATGGCGCATGGACGTTGGGGTACTGGCCCAGGCCATCGAGCTCGACGACTTCAAGATGATGATGTCCATCACCAATGGACAGTATGGAAAAGCGTTGGAAATGCCCGCTGGTGTCTCGCAGTTCCGCGCCGATGTATATCAACTTGGAGTCATTGGAGAGGCGCTCGCCCAAGCTTGTTTCCTGATTGGTGAGATCGCCGACGACTGGCACAGCATCTCCGCTTTTGTTGACGGGAAGCCTTTTGAGGGGGAGGACCCTCAGAAGATGCTGAAGGACGCGCTGTTTCGATCTACCCAAGCGGAGAAGCTCTTGGGTACGTGTGAGCGCGCCATCGTGAAGCGCTTGAACTCTTCCCGATGGTTGTTTAAAAGCTAGCTCGGTGCGAGCTTGCTCCGGGGTGTGTCCGATAGCTTTTGCATTCGCGAGCGTGTGCGGGATGCCGACGGCCATGGCGGCGAAGAAGTGGCACTGCCGGTATCTAGCGAGGTCTGCGGGTTGAACATCGGTGATGCTCCCGGTGTCGACGTGGCCAGGCGGAATGAGCCCGGCCTCGACGAGGTTGCGGATCCACTGCGCTGCGTAGGGATCCCATTCGCTGTAGTAGTTCACGCAGCCTCTTCCTCCAGCTTGAATAGGAGGAGGGGTTTGCGATACATCGTCTTACTTTCAACAGCAGAAAAGACGGCGAAATGAACACCTTCTACGCTGGCCACTTCAACGTGGACATCGAAATCACCGGTGACGGTCCCTTCGTAGCAAGAGGGACGCTGCGTCCTCTGTGGTCTCAGGAGCCGCTTAGAAGCGTCCTTGGGCAAGGCGCGACGGAAGCAGAGGCGGTGGCTGCCGCCCGCGAGCTGGCGAACGCTGCTGCAACCGAGATGTCGCTGATGGAGCGCTACCGGCGCTATATTGATTGAGCCCCGTACGATCGGCGATAGACGGGCAGTTTCTCTGACGCACCAAGGGAATTCGCGCTCAGCCATTGCCCACCGCCTGGCTTTCGATCAGGGCCATGTCGGACTTGCATCCCTCGCTGCGAACGATGGCAGCAGCCAGGGCGCGCTTCAGGGTGTAGACCCGGTCGTTCGGATGGATATAGGTCATGGCAGAATCGACTCCAACATGGATAGGGGGGGAACAGCGATGGCTCTGGGATTCGGTGAATGCCTTTCGATGAAGGCGGAGTGCGCGACGTTCTGGGCGGGATGGGGAGTCATCGCCACTGCAGCTGTGGGTGTGGTAACCGTTCTGGTTGCCCTCCTTGCGTGGCTCACCTCTAGAAGAGCAGCAAAGATTGCTGAGCAGGCAACCAGAATCGCCGAGCGGCAGCATGAAGATGTGGCACGCCTTAGTCGCGAGACCGGGCGAATCGTTGGAAGGCTTCTCATTGCCGAGGTGGCTACCATCACGCCGCGAGCTGCCCGAGTGGCGAGAGCTATGCGGGAGGCGCCCGACGGGCATGGCGAGAGCATTCGCTACTTGCACGGCACCTACTACGATCAAGCTATCTACGAAGCTCGCCAAGACCTCCTGCCGACTGCGGAGTCGGTTATTGAGCGCATCCACACGCTTCCAGCTTCGTTGGGGCCCGATCTGGCCGCGCTCATCGCAGCGTGCAGAACCCTCAAGGCACTGGCAGAGAGAGTCGACGTGAACGCCCTCCGCACGACTACTACCACTGCTGGCAAGAGCACTAGCTATGTAGATGTGAGCAGGGTGCTCGTCGACTGGCTCAACCTGCAGGACCAGGCGATCTGGATACTTCGCTTCAGTGCCCAGTTCTCTGATGAGTTTCACTCGTTTGTGGGAGTTCCCAAGCGTGACTACGCCCACAACTTGGAGGAGTTCTCCAGCTACACGATTCACTAGGCTCAAGCCGCCACCCCCATCGCCATCAAGTCGATGTCGTCCACCTTCTCCCGCAGGCAGCGGCGCGCGCGGCGCAGGTGCCCGGCGATCACCGCGCGGTCCTCATGGGCGAGGTGATGGCGCTGCCGTCAACGGTAGGGAATCGGCCCCAGGCGAAGCCCAGGGTCTCCTTCGGCGCACGGCGGGCGATGTGGCGGCTCATGGCTGCGCCCCGGCTGCGGCAAAGGCGCTGAGCGCTGCCAAGACGCACTTCTCGCAAAGGTGTGCCGTTGCGCTTTCACGATCGGGCGGTTCACCTACAGCAACACCCGGCTGGAGCCGCCGCCGGTCAGCACCGTGCCGCCCAGCGTGCAGCCGCCGCCGGCGAATGTGCGCATGTCGTCCCATGTGGTGATCGACCAGGGCATCGCCACACCGGTGCTGACCATCGAGTGGGACGCAGCCGCCAAAGCCATTGCCTACGACGTGGAATGGCGCCGGGACGACCTGAACTGGGTGCGTGTCGGGCGCGTGGGCACGGCCAGCGCGGAGGTGCGGGGGATCTACGCGGGCAAGTACCTGGCCCGGGTGCGTGCGGTGAATGCACTCAATGCCGTGTCGCAGCCGGCCCTCAGCGTCCTCACGGACATTCAGGGCAAGACGGAGCCGCCGCCGGCGCTGACCTCGCTGACGGCCGCGTCGGTGGTGTTCGGTATCCAGTTGGCCTGGGCGTTCCCGCCTGGGGCAACCGACACCGAACGCACCGAGATCTGGCGCAGCCCCGGACCGAGTCTGGAAAGCGCGACGAAGCTGGGCGATTTCGCCTATCCCCAGAACCGGCACCGGCTCGATGGCCTGGCCGCCGGCGCGAAGTTCTACTTCTGGGGCCGGCTGGTGGATCGCAGCGGCAACATCGGGCCGTGGTATCCGGCCGGTGCAGGCGTGGTGGGCGAATCGAGCGCCGACGTGACCGAGTACGACGCGTACTTCTCCGGCCTCATCAACAAGAGCGCGCTGGGACAGGAGCTGCTGTCGGAGATCGAGAGCATCAGCAGCATCGTCCCGTTGATCTGGGTCGCCGATGCGACGTACGAGCCGGGCCAGACGGTGGTGCGCAACGGCAAGATCTGGTTGTGGACTGACGCCGCCCCCGGCAATGAGGAGCCGCCCGGTACGAAGTGGAAGAGCGTGGGCGACGCCGTCGCCGAAGCCGGTGCGTTGGCCGGGCGAATCGATCAGCTGGAGCTGGACGTTACGGAGATCGATGGCAAGGTCACCGCGGTGGGCAACCGGGTGGACGGCCTGGTCGCGCAGTACAGCGCCGAGCATGCGGGCGATGAGGACTGGAACGCAGGCGATGAGGACTCGTTTGCCGGCACGATCACCACGCTGACGGTCACCGGCAGTGGCGACTATGCGCTGGGCCGGCGGGTGGACACCAACGAAGCAGCGGTAGGCGAAACCCGGTCGATGGTGCAGGCGACCAGCCAAGCCCTGGTGGACGTGAATGGCAAGATCAGCGCCTCCTACAGCCTGAAATTGCAGATCGCCGCGAACGGCCAGTACTACGCGGCCGGCATGGGTATCGGCATCGAGAACCAGCCGGATGGCAGCTACCAAAGCCAGGTGCTGTTCACCGCCGATCGCTTTGCATTCGTCAACCTGGTCAACGGGCAGCTGACCTCGCCGTTCGTAATCCAGGGGGGCCAGACCTTCATCAACCAGGCGCTGATCGGAACGGCGTGGATCAACACGGCCAACATCGCGGATGCGGCGATCACCAACGCAAAGATCGGTGGCGTCATCCAGTCAGACAACTATGTTCCAGGGCAAACCGGTTGGCGAATCAGCAAGGACGGTGGTTTCGAACTGAACGGGAACACGCCAGATGGCTACAAGTTGCGCGTGGTCAATCAAGGCGTCTACGTCTATCACCCGAACGGAGTTCCAGCTGTTGAAGTGGGGGTGTTGTTGTGACCCTAGTCGGGCTCCGCATACGACGAGCTGATGGCTACGTGGAGACCACGGTCACCACCAAGCTGTCCAAGATGATAGGGTCGTACAGATTTCCGCTCTACAACCCGGTCAACTCCAACAACAAATGGGTGGCCCCGCCAGAGGCGAATGGCGGGCTCGTCGTCAACGATTTCTCCGGCGGCGAGCCCTTCTACTACTTCACCTGCGAGGGGCAGCGATCGGTGTACGGGATGCTGGTTCCCTCCGTCACCGTGTCAGGCAACAGCATCAACTGGTCCTGGGATCCTGACGTGGTGAACTATCACGTCAGGATGGAGATGTTCTTGAGCCAGTCGATCACCAACACCGTGGGCGGCATCACCCTTCACTACGGGATCTACAGCTGATGGCCGTCGGACTTCGCGTGCGGAACCAAGGGACCGGGCAGATCCAGATCGGTGCTGGCTATCGAAACCTGCAGTTGGCTAAGTCGGGAACCCTCGACACTGGTTCCTTTCAGGGCAGATCCACCGGTGGATCCCCCCCCGTTCGCCTCTTCGTCTCCCTATGGGTTGCTGGCGAGCACTGCCGGAACAACCAACCTGCACGTGGTGAGGTACATCAACGACAGCGTCGCGTTCATCACTGGGTTTTCCATTGTCCAGTCGGGTTTGAGCTGTTACGTGTTTGCAGCGAATAATGCTCCGAACAAGACGTTGGAGTACTACACGTTCGACGCTACCGAGCGGGCCGCTTCAGGGCCGGTGGGGCTACGCACGCGCGGGGAGGACGGGTCAGTCTTCTATGACTCCAGGCGGAAGGGGTTGCGCGTGCTGCAGGTTGTGCCGCTCCCGCCGCCGCCGGTAAATACGCCGTTCGTTGAGGTCGGCCAGTTCTTCCCTGGCACCAAGATTGGCATCGCCATCCCATCTCCCAGGTTCTATTACGCATCAATATCCCAGGACCGGTGTACTGCCTACGCCGATGCTTTCCACATGACGAGCGACAATAGAATCTTCATGTCGAAGCATGAGACGTTCTCGCAGACCCTTATCACCAACACCTTCCCGGTGGGCGGGGTGACGATGGGGCCGCAGAACGCCACGATCTTCATCGTGGACCTGACGGAAGTGCCGCTGGGGTTCGGCTGACACAGCTACGTTGTAGCTGTGGGAACTAGGTCATGTCGCGGACTTGCCAGTCCAGCTAGGATGGTCAGGCGAGCAAGATGCTCGCGATTAAAGAAATGGAGATGTCCGTGAAAGCATGTCTTTTGGGAATTTCGTTGATTCTGGCAGCCGGTAGCGCAGCGTCCGCTCCTGCCAGCCAGTCCGATCTGTCTGGTGTGGCAAACGCAGCAGTTCAGATGAACCCGACGCTGGCTGTGCCGCCTGGCGTTACCTTGAGCGAGGTCGTCCGTATCTACAGACCTAACCTTGGCTCACACGTGAGCGTGAACTGGGACTACGGTCTCTACTTGCGGGATGGGTGGCACATTGAGGGAACTTTGGGATTCATCTCCTTGACTCCCTTTGAGAACAGCTTGCCGATCCGCGAATGTGTCTCGCATACTCCCTGGGACACCTTCAGTAGCACCGACGTGAACTGTGAGGGGCAGCCGATGCTCCCATACTCGCATCTGCGGGGCTACATCTCGCAAGCCCAGTTGCCAGGTACTGTTCCCCTGTACCGCTGCCGCCATCTCTGGGAGGGGAAGTCGCGGCATTTTGATACCCTTCGCGCGGATTGCGACGGGGCGCCTGGCGCTATCCTTGACGGTCCTTTGGGTTACGTCTTCATGTGATCGCCTGCTGCCCAGCCATGGCTGGGCAGTTCAAGGTACGGGCAATCGCAGATTCTCGCCGTTGTTCCGCGGCGACGTGTTGACCGTGCGACTGACGCGGGAGGCCTCCATCACCGGCGGCTAGCTAGTCGTCCTTTCGTATCCACGCGAACATGTGGGGCACATAGTCTGCCTTCCCCAGGGGGATGCCGTTGTGGCGTAGGATGCAGTAGGCGGTTATCAGGTGGAAGTAGAACTGAGGTGTTGCCCAGTTCGCTGCGTACTCCTCGCCCTTCATATCGAAGGCGAGGCCATCGGCTAGTTCGATCGCAACATGACGCGACGCGCCGGCATCGATCTCTTCCGCTTCACTGGTGGTCAAGTACTCCAGCGTTTGGTCTATGAGCGCACGTGCTTCGTCCATGTCGCTCGGAGGCTGGAGTGTCGGCAGGGGCTTGCCACCGAGACGGCTGATCACTTCACGGGCTTGGGTGCATACGAACTGAATCTGCTTGGCAAGGGGGTGCATATCTGGCGCCAATCGCGCTAACAGCAAGTTGCCCGGATCATATCCGAGGGTCTTGGCGTGGGCCTCGGCCTTTTCCAGTTGACCTCGGAGGGCGCGGAGCATCTGTGCTGAGCCACAAACGTTCAGTTGATGAATGGACATCGGGCTACCTTGTTTGCTGGAAGCCTAGGCGGAATCGCTGGACCTTAGCAATTCGACGATCTTCTTGGCTCGGATGCATCGGGTTCACTGGACAGAACGGGCATAGAACATACATTTTTGGCTGACTTGAGGGGTGGCCAGACATCCCTGCATGGGTCTAGCGTTTTTGGTTCGGCGCGGCGCTTGGGGCCGCAGGCCGCTCGACCGGGGCGCGTGAGGAGCGGCTCGCCGACAAAGAGTCGAACCAGGCTCGACCCTGCGATTTTGGCAAATTGACGATTTCGTCCAGCGCCGATCAGTCGCCGGTGGGCGGCGCGGCAACTGGCTTCGGTGGCAACAGCGGTGGTGCTTCGGCAACGGCAACTGGGCAACCGTAGGTGCCAGCAACGTCCATGTACAGGCTGTAACGCTGGGTTGAAGCAAAACCCAAGCGCCATTCGGGATTGAACAACGGCCTGGGCCCAGGTGAAAGGCCTAGGTCCATCGGGAGGTTCAGAACTTCGTCGCCAATCATCACCGGCGTGGTTGCTTCCACGTACTGGATATCTTCGCTGCCTTCGGTGGTGATCACGTTCTTGCGCCGTATAGCAGCTGCCGGTGGGCGCGCGGGCAGCGTTCCGCGCGCCTGGAAGCCACCGTTGAATCCGGTATCCACCTTGACCAGCACATTCTGCTTGCCGGCACGGATCGGATAGCGGACGTCATACGCATCGCCCCACAGCGAGGATAGTGTCGCCATCCGTCGCGCGCATGGCACCGGGCTGGCAGCGGCCTGGATCACAAGGGCGTTTTGGTTGATACGCACCCGTCCAAGCGCGCGCAACACGTCCAGGCCGATGCGCGGTAGATCGTCCTTGCCCAGCACTGCAAAGGAGACATCGCGCACCAGAACACTTCCGATGTCCAGAGTCACCGGCGACGCCAGCGCATACACCGCCCCAGCCTTTCCATCGGCAACCATGAAACCTTCGGTGAGTTCCAGCCCGAGTTCGGCTGCCAGCGTGCGCCCGATGCGCGAATGCGCTGCGCCACTGTCCACGTGTACGCGCAGCTCGCGCTCACCGGCCTTAGTGCGAATCTTCAGGCTGAGTGTCGGCAGTTCGTTTTGCAATTGGATGGGAACATGGATATCGCTTGGAGGTGTTTGTGCCGCCAAGGCAGTGCGTGGCCAGGCTGTGAAGCGCTCGAAATGCGGCTCGCTGATGCCCGCTAGGTGGATGTCGCCCGCTTGCTGTTTGAGCATTGGGCGGATATCGCGGTCCAGCAGCGTTCGAACTTGGATCATCTGCGTCGCCCATCCGGCAATATCGCCCTGGATGAGTAAGTTGCCTGCCAAGGAGGCCGCACATAGGTACTCGATACCTTTTACCTGTTCGCGGGGCTCGTTGGCCACCGCCTGAAGACATTGCTCGGCGGCCTTGCTGGAGCGGTCGATTTCGCCGCGGACACGGTAGAAGCCTGTCTGGCCAAGCAGCCCCTTAGCGCCCTGCGTCTTGCCCATCGCCTGCAGCGCGCCCAGTTCAGCACGGCGTACGCTGCGGGTATAGCCGTAGGGATCGCTCAGTTCACCCTCGGGTGTGTCGGCTGTCGCAGCTGAAGCCACTGCCGTAACGAATAATGCACTCACGCCCCACCAGCGTCGATTCATTGAGGTTGCTCCCTTCTACCCGGTTGGAACCTAGCATGGCGGCCATCACGACTTCCATCGCCGCCGCTCGACCCCTGAACGACGGTATATGGGTTGCCTCGTGGATCAGCAAGGATGGTCCGGGCGGGCCGTTCCGCTGGTGCAGCAGCTACGCAGCGCCGCGCCGGTTCAGATCCAGTGGGCAGTGCTCCAGCCATAGTCTCGGCTTGCCAATGGACGCGCCCCATGAGCATCCTCAATGTTCTGATCAGCCGTGACCAGCTTGTCATTGCAGTAGATACGCTTGCGGAGGATGCGCTTACCGGTGCCCACTCTGCTGGTGCCAAGATGCTCCTGATACCGCAGCACAACGTGCTGCTGGCGGCGAGAGGTGCGGCCCAGTTTTTCCTGAAGATCTACGAGCTGGTCCTGCAGGCTAGCTTCCGTGCGGATTTCTCCATTGAGAAGCTGTCCGCCGAGATGGGATCAGTAATGGACCAGCTGTGGCTGAACTACGAGAGGGCGGCGGCGGAGGCTGACCTACCAATCGAACAACTGGGGACCGAGATCATCCTGGCCGGTTGGTCGTCGGGAAGTGGCCGGATGATGGCCACTGCCTATGCCAAGAGCAACAGTCGGCGCGCAACCACGGTCCAGCCGATTGGTGGCCATTTCGCATCACCTGGTGATCCACTTAAAGGTGTCGCGCCCAGCATGCTGCAGTCCGATCTGATGACGGCTGGGCGGCTCCAGGCCAACTACCTCAACGAGCAGATGGGCCGGCAGGTCGCTGGTGGCCGTCTGCTAATCGGGTTCCTTCAGCAGGGCCAGGCGGTCGTGAAGGACCTAGGGCCGATCTGGCGATTAGGGGCAGGAAGCTGGACGAATCGGTCACACTAGGCCGGAGAGTAGTCCGGCCGGCCGTGCCCGGGGCGTGTAGGCCAGCGGGAACCAAACTGTGACGGCATCCCATGGGTCAGCACGCGTCGTGAACATGTGTAGGCATAGGCTTCACAGTCTCTAGAGGATGACGGAGCCGGCCGTGCCAAATCGAGCGGTGGTATTTGTGAGTGAGGCGATGCCAGGGCTCGACAGTGCTCACCTTGTAGGGCTGATGGCGGACGCGAGGCGGTTCAACCGGGATGCAGGGGTCACTGGCGTGACCCTCTTCGATGGCAGCCGCTTCTTGGCGTACATGGAAGGCCCGCCAGATGGCTTAGATGTGGCCTTCTCCAGAGCCGCGGGCTCAACCAGCCACATTGAACTGATCGAGCTGGCCAGGGGGCGGGTGGGGCAGCGTCGGCTTCCATACTGGCCGATGCGTTTGGTCCCCGTATCGCCTGGAGAACTTTTGATGTTGGTTCGTGCTGACTGGATCGGCTTCCTCCAGCGCGGAGCCGAGCGCACGCCGCCAGCGACAGCCATGGAGATGCTGGGTGCGCTGGTCGAACCATTCGCCGAGGCTGCCTGAGCAAGGACGTTCCGGCGGCCAGCATCAGTCAGGGCAAACGCTATGCCGAGCGGTGGTGTGCGGCCAGGCTCTACCCGGAGATGCGCCTGCGCGCGGCTGTGGCGCGGCTGACTGACACCACGCCGATCCAGCCGGCACCCCCACCACCTGGCCTGCCGCCGACCCGCGAGCAGCAGCAACAGGCCCGGCGCCTGGCCGAGGCCGGAGCGAAGGAGGTCGAGCGGATCAAGGCGGCACTGGCGCCACGCAAGCCGCCGGCCGATACCAAGCCTAGGGCGAAGGATCCGATGAAGGCTTGGGTGACGGCAGGGCGGCGAACGCAAGGGCAGCCCTAAAAGGTAGCGCCCGGATAGACCGGGCGCTATGCATCAGAACAGGCTCAGCTGATGCGGGTAAGAGCGCCAGTGCTGGCAAACATGCTCCAGGCTGCCGAAGCGAATCCTGGTGTAAGCACGCACGCGCACGCTCTTGGGCTTGGCTGCAATGCAGTCCATGGCCAAAGTCCTCTAAGGGGCTTTGGAGGCGATATTTGCCCGCAGCCTAAAACGGGTGTTACAGTCCGCCCGTCTTTAAGAGACAGCTGCAGGTGGCAGAGGGACGCTCCACTGCCATGCCAGAGCCCGATAGCGTTGCCGCGCTATTGGGCTTTTTTTGGGGCCAGTTGACATGACTGTCAGCAAGAGCCAACATCATCCGCTCGGCCGAAATCTATGTTGTTCGGGGATGGCGGGTGAGCACCATTTGCATCCTCCATACCGAGTCAGCCCCTTCGGTTCGGGTCAGGTCCATCACCTGCGTTACTCCTCCTCTGACGCGGTTGCACCCGCGTCAGAGGGTTCAAATTTGATATCGCGACGCGCCGGTGCGTCGATGTAATTGCGACCACGTTCCGATAGCACGTACCGTCCGTCTGCTTGCAAGTCCAAAAAGCCGTACTTGGTTCGATAGGCGTACAAGAACGTGCTAAGTGAAGCGCGATTCATTTTGATACCGCGTCGCTCAGTGAACGCGAACGTTGTATCTGATGTGGCTGGGGCGCGCAGAAAGCGCAGGAGCTCAATTGCCTGTGCCGAGACTTGACGCTTCGGCAACACGAAATCGCCACTTTCGGACCTATGGACGCTTTCCCCTTTAAGTGGGTTCAGCATCGTTGGTCCTGGTGGTGGAGCAAAAAAGAAACTGGGCAGCGCAGCTCGCCCAACGAACGGCCCTGGCGGTGGCAGTGGCGGTGGCGGGACGAGTGTAGACGCCGTCGACCCGGACTGTACGGATGGATCAGTCTCAGCAGTAGGCAGCTTTGGAAGCGGCGGAGTCCCTGGATAAATCGGAGGGGAGTAGGTAGCTAGCGAGGGCGGCGCGGCAACTCGCGTCCGAACTTCCTCGCTTTCAACGGTGTACCAGTCCCCGCTGTCCAATCCCTTTAGCTTCCGTTCCAAGGCTGCATCGACATCGTCCGGTTCAGCATCAGCCAACCCCTCCAGCGCCGCGATGCGCCCGCGGCAAGCCGCGATCCGCTTCTCATACTCGGAAATCTTCGCGCGCTCCATAGCGATGGCAGCGGCATAGGGGTTGTTGAGACTGTCCATGATGCGAACTGTACCGCCCAGCTCAGCCAAATGGAAGCGTGATTCGGGATTCGGTCACGATTTCGCATGTGACCTTGGTTCTCGTCGCACTTTTATTAAATAAAATCAACAGCATACAAATTCATTTTGATGATTTGAATCATCTGACGTGGGGTGTCCGGTGATCTGGGGTGATCTGGGATGACCCACAATGAAGTCGCATAAGCTGAGATTCCCGCCGCCACGACTCGATTCGGTTATTCTTCGTTCATTAGATAGTTGGCCCAAGCTGCCATCAGGGATCACCGCTTTTCGAGCATAGTTCCCCTTTTATAGGCGGCCTTCGCCTTGTCGCGAATCCGATGGGCGAGTGCGGCTTCCGACAGGTCGTCGGGGAAGTCGGTGGTCTCGCTGGACCAGTCCTTGAACGTCGATCTGAACCCATGGACGGTAACGTGGCGATAGCCCATACGTTTCAGTAGGGCGAGCATGGCGTTTTCGCTTAGAGGCTCATTGCTGACATCGTGGTGAACAGAAGACGGAATTCTGTGTCGGCCTGGTCAAAATGGCTTCAGGCTTACTCTCGAGCCTCTGTCGCAGGACGAGTTGGACCGACCCATGCTGATCATCGTAGGGTCCGATGAGCGCTAACTGAGGGACGCCCGCAAGGCCTGGGTGTGGGTAGGGCTACAACAGCTGCGGCGGGGTGTTTGAGCGAAGCTGGACCCAAGCCGGTCCCAGCAGTCTTGCAAGTCATTGATTTAACGCGCGGTGGAAGCCCCCTCCTAAGGGGAAGGTCGCCCGTTCGAATCGGGCCGGGGTCACCAGAATCAGTCACTTGCGACGATTGGTGATCGTGTGGCGCTCCTTGTTCCACGGCACCTTCCAGTGCTTTGGTCGCAGTGGTCACAATGGCCAGTCAACAGGCGGCCCTCGCCACGAAGCCGTCCTCCCCTTCAGGCATCAGGTGCGCAGAAGGGCCCAGACTGTCGAGCCTGTCATATTTGCCCATATACCTGCGGGGTAGACTCGGTTGGCACGCATGAGGCGTGCACTACGCCAATACCGAGGACGATAGTCATGTTGAAGGGATTGAAACCTCTCACCGCTGCCGCCGTGTGCCTGCTCGGCCTGTCCGCCTTTGCCCAGAGCGCTGCTGCGGCACAATGGGTAGACAGCGGCCGCACCGCGTACGTAAAGACCAGTTTCTTCGGCAGTTTCGTCTACCACACCTGCGACTCCAGCGGTGCGCAGATCCAGGGGTATCCGGGTAGCTGCGGCAGCGATGCCGGCAGTGGCTGGACGTCCAACTACACGGCCTCCAGTGACCTTGCCAACAGTCAGCTCATGGCCTGCAACCACAATCCGTTCCAGCTCGGCTCGGCCTGCTACGGCCTGGCGTATGCGATCAATGGCCAAGCGTACGCTGGCGGGCTGCCTGCCGCCTGCAATCTTGGCGCGCGCGCGGTGGTCACCGCGTCCAGCATGGAAACCGTCGAGATCCAATACGAAGAGCTCGACGTGGACACCATCGAATCGGCACGCGAGTACGTCTGCCGGTAAAGCGCCGACAGGTCGCCGCCGTCGAGTGCGGCGGCTTCCTGCAGGGGACATCCGTCCCACGCACTGTTACCGCAGCCCAGTTCGCGCAAGCACGTCCGCTGCAAGCGCCTGCTCATCACCCTGCAATCCAGGCAGCGACCGCGGCAGGTTGACGGGACCACACAGGCATCCATATGCCCGCACAGTTGCAGCCGGTTCAACCTCGGCATTACCCGCGTATCGCTGGCTGGCTCGATTCGGTTGCAGCGACGTAACGCTGGGCTGGCCCGGGCGTTGCGTTTCCTCTGCTGCCTGAGGCATTCGCACGGGCTCTTGAACTGGCCGAGCGCCCGGGTTGGGTGCTGTTGGACGGGGAGGGTGCTTGCATGGGGTTCGGCCAGTACTGGTTGACCGCGCCCGGCACTGCCCACCTGGGCCGCATCATTGTCTCGCCGCAGGCGCGTGGGCGCGGCCTGGGCCGGGTGCTGATGCAGTTGTTGTGTGCCGAGGCCCTGCGGTCGCCGGATGTGCAGCGCCTGAGCCTGCGTGTCTATCGTGACAACGTCGCAGCGTTGGCGCTCTACCGCGATGTCGGCTTCCAGCCGGTGGAAGATGCCTCGACGCTGGAATTGTTGTTCATGCTGCGCAGCGAGGGCTGAGCCGTGATCACGTGGGCAGCGGTACGGTCTGCTGCGCCTGCCATTCCCTGGCAGTGATGCGGCTGATGTGCTCGGTGCGGTAGTCGGCGAGGAAGCGGTTGAACTGGTTGACCTCGGTGTGGTGATGGCGGAAACCGCATTTGGCCTGCGCGCTCATTGATTGCAGGTTGTCGGCGAAGTAGCCGCACCACAACGCATCCAGCTGCAGATCCAGGAAGGCATGCCGCATCACCTCACGTACAGCTTCGGGTACCAGGCCACGACCCCAGTACGGTACGCCGATCCAGTAGGCGATCTCTCCCTCGCGCTCGCCCAAGCTGAAGTTGCTGTCAGCACCGATCAGGATGCCGACGCATCCGATGGCACGCCCGTTCTCGCGGCTCTGCAGGGCGTAGACCTCCGGTCGGTTGAACACGGTGCGGATGATGTCGGCACTCTCCTCTACGCTGGCATGCGGTGGCCAACCGGCGATGGGCCCCACGCGCGGGTCGCGGGCGTACTCGTACAGATCGGCGGCGTCACTGTCGCGCCAGGGGCGCAGGATCAAGCGTTGGGTGGCCAGTTGCATGGCGGGTCCGTCGGTGGAAAGAGAGTGCACAGGCTAGGTTTCGACGGGCGGGGAGCACAGGGCGGGACCTTGATGGTTTCGGTACTTTTCACAACTTCTTCGTTCGGGCGGATATGCTCTGCCGCGATATCCCAGTGGATCGGCCCATGGATCGCATTCCCCAGCTTCTGGAACAGGACGAATCCATGCGCTTGGAAGTCAGTACGTTGGCTGAAGGCTTGGGTGTTCCGCTGTCGTTCGGGCACGCCTATCTGACGGTGCTGGTGTGCGTGTCCGGGCGTGCGCGGTTCGCACTGAACTTCCGCGAAGTGGCGGTGCAGCGGCACGACGTACTGGTGCTGGCGGAGGATACGCTGACGCTGCTGCGGCAGCGTTCGCGCGGCTTCCTTGTGGTGGCCTGCCTGGTGCCGAAAGCGCTGGCCTCGGAGGTGGCCTATGTGCTGCCCAATGCACTGTTCAAGTTCCTGCACGAGCACCCTCATTGTGTACCGTCACCGCTGGAGGTGCCGCTGCTGCAGGGTTGGCTGCAGCAGTTGATGGATGCCCAGCACAACGGTGGCCGCCATCGGCAAGTGATGCTGCGCAACCTGCTGCAGACGTTTTTCCTGAAGTTCGCCACACTGCTCCCGGCATACTACGAGGCGGCGCCGCCGGTCGGCCGACGCGAGCGCCTGGCCTGGAGCTTCTGGGAACTGGTCGGCCAGCGCAGCACGCGCCAACGCGACGTGCAGTCCTACGCCGAGGCGCTGTGCATTACCCCGTTCTATCTCTCGCAGGTGACCCGGGAATGCTTCGGCGAAACGCCGAAGGCGTTGATCGACCGCCAGGTGGTGCTGGAGATCAAGGCGCTGCTGAGCTACAGCGAACTGCCGATCGGTCGCATCGCCGAACGCCTGTGTTTCGAGGACGCGTCCTACCTGTGCCGCTATTTCCGGCGGCACACCGGCCAATCGCTGACCGGCTACCGCCGGGCGGGGCAGGGCGGTATCAGTGCGATACGAACAAGGGCGCCGGTACTTCGGCAAGCAGATCCTCGGTGACCCCGCCGAGCACGCGTTCGACCACGCGACTGCGGCTGTAGGGCCCCAGCACCAGCAGATCGGCTTCGGCATCAAGTACATGCTGGCGAATGGTGGCAGCTACGCCCCCTTGGCTGGAGCTGATCGCCTGTATCTCCACTTCAACGCCGTGCCGCGCCAGATGCTGGGCCATTTCAGCGCCGGGTGCCGCTTCAGCCTTGGGCGTGTCGACCATCAGCAGGTGCACGGCCTGCGCCCGGGCCAGCAGAGGCAGGGCATCTGCCACCGCACGACGGGCCTGCTTGCTGGCATTCCAGGCCACCACGATACGCCGGCCGACCTGCTCGCCCTTCCAGTGCGGCGGCACCAGCAGCATCGGTACCCCGGTCTGGCGCAGCGTGCCCAGTGGATGCCAGCCGGAGGGCGCGCCTGGTGTGTGCGGATAGCCGGCGATGATCAGGTCGCAGTACAGCGACTGCAGCGCCAGGTCGGCGCCACCCAGGTAGTCCGAGACGATGCGCAGTTCGGTGCTGATCTGCAGCGGCTCGGACACGGCACGCAGGTTCTGCATCAGCTGTGCGGTGCAGGCGGCATCCGCGCGGGCCTCGTGGTCCAGCGCGGCGGCGATGCCGGCACCGCGCGCGAAGCCGTTGGCGATGTCGGTGGGATGCAGGGCCGTGGAGACTGCGACCAGATGCGCCTGCTGGGCCTGCGCCAGGTCGGCGGCGATGTTGAGAACGCGGTGCCCGGTGTCGCTGGCGTCGAACAGCACGGCGATATCGCGTAGTGGGTGCAGCATGGCGTTGTCTCCCTCGATGCCTGTGACGCGTTCCCTGCCGTGCACCGACCCGGGTGCACCGGACGCACCCCCGTTGTAGCGCATCCGTGATTCGGATGAATCATATTTGATTCAGTTTATTAATTGATGATTCATGCTAGCGTGAGGGCCAGCCCACACCCCATCGCTTTTCATGCGACCTGCCGCAGCACGTACACGACGCGACCTGCCCCATGCGCTGGCGGCCACCCTGGTCAGCCATCCACGCTGCACCCTCAGCGAACTCGCGCGCGGGGCGGGCATCAGCCGCGCGACCCTGTACCGGTTTGCGCCTACCCGGGAGGCGATCGACGAGGCCCTGTTCGCGGCCGGTTTCGAGCGCGTGGAAGCTGCGGCGGCCTGGTTCGACCAGGGCGGTGATGCACGCCACGTGCTGGAGCAGGTCACCGCCACGCTGCTGGCGGACTGGGAGCTGGTGACGCTGCTGTTCGCACGGATGATGGAAGAACAGCAGCGCCTGGGCGACCTGCACCTGCTGCCGGAGCGCTGGGCGCCGATCGGCGAGCGCTTCGAGGCCTTCTTCCTGCGGGGTCAGGCGGCCGGAGAGTTCAACGTCGGTTTCACCGCGGTGTGGCTCGCGGACTTCTACTGGAGCTGTTTCTACGGCATCACCTGGTCACTGGCACGCGGTCGGCTGGCGCCGGCAGCGGCAGCCTCTACGCTGCTGGCGTCGTTCCAGCGCGGGGCGATGATGGGTTGACCGCAGGGGTTTCCTGCGGGAGCGCCGTGGCTTACGCCTGCCTGAGCAGCTGCACCAGCTGGCGCAGGCGATAGGGCTTGGGCAGGAACTCCACCTGCTCGGGCAGCGGCGGCAGCTGCGAGCGGGCATAGCCGGACGAGAGGATCATCCGTGCCTGCGGCTGTTCGCGTGCCACATGCTCGCTCAGCTCGATGCCGGACATGCCGTTGGGCATGCTGACGTCGCTGAACACCACGTCGAAACGTGCTTCGCCCTTGAGCAGTTCCGCCGCCTCGTGGCCATCGGCGGTCGTGGCCACATCGATGCCGAGGTCGCGCAGGGCCAAGCCGATCATTTCACGCAGATCGGTCTGGTCTTCCACCATCAGTACGCGGATCGGGTCATCGGTCATCGGCAGGGTCCTCCATTGCGGGTAGCAGCAGGCTGACCGTGGTGCCGACACCGGGCGTGGTGGACACGTCGACGAAGCCGCCGCTCTGGGTAGTGAATCCGAACACCTGGCTCAGGCCCAGGCCGCTGCCTTTGCCGATGTCCTTGGTGGTGAAGAAGGGCTCGGTGGCCCGTTCGGCGATGTCGGCCGCCATCCCGTGGCCTTCATCGCAGACGCTGAGAGTGACATAGCCACGTTGCAGCGTGGAGTCCGCGTCCGGGTCGAGGCGATGCTCCAGCGCGGTGCCGATCAGGATGCGGCCGCCTTCAAGGGTAGCATCGGCGGCATTGGCGACCAGATTGGCCAGCGCCGTCTGCAGCTGCAGCGCATCGGTGTTGACCGCAGGCAGGCCGGGTGCCAGCTTGGCATCCAGCATCACCGTGGACGGGCAGGCGCGTTGCAGGTCCGGCAGCCACTGCTGTATCAGCACATTGATATCCAGTGGTTCGCGGATCAGGGTCTGGCCAGTGCTGAACGCCAGCAGCTGGCGGGTCAGCAGCGCACCACGATCGGTCGCGCTCTGCGCGGCATCGAGCAGCTCGGCGGCGCGCGCATCGTCACCGCCAACGCGCAGGGACAGCAGGTCCAGTGCGTTGCCGATGGTGGTCAGCAGGTTGTTGAACTCGTGCGACAGGCCGCGGCTGAGTCGGCCGACGGTCTCGAACTGTTGGGTATTGCGCAGCGCTCGTTGGGCATCACGCAGCAGGCGCTGTGCCTGCCACTGCTCGGTGATGTCGCGGGTGATCTTGACGAAGCCGAGCAGCTCACCCGCTTCAACCACCGGCTCGATGACAACACTGGCACGGAATGACGAGCCATCGCGGCGTACCCGCCAGCCCTCATTGGCAACGTGGCCATGCTGCGCTGCATGACGGAGCAGGCGTTGCGGTTCTCCTGCCTCGCGGTCGGCGGCCAGGTAGAAGCGACCAAAGTGGGTGCCCACCACTTCATCGGCTGAATAGCCCTTGATGCGCTCCGCACCAGGGTTCCAGCTGCAGACGATGCCATCAGGATCAAGCAGGTACAGCGCATGGTCGCGCACGCTGTCGATCAGCAGTCGCAGTTGGCGGGAAGGGTCCGTCAGCACGGACGTCGTAGAGGCGGCAGCGTCCACGTAAAAATAAGTGTTACCCCTGTGAGGGACGTGAAGCTAGGCATTCAAGTGTGAAGGAGGCGTGGAGGCGGGACACGTGCCATTTGTCCTGTGCGGCTGAATACGACACGGAGTACCATCACCCACCCTTTTTGTTCTGGAACCGACCTGCATGCGTCCTGGTGCGACTACGCGTGACCGCTGGATCTGGATGACGTCCGCCGTGCTACTGGCTGCGACCATCGCATTGGAGCTGGTGGTACCGCTCGGTTATGCAGTATGGCTGGCGTATTTCCTGGCCGTGGGCGTCACGGTGTTCCAGCGCAGTGCGCGCGCGCCGTTCATCGTGGCTGTGCTCGCCTGCGTCCTGCTGGTCATCGGTTTCAACATCGCCCCGGCCAGCTCGAACTCGGCGTTCTCGCTGGTCAACCGAAGCATCGGTGGTTGTGCGTTCCTGATGATCGCGCTGATCGTCTCCCGCGCGATCCAGGCACGCCGGGACGCAATGCGGGCGTTGTGGCTGCAGGAGGCCGAGAACGCGGTAGCGATGAGCCTGCGCGGCGACCTCGGCCCGGAGCAGATTGCCGAGGCGGCAGCCACCAGCTTGGGCGCGCAACTGGAGGCCGACGTCGGCGCCGTGTACCGGCTGGAAGGCGGACGACTGCAGCTGACCGGCGGCCTGGCGTTGCCGTCCGGCATGCCGGCGTCGCTGGCATTGCAGGAGGGCGTGGCCGGGCAGGTGGCGCGGGATGAGTGCATCCGTCACCTGGAGGGCAGCGACGATGCCGTACTTGAACTGCAGACCAGCCTGGGGCGGTTGCCGGTGCGCGAGCGCATCCTGGCGCCGATCAGCAGTGACGGCACCGTGGTAGGCATCGTCGAGCTGGGACGCGCCCGGGCGGGTGCGCAGCGCGACCTGGATCGCGAGCTGCTGGAGCGCTGCGCCGAGACCATCGGCATGGCGCTGCGTGCATCGCTGCTGCGCGCACAACTGGTGGTGCTGCTGGAGGAATCGCAGCGCCAGGGCGAGGAGCTGCAGGCCCAGCAGGAAGAGCTGCGCGTGGCCAATGAGGAACTGGAAGAGCAGAGCCGCAGCCTGCTGCAGTCGCAGAGCCATCTGGAAGAACAGCAGGCCGAGCTGGAACAGAGCAACGTCCAGCTGGAAGAGCGGACCCACGAGCTGGAGGCGCAGAAGCAGGCACTGCTGGTCGCGCAGAGCCAGCTGGTGCGCAACAGCAACGAACTGGCCGCGACATCGCGCTACAAGTCCGAGTTCCTGGCCAACATGTCGCACGAACTGCGCACGCCGCTGAACAGCTCGCTGATCCTGGCCAAGCTGCTGGCCGACAACAAGGACGGCACGCTCACCGAAGAACAGGTGAAGTATGCGCGTGCGATCCTGTCGTCCAACAACGATCTGCTGGCGCTGATCAACGACATCCTGGACCTGTCGCGCATCGAGGCCGGCCACGTCGAGCTGGCCGATGAAGTGGTGGTGACCGACAGCGTGCTGCAGCGCCTGCGCGAGACTTTCGAGCCGATGGCGCGGCAGAAGGGCCTGGCCCTGCAGATCGAGGCCGATGCGCTGGCGCCGAGCCAGCTGATGGTCGACAGCCAGCGACTGCAGCAGATCCTGAAGAACCTGCTGGCCAATGCGGTGAAGTTCACCGAGCATGGAAAGGTCAGCCTGCACGTGCGCGCGGCCGGCCAGGGGCGCATCCGTTTCGAGGTCTGCGACAGCGGTATCGGCATTGCCCGCGAGCAGCTGCAGGTCATCTTCGAAGCCTTCCGCCAGGCCGATGGCAGCACCCGTCGCCGCTACGGTGGCACCGGCCTGGGGCTGTCGATCTCGCGCGATCTGGCCGAGCGCATGGGCGGCAGCATCCAGGTCGACAGCGAACCGGGCCGTGGCAGCTGCTTCATTCTGGAACTGCCGTTGCAGGGCGCGCCCGCGTCGAGCGCCGCGGACATCGCCGCAGCCCCCGTGGCCTCGCCGGTCGCGGCCGCTGTGCCGGCGATGCAGGTGCCAGCAAGGGCTCCGGTGGCGCCGACGACGACGGTGCCCAGCGTGGCCGACGACCGCGGTCGTCGCCAGCACCCGGGCCGCCTGATCCTGGCCGTCGAGGACGACGCCACGTTCGCCGAAGCGCTGGTGGCCCTGGCCCATGAACTGGATTTCGACTGCGTGGTGGCCGGGACGGCCGAAGAGGCGCTGGCCCTGGCCGGCGAACTGCGACCGAACGGCATCCTGCTCGATATCGGCCTGCCGGACGTGTCCGGCCTGAGCGTGCTGGAGCGCCTGAAGCGCAACCCCGATACCCGCCATATTCCTGTGCACGTGGTCTCGGCAACGGACCGCAGCCAGGTGGCGCGCGAGCTTGGCGCGATCGGGTTTGCGATCAAGCCGACCACGCGCGAGCGCCTGGTAAGCGCCATCGAGCAGCTGGAACAGACCAGCCAGCGCGACGTGCGGCGCCTGCTGATCGTCGAGGACGACAGCGAGCTGCGCCACAACCTGGAACTGCTGCTGGGCCGTGATCAGCTGCAGATCGTCGCCGTGGGAACGCTTGCTGGCGCGCTGGAGCAGCTCAGCACGGTCACCTTTGATTGCATGGTGATGGACCTGTCACTGCCTGACGGCAGCGGCTACGACCTGCTCGAACACATGGCCGGCAACGATGACGTCGGCTTCCCGCCGGTGATCGTCTATACCGGTCGCGCGCTCGGTCGCGAGGAAGAACAGCGCCTGCGCCGCTATTCCAAGAGCATCATCATCAAGGGCGCACGTTCGCCCGAACGCCTGCTGGATGAAGTCACCCTGTTCCTGCACAGCGTGGAAGCCAGCCTGCCCACCGACCAGCAGCGCCTGCTGCGCGAGGCGCGCCGTCGCGACACCGTGCTCGATGGACGCACCGTACTGCTGGCCGAGGACGACGTGCGCAACATCTTTGCGCTGTCCAGCGTGCTCGAGCCGCTGGGCGTGACGCTGGAGATCGCGCGCAATGGGCAGGAGGCAGTGGACCGCCTGGCCGAGCGCGAAGTCGACCTGGTGCTGATGGACATCATGATGCCGGAGAAGGATGGCCTGGCCGCGATGCGCGAGATCCGCGCGCAGCGTCACCTGCAGGACCTGCCGATCATCGCGCTGACTGCCAAGGCCATGCCTGACGACCGTGAGCGTTGCCTGCAGGCGGGCGCCAACGATTACATCGCCAAGCCCATCGACGTCGACAAGCTGGTCTCGCTGTGCCGGGTCTGGTGCTCGCGGCAATGAACGAACAGGCGCTGTTCGACCTCGAACTGAAGGTCCTGCTGGAGGCGCTGTACCAGCGCTACCACTACGATTTCCGCAGCTATGCGGTGTCGTCGCTGCGCCGACGCATGCGCCAGGCGATGCAGCGCTATGAGTGCGAGCGGCTGGTCGACCTGCAGTACCGGCTGCTGCACGAGCCGGACCTGTTCGCCCAGGCCATGCAGTTCTTCACCGTGCAGGTCTCGGAGATGTTCCGTGACCCTGCGTATTTCCGTGAGCTGCGCGAGCAGGTGGTGCCAGTGCTGCGTACCTATCCCTCGGTGAAGCTGTGGGTGGCCGGCTGCAGCACGGGCGAGGAAGTGTGGTCGCTGGCGATCCTGCTGCATGAGGAAGGCCTGCTCGAGCGCAGCATCGTCTATGCCACCGACATCAATCCGGCCGCACTGGCCACCGCCGAGGCGGGCGCCTATGGCATCGACCGGATGGCCCAGTTCAGCCGCAACTACCTGGCCGCCGGTGGCACCGCGTCGCTGTCGGACTACTACGCTACCGCCTACGATGGTGCGGTGTTCGACCGCCAACTGCGCCGCAACGTGGTGTTCGCCGACCACAGCCTGGCCACCGATACCGTGTTCTCCGAAGTGCACCTGGTGTCGTGCCGCAACGTGCTGATCTATTTCAACCGCGACCTGCAGGATCGTGCCGTCGGCCTGTTCCGCGAAGCGCTGGTGCACCGGGGCTTCCTTGGCCTGGGCAGCAAGGAGTCGCTGCAGTTCGGGTGCCACCACGATGCCTTCGAGGTCTGTTCGCGAGAGCACCGCCTGTACCGGAAGGTGGCCTGATGACGCTGCCGGTGCGTCCGGCCGTGCTGGTGATCGGCGCGTCCGCCGGTGGCGTGGCGGCCCTGCAGGCGGTGCTCGGTGCACTGCCGGCGAAGCTGCCGGTACCGGTACTGGCCGTGCTGCACCTGCCGCGTGACCGTACCAGCCGCATCGCCGAGGTGCTGGCGCCGTACTGCGCGTTGCCGGTGCGCGAAGCCGAAGACAAGCAGCCGTTGCAGCCGGGCACGGTGACGTTCGCGCCGCCGGATTACCACCTGCTGGTGGAGGACGAGGGGGCGGTGGCGTTGTCGGTGGATGCACCGGTGCTGTTTTCCCGTCCGGCCATCGATCCGCTGTTCGACTCCGCTGCGGCGGTGTTCGGCGCGCAGGTATTGGCCCTGCTGCTGACCGGTGCCAGCAGTGATGGCAGCGAGGGCGTTGCCGCCGTGCGCCGTGCCGGTGGCCATGCCTGGCTGCAATGTCCCGAGGAAGCCGAGGCGTCGATGATGCCCGCTTCCGCCCTGCAGTACGCCGGCGCCGATGCCGTGCTGCCCCTTGAACTGATGTGTCGCCGCCTGAAGGAGTTGTTTGCATGAACCTGTTGCCACCGGAACCTGCGCAGTCGCGGACCCCGGTCAACCTGCTGATCGTCGATGACGTGCCGCAGAACCTGGTAGCCATGCAGGCCCTGCTGCAGCGCGAAGGGGTCAACCTGCTGCTGGCCGGCTCGGGCGCGCAGGCGTTGGAGCTGCTGCTCGAGCACGAGGTGGCATTGGCCCTGCTTGACGTGCACATGCCGGAGATCGATGGCTTCACCCTGGCCGAACTGATGCGCGGTTCGCATCGCAGCCGCGACGTGCCGATCATCTTCCTGACCGCCTCTCCGGATGATCCCCTGCGCGTGTTCAAGGGCTACGAAAGCGGTGCGGTCGATTTCCTGCACAAGCCGGTGGCGCCGCAGGTGATCCTGAGCAAGGTCAACGTCTTCATCGAGCTGTACCAGCAGCGGCAGCTGCTGAAGGCGCGCAACGAGGCACTGGAGCGCGCGCTGAAGCTCAACGAGACGATGGCTGCCGTTTTGACCCACGACCTGCGCACGCCGTTGTCGGCGATCCTGCTGTGTGCCGACAAGCTGGCGCTGGAGCTTCCGGAAGACAACGCAGGCGCGCAGCAGACCCTGCAGTACCTGGAAGCCAGCACCCTGCGGATGGCGCGGATGGTCGAGCAGCTGCTGGATTTTTCGCGGATCCGCAGCGGTGGCCTGAGGCTGGAGGCAAGTGCCTGCGATCTGGCCGACGTGACGCGCGCGGTAGTCGCCGAGGCGGGCAGCGCGCATGGGGCGGACCGGATCCACCTGGACCTGCAGGGAGACACGCGGCTGCAGGGCGATCTGGATCGCCTTGGCCAGGTCGCCGCCAACCTGGTCGGCAATGCGCTGACCCATGGCAGCGAGGCGAGGGTGGAGGTGGATGGGCGCGACCCGCGCGGCGTACTGCTGCGGGTCAGCAACGCCGGCCGGATCGATGACGCGCTGTTGCCGCGACTGTTCGAACCGTTCAAGGCCAGCTTCCACCAGAGCAAGGGCCTGGGCCTGGGCCTGTACATCGTCGATCAGTTCGTCCGCGCGCACGGCGGGCGCATTGCGGCCCGCAACGAAGCGGGCCAGGTGGTGTTCGAGGCAATGCTGCCACGACGCTGCGACGGCACGGTCTTGGCGGCAACCTGAACGCTTCGGCCAGCGTTCCGGCGGACTGAGACGGACTGGTCCGCAACTGCCAGCGTGGGTGCCTATTCTCGCCAGCTTTCCTGCAGTGACTGGTCCGGATTCTCCCGGCGCCTGCAGGGCGATCGTTCGGCACCGACGCCAGTGGACCTGCTCGATCAGGTGGTGCAGCCGGCGCTGCACGCAGGCTGATGGTCTGCGCCGGATTCAGCGCGAAGCAGCACCGCAGTACGCCGCATGCAGCGCCTGCAGCACGCCCAGTGCGGGCCCTTCAAGAACCCGGTAGTGGATCGCCTGCGCTTCGCGCCGGGTCGCCACGATATCCAGTCCGCGCAGCACCGCCAGATGCTGTGACAACGCCGATGCGCTCAGGCCGGTCAGTGCCTGCAGTTCCGGTACCGACGCTTCACCTTCCACCAGGCGGCACAGCACCCGCAGCCGGGCCGGGTGGGCCAGGCTTTTGAGCAGCGTGGCTGCCTGCGACGCGTGTTCGGCCATCGCGGCGCTGTCGAGCTGGGTCCGGGCCATGGTTGACCATTTTGTTTAGAATGATCTAATTTAGAATAATCTAAACAAATGGGCAATCCCATGTACGGCAGCGAAGAGGGCAGGGCATGAACCTGCCATGGAGTGCGGCGGCAGGTGGTGCGTTGATCGGCGCCGCCGCGGTGCTGTTGCTCGCCACCATCGGACGCGTGGCGGGCATCAGCGGCATCACCGCAGGCAGCCTGCGCGCAGGCAAGGGCGAGCGTGCCTGGCGCTGGGCCTTCCTGGCCGGCCTGACCGCATCGGCGGGGCTGGTGCTGTGGTGGCAATCGGTGCCCGAGGCATCGCCGCGTGCGCTGCTGCGTGATGCGCTGCCGGCATGGCAGTTGATGGGAGCCGGCCTGCTGGTCGGCTTCGGTACGCGGCTGGGCAACGGCTGCACCAGCGGTCACGGTGTGTGCGGCATGGCCCGCGCTTCGAAGCGATCGCTGGCGGCCGTGCTGGTGTTCATGGCCTGCGCGATGCTGACCACCTTCCTGGTCCGTCATGGCGGAGGCCCAACATGAGCCGCGCAGTCTGGGCCGCCGGCGCGGCGGGCGCATTGTTTGGCATGGGGTTGGCACTTTCGGGAATGACCGACGCGCGTCGTGTCCTCGGCTTCCTCGACATCACCGGTGACTTCGATCCCACGCTGCTGTGGGTGCTGGGCTCGGCGCTGCTGGTCAGCGCGATCGGGCAGCGGTGGGTGTTGCGGCGACAGCAGCCGCTGTACGCAGACCGCTTCCGGCTGCCTGTTACCCGGCGTGTGGATGCTCGCCTGCTGCTGGGTGCCGCGCTGTTCGGGATCGGCTGGGGCTGGGCGGGCTATTGCCCAGGCCCGGCCATCGCCGGGGTGGCCGTGGCGTCGCGCGAAGCCCTGTGGTTCGTGCCTTCGATGCTTGCAGGATTCTGGCTGCACGACCGCTTCGTCCGTTGAGGCTTTCACCCCTGTCTCACCCTGCCTGGGGTCCTATCTTCGGATCACGGGGAAAAGGAGTGCAACGACATGGCACGGATGAAGTGGATGGGAAGGGGAATGCTGGCGGTCGCGCTGGCCGCAGCCGTGGCACCGGCACTGGCCTGCACGCGCGCGGTGTACTTGGGTGACAACGGCGATGTGATCACCGCGCGCTCGATGGACTGGAAGGTCGATGTGGCGACCAACCTCTACATACTGCCGCGCGGCATTGCGCGCACCGGCCAGGCCGGCCCGAAGTCGCTGGCGTGGACCGCGCGCTACGGCTCGGTGGTGGCCACCGGCTACGACGTGTCGACCACCGATGGCATGAACGAAAAGGGCCTGGTAGCCAACCTGCTGTGGCTGGTCGAATCGGAGTATCCGCAGCAGCGTGGCAACAAGCCGGGCCTGGCGATTTCGCTGTGGGCGCAGTATGTGCTGGACAACTTCGCTACCGTGGAAGAGGCGGTCGCCGCGTTGAAGCGCGAGCCGTACTCGATCGTCACCGACAAGGTGCCCGGTGAAGATCGGCAGGCGACGCTGCACCTTTCGCTGTCCGATGCCAGCGGCGACAGTGCCATCGTCGAGTACATCGGCGGCCGCCAGGTGATCCACCATGACCGGCGCTACCAGGTGATGACCAATTCGCCGATCTTCGAGCAGCAGCTGGCGCTCAACAGCTACTGGCAGCAGATCGGCGGCACGGTGATGCTGCCGGGCACCAACCGCTCTGCTGACCGTTTCGCGCGCGCCTCGTTCTACATCAACGCCATTCCCAAGGCCGAGGATCCGGTGGAGGCCCTGGCCAGCGTGTTCAGCGTGATCCGCAACGCGTCGGTGCCGTATGGCATCACCACGCCGGGTGAGCCGAACATCTCATCCACGCGCTGGCGCACCGTGGCCGACCACAAGCGGCGGCTGTACTTCTTCGAATCGGCATTGACCCCGAACACCTTCTGGGTCGATCTGAACAAGGTCGATTTCGCCGGCAAGGTACTCAAGCTCGACCTCGGCAAGGACCAGCGCAATACCTTCGCCGGTGATGCACTGGGCCAGTTCGTGCCCAGCGCACCGTTCGCCTTCCTCGGCGTCGACGGTTAGTTCGACGCCTGGCTGGAGGCCGGGTAGACCGCCTGGATCGTGCAGCTGCCGCGCGTGTACTGCGGCAGCGGGGCGATGCTTTCACCGCGCAGATCGTCTGTCTCGAATTCGGCAGTCATGATCCGATCGCCGGGATTGCCACAGATCAGGCCGTTCTGCAGGCCCGAGTGGAAGCTCAGCTGCGGCGTGCGGTCGAGCTGGCGGCAGTGGCTGCCGAGTTCTACCCGGTAGTAGCGATGGCCGCCATTGCGGCGCGGGTTGGTCTCCACCAGCATGCCCTGCGGGTCGGATGACCAGGCACGCACGTTGCGCGTGGCAAAGCAGTAGGACGGTGAGCCGCCGAAGCTGCGACGCACCTCCTTGCGTTCGCGGATGGTCACGGCAGGCAGGGTAGCGGTGCGCAGGCGCTCGCTGTCGCGGGCGACGCTGGCATAGTCGCGATTCTGCAGCGGGGTGACTGCGCTGATGGTGCATTGGCGGCCGTCGACCACGACGCGTTCGCTGGGGCGGCCGCAGGCCCAGCCGGCGGGGGCTTCCAGTTTCAGCGAGGTGGCACTGCGGACGCCGGGACAATCTTCGTTGAAGTCGATCCGAAAGGGCTGGCCGGAGGCGGCGCGCAGTGCGATCGAGCGCGGTGATGCCTGCTCCACTTCCTGTACGCCGACAGCGTTCATGCAGTGCGGAGCCGGTGGCGTACGCGCCTGTGCGGAGACCGAAGCTGCGAGCGCCAGGCCGAGGCCGGTGGCGAGCGCCAGGGACACCTGCTGATGGGTCATGTCCTGCACTCCCTGCGTTGGATGACGGATCGACTATAGCAACGGTTTGCACGGCCGTTGTTACACGCGCACACTGCCCGCATGGGCGCCATCTTCCATCTGCGGCACTACGGCCAGGCCACCGGCCTGGACCGCCATGACTACGCGCAGTGGGTGCTGCCAGTGCAGGGTGAACTGCAGTTCGAAATGGAAGGCCGCGGAGGTCGGCTGGACGTGCTGCAGGGGGCATTCGTGGCCGCCGGTGAGGCGCATGACCAGATGGCTGATGGTCCCAATGGTTTCGTGATCGTTGACTGTCCTCCGGGCGTACTTGATGACGGCACGCAGGAGCATCTGTGCCGGCAGCGCTGGCTGCATCTGCCGCTGGCATTGCGCCGACGCCTGGCTGAGGTGCAGGCAGGGCAGTCAATGCCGGCGCTGCTGCCGCAGTTGCTGCAGGTATTTGCACCTGCCGGCAGTGGCGCGCGCATGCAGGGTCTGTGTGCGGCGGTCCAGGCCGACCCCGGGCAGGCGTGGCCGGTGGCGCGCATGGCGGGGTTCGTCGGGGTCAGCGAGAGCCGTTTGCATGCGCTGTTCCGGCAGGAGTTCGGGCTCAGCCCGCAGGCCTGGCTCAGTGCAAGCCGGTTGCGTTGGGCCAAGCACCAGCTGCGCACCAGCGTGGCGCCGATCAGCGATATCGCGCTGGCCGCGGGCTATTCCGAGCAGAGCGCACTGACCCGCGCGCTGCGCCGCGAGTGCGGCCAGACTCCCGCAGCGTGGCGCCGGGGCGCCGGACTGTAGGGTCGAGCCACGCTCGGCTTTGCACACGCGCGGCCGGTCAGGGCAATAGCCTCGGTCAAGAGCGCCCGCTGGCCAGCGCTTACACTGCGCGGCCTGTTCTCTCCCCCCGAAGAACCCGAATGCGCAACAACCCGATGGCCCTGGGCATCGCCAATGGCGTTGCCGCTGGCGCGCTGTGGGGCGTGGTCTTCCTCGCGCCCGCCGTGCTGCAGTCGTTCAACGCCCTGCAATTGTCGGCCGGTCGCTATCTGGTCTACGGCCTGATCGCCGTAGTACTGCTGCTCCCGCGCTGGAAGCGGCTGGCACCCCAGCTGGGTCGCACCGAATGGATCGGGCTGCTGTGGCTGAGCCTGGCCGGGAACCTGGTGTACTTCCTGCTGCTGGCCACGGCGGTGCAGTGGGCTGGCGGTGCGGCGGCGTCGCTGATTGTCGGCCTGATTCCGGTGGTGGTCACCCTGGTCGGCGTGCGCGAACAGGGTGCAGTGCCTTTGAAACAGCTGCTGCCGGCACTGGGCCTGTGCGTGCTGGGCGTGGCCCTGGTTGGTTGGGAAGCACTGATGTCCGAGCACCTGGCAACCCCGTGGCGGCAGCGCCTGATCGGCCTGCTGTGCGCGTTCGGCGCGCTGTTCTCGTGGGCGTTGTACTCGATCGGCAACAGCCGCTGGCTGGCGCGTCGACCGGACTTGTCCAGCCACGACTGGTCGCTGCTGACCGGCGTCACCACCGGCGGCCTGGCCCTGCTGCTGGTGCCGATGGCCTTCATCGGGCACACCAGCGGGCACACGGCGGCGCAGTGGAGTGGTTTCTGGGCAATCAGTGCCGGTGTGGCGGTGGTGGCCTCGATCCTCGGCAATGCGTTCTGGAACCGCGCCAGCCGCCTGCTGCCGCTGACCCTGACCGGACAGATGATCGTGTTCGAGACGCTGTTCGCGCTGGCGTATGCCTTCGCCTGGCAGCAGCGCTGGCCTTCACTGCTGGAAGCGCTGGCGATCGTGTTCCTGGTGGCCGGCGTGATGCTGTGCGCGCATGCCCATCGTAGTCCACGGGCGATCGCCGAACATGCCGACTGAATGCGTGCGTCAAGCGTGCTGATGCTGCCTTGGTCTCAGATGCAACCAAATGCCGGCACGTTGAGCGATGATCGCGGCACTGGTTTTTTGCATCGCAGCACTTGACAGCAGGCCGGCGCACAGTGTTTTCTGTGCGTCATGGTTCTTGATGCCGCCCACGCCAGCCTGATCGCTCCCGCTACCGCGGGCCGTTCGACTGCGCCGGTCGCCACCACCACCATTACCACCACCACCGTCACCACTGCCCTGGTGCGGCCCGTCGTCTTCGTGTAACTCCCGAAAACCACGGCCCCGCACCATACAGGTGGCGGGGAAACTCGACACCTGCATGCGACGGGGCCTCCTGCCGAGGTCTGCATGTCTTCCCACGCCCCCGCTCATCCCGTTGCCCCGGCCGATCTGGCTGCACCGTCCATCGTCGTGCACAAGTTCGGCGGCACCTCGGTGGCCGATGCCGAACGCTACCGCCATGTCGCGGGCCTGCTGCTGGCCCGTCCCGAATCGCTGCAGGTCACTGTCGTTTCGGCAATGAAGGGCGTCACTGACGCGCTGATCGAGCTGGCCCAGCTGGCGGCCAAGGGCGACGAAGCCTGGCGCGAGGCCTGGCATGCGCTGCGCGCGCGTCACCGTGGCGCCGCCGTGGCCCTGCTGGGCGAGCAGGTGGGCGAGACCGTCGAATGGATCGACGCCCGCTTCGATCAACTGGCCGAAGTGCTGGCGGCGCTGGCGGTGATCGGCGAGCTGCCGCGCGAAGTGCTCGACCGCGTGCAGGGCCTGGGCGAAGTATTCTCCGCGCAACTGCTTGGCACCCACCTGCGTGCCTTGGGCGAAGACTGTGCGGTACTCGATGCACGCGACGTGCTGGTGGTCGGGCATGGCGAACTGGGTGTGGATGTCGACTGGGAGTCCAGCGCGGACCGCCTGGCCAAGTGGCGCCTGCGGCATCCGCAGATGCGCCTGGTCGCCACCGGTTTCGTTGCCCGTGACCGCCATGACCGCATCACCACGCTCGGCCGCAATGGCAGCGACTATTCCGGCGCGATCTTCGCCGCGTTGTTCAATGCCGATGAACTGCACATCTGGACCGACGTCGACGGTGTGCTGTCGGCCGACCCGCGACTGGTGCCCGAAGCGGTGCAGCTGGAATCACTGAGCTACGACGAGGCCTGCGAGCTGGCTTATTTCGGCGCCAAGGTGGTGCACCCGCAGACGATGTCGCCGGCCATCCGCCTCGGCCTGCCGATCTTCATCCGCAATACCTTCCAGCCGGCGCATCCGGGGACGCGCATCAGCGCCGAGCGCTCGCCGCGCGGGCCGGTGAAGGGCCTGACCCTGAGCCCCGGGCTGTCCCTGTTGAACCTGGAAGGCACCGGCCTGATCGGTGTGCCCGGTACCGCCGAGCGCGTGTTCGCGGCGCTGCGCCAGGCGCAGGTGTCGGTGGTGATGATCTCGCAGGGTTCGTCAGAGCATTCGATCTGCTGCGTGGTGCGCGCTGCCGAAGCGGCGCGTGGCCGTGAGGCACTGCTGCACGCGTTCGCGCATGAACTGTCGGTAGGGCAGGTGCAGCGCGTGCAGGTCAGTGAGGGCGTCAGCGTGCTGGCGGCAGTGGGTGACGGCATGGCCGGCCAGCCCGGTGTGGCGGCGCGCCTGTTCGAGGCGCTGGGACGCGCGCAGGTGAACATCCTGGCGATCGCGCAGGGCTCGTCGGAGCGCAATATTTCTGTGGCGGTGGACAGTGCCGATGCCACCCGCGCATTGCGGGCCGCACATGCGGGCTTCTGGCTGTCGCCGCAGACGTTCGCGGTCGGTGTGATCGGGCCGGGCAACGTCGGCGCGGCACTGCTGGACCAGCTGCTGGCGGCCCGCCCGCAGCTGCTGGCCAAGGCCAATGTGGATCTTCGCCTGCGCGCGCTGGCCTCGCGTTCGCGCATGCGGATGGAAGTGGATGGCCTGCACGCCGATTGGCGGGAGGCATTGCAGGACGCGGGCGAGCCCAGCGACCTGGATCGCTTCACCGAACATCTGCTGGCCGCGCACCTGCCGCATGCGGTGGTGATCGACTGCAGTGGCAGCGCCGACGTGGCCGAGCGCTATGAGGGCTGGCTGGCTGCCGGCATCCACGTGGTGACCCCGAACAAGCAGGCCGGTGCTGGCCCGCTGCCGCGCTACCAGCGCATCCGTGCTGCTGCGGCGGCCAGTGGTGCGCGCTTCCGCTACGAAGCCACGGTGGGCGCGGGCCTGCCGGTGATCACCACGCTGCGTGATCTGGTCGATACGGGCGACGAGGTGCTGGCGATCGAAGGCATCTTCTCCGGCACGCTGGCGTGGCTGTTCAACCGCTTCGACGGCAGTCAGCCGTTCTCGCAGCTGGTCGCGCAGGCGCGGTCGATGGGCTACACCGAGCCGGACCCGCGCGATGATCTTTCGGGCGTGGACGTGGCGCGCAAGCTGGTGATCCTCGCCCGCGAGGCCGGCCACGCGCTCAGCCTGGAACAGGTACAGGTGGAAAGCCTGGTGCCGGCGCTGCTGCGCGACGGCAGCGTGGATGACTTCATGGCGCGGCTGGGCGAGTCCGATGCCAGCCTGTTGCAGCGGTTGCAGGACGCGCGGGCGCGTGGCGCGGTGCTGCGCTACGTGGCACGGCTGGGCGCTGACGGTGCCTCGGTGGGCCTGCAGGAACTGCCCACCGACCACGCCTTCGCCAACCTTCGGTTGACCGATAACGTGGTGCAGTTCCGTACCCGTCGCTACTGCGACAACCCGTTGGTGGTGCAGGGTCCGGGGGCCGGCCCGGAAGTCACCGCCGCCGGTGTGTTTGCCGACCTGCTGCGGGTCGCGGCCGGTGAAGGAGCGCGCCTGTGATCGCACGTGCGTTCGCGCCGGCCTCGGTGGCCAACGTGGCGGTGGGCTTCGACATTCTTGGTCATGCCATCGCCGGTGTTGGCGATACCGTGAGCGTGCGCCGCATCGATGAACCGCTGGTGCGCATCGAGGCGATCCGTGGCAGTGCGGTCGAGCTGCCGCTGGAGGCAGCCGGGAACACCGCCGGCGCTGCGCTGACGTCACTGCGCGAAGGCCTGGGCCTGGATTTCGGATTCGCGGTGGAGATCGACAAGGGCATTCCGTTCGGTTCCGGCATGGGCGGTTCGGCAGCGTCATGCGTTGCGGCGTTGGTTGCCGGCAACGCGCTGCTGGATGCACCGCTGTCGCGTGAGGCGCTGTATCCGTTTGCGCTCGATGGCGAGGCAGTGGCCAGCGGTGGCCGCCACGGCGACAACGTGGGGCCGCTGCTGCTGGGTGGTCTTGCGCTGTGTACGGCCGACCGCCTGCTGCCAATTCCTGTGCCGGCGGCCTGGCACAGCCTGCTGGTGCATCCGCACGCGGTGCTGGAAACACGCCGTGCGCGCCAGGTGCTGCAGGGCAGCTACGCGCTGGGTGAATTCGTGGCACAGAGTGCGAACCTCGCGCTGGTACTCAGTGGTTGCCATCGTAGTGATGCGGCGCTGGTGCGGGCTGGATTGCGCGATGTGCTGGTCGAACCACGGCGGGCCGGCCTGATTGCAGGTTTCGAAGCAGCCCGCGATGCGGCGCTGTCGGCCCATGCAATGGGTGCGGGCATCTCCGGTGCCGGACCCAGCGTGTTCGCCTGGTTCGAGGACGCCGACCAGGCCCGCGCCGCTGCCGCACCGGTGCAGGCGGCATTTGCCGCCGCCGGTTTCGACAGCGATGCCTGGGTGTCGCCGCTGGATGCAGCGGGAGCCCGCTTGTGCTGAATCCTTCCCCTTTACTGGATACCGAACCCATGCAATTTGTTTCGACCCGGGGTCAGTCCCCGGCCGTTGGCCTCAGTGCGGCGATCGCTGCAGGATTGGCGCCCGATGGAGGGCTGTATGTTCCGCAGGTGCTGCCGGCGCCACGTGAGCTGCGGGCCGGCGCAACGCTGGCCGATACCGCCGCCGATCTGCTGGCACCGTTCTTCGCAGGTGATGCTCTGGAGGCGGCGCTGCCATCGATCTGCCGCGAGGCGTTCGACTTTCCGGTGCCGCTGCGTCCACTGGGCGGCGGTGACCATGTGCTGGAGCTGTTCCATGGGCCGACGGCGGCGTTCAAGGATATCGGTGCGCGCTTCCTGGCCGGAACACTGTCGCGGCTGCAGGCCGGCAAGGACCGCGACCTGACGATCGTTGTCGCCACCTCTGGCGATACCGGTGCCGCCGTGGCGGCAGCCTTCCACCGCCAGCCGGGCGTGCGTGTGGTGGTGCTGTACCCGGATGGCCGCGTGTCACCGCGCCAGGCGCATCAGCTTGGCTGCTTCGGCGACAACATCCAGGCGCTGCGTGTGGCCGGGGCGTTTGACGATTGCCAGGCCATGGTCAAGCAGGCGCTGGCCGACCGTGACCTGCAGGCGCAGGTGCCGCTCAGCTCGGCCAACAGCATCAGCCTGGGCCGGCTGCTGCCGCAGATGAGTTACTACGCACATGCGGCGTTGACCCATTACGCAGCGCATCGTCGTCGGCTCAACCTGGTGGTGCCGACCGGCAATCTGGGCAATGCGATGGCGGCCGTGCTGGCGCGCGCGCTGGGCGTTCCGATCGGGCAGATCGTGCTGGCGAACAATGCCAATGCGGTGCTGCCGGCGTACTTCAACGGTGGCGACTATCAGCCGCAGGCCAGTGTGGCCACGGTTGCCAACGCAATGGATGTGGGGGCGCCCAGCAACTTTGAACGCCTGCGCTGGCTTTACCTCGGAGATGACGCCGAGCTGCGCGCTGCGTTCCGCGCGTTCGCGGTGGATGACGTGACCATCCGCGCGACGATTGCGGCGGCGCATGCCAGCAACGGCGAACTGTTCTGCCCGCATACGGCCACAGCGGTGAAGGTGCTGCAGGACCTGCGTGCGCGCGGCGCCAAGGGCGACTGGGCGGTGGTGGCCACGGCGCACCCGGCCAAGTTCGAGGCCGTGGTCGAGCCGCTGATCGGCGAAACGGTGGCGGTGCCGCCTGCGCTGGATGCGTTGCTGCAGCGGCCCGCGCACGCGGAACCGTTGGCCGCGGAGTATGCGGCGTTGCGCGAGGTGTTGCTGCGTTGACCGGAGATGGACGTGGTTGCCGGCCAGCGGCCGGCACTACCCGTGCTGCGTCCACCTGGTAGTGCCGGCCGCTGGCCGGCAACCCAGCCAACCGCGATGCGGTCAGATCAACCCTTCACCGGCCAGCGTGCGCAACCCGTCCTCGTCGAGGATCTCCACTACGTTCAGGTGGGGCAGGGCGATCAACCCCTGCTGGCGCAGCTTGGTGAAGGTACGGCTGACCGTTTCCATGGTCAGGCCCAGATGGTCGGCGATGTCGCCACGCCCCATCGGCAGCGAGACGCGCAGGCCATCGCCACCCAGCTTGGCCTCGCGCGCGGCCAGGCGCAGCAGGAAGTCGGCCACTTTCTCGGCCGGCTGCAGCCGCGCCAGTGCCAGCGCGGCATCCTGGGCGGCGTCCAGCTCCTGGCAGGCACGCTGCAGCAGCTTGCGTTCCAGGTGCGGGAAACGGCTGCGAAGCGCCTTCATCTGCGGCAGCGCGACACGGCATACGCGGCTGTCTGCGATGGCCTCGATATCGTAGCGGTGGTGGTCACTGCCGCTCAGGCCCAGGTAGTCGCCAGGAAGCACGAAGCCATTGATCTGGCGGCGGCCATCGGCCAGGGTGCGCACCAGGCGCAGGGCGCCGCCGGTCAATGTATAGACATGGTCGCGCTCTTCGCCGGTGCGGGCCAGGGTACTGCCCATGCTGACCTGCTGGGAAACGGTGACCTGTTCCAGTGCCTGCACTTCATCGGGCGACAGCGCCGAGCACACCGCAAGGTGGCGAACCGAGCAGTGCAGGCAGTCCAGCGTGTTGCAGGACGGCGAGGCGGGATCGTTGGTGGCGGGCGGAGCGCCGGAAGGCCGTGACATGTTGCGGGGGCGTATCGCGGGCGGGGAGGGCCTTATGATACTTCAAGCGGCCGTTCGACCCTGCCCGAGGCGGGGGCGCTAGAATGTCGCCCCCTCCCACGTCCCGTTCCAGCAGGAGTTCCGCCCGTGATCAAGCCCCGTACCCCGCCCGGCACCCTTGAACTGTTGCCGCGCGAGCAGATTGCGTTCCAGCGCATGCTGGACGTGATCCGTCGCAACTACGAGCGCTTCGGGTTCCTGCCGGTGGAGACGCCGGTGTTCGAGCTGTCCGACGTGCTGCTGACCAAGTCCGGTGGCGAGACCGAGCGCCAGGTGTATTTCGTGCAGTCCACCGGTGCGCTGGCCAACGCCGCCGAATCGGGTGACCGTTCGCTGCCGGAAATGGCGCTGCGCTTCGACCTGACCGTGCCGCTGGCGCGCTACGTGGCCGAGCACGAGCATGAACTGACCTTCCCGTTCCGTCGCTACCAGATGCAGCGGGTGTACCGCGGCGAGCGCGCCCAACGCGGCCGCTTCCGTGAGTTCTACCAGTGCGACATCGACGTGATCGGCAAGGACAGCCTGAGCGTGCGATACGACGCCGAAGTGCTGGCGGTCATCCACGCGGTGTTCTCGGAACTGCGCATCGGTGACTTCAGCATCCAGCTGAACAACCGCAAGTTGATGCGTGGCTTCTTCGAGAGCCTGGGCGTGGCGGAGGGCGAGCGCCAGCTGGCAGTGCTGCGCGAAGTGGACAAGCTGGACAAGCGCGGCGCCGATTACGTGCGCGAGACGCTGGTGGGCGAGGGCTTCGAGATTCCGGCCGAGCAGGTCGAGAAGATCCTGGCGTTCGTGGCCGTGCGTTCGCAGGGCCATGCCGATGCACTGGCGCAGCTGGCCACGCTTGAAGCCGACGCCGGTTCTTCGGAGATCCTGCGTACCGGCGTCGCCGAACTGCGCGAAGTGCTGCAGCTGGTGCAGGCGCTGGGCGTGCCGGAAACCGCGTACTGCCTGAATTTCTCCATTGCGCGCGGCCTGGACTACTACACCGGCACCGTCTACGAGACCACGCTGACCGACCACCCGCAGATCGGTTCGATCTGCTCGGGCGGCCGCTACGAAGACCTGGCCAGCCACTACAGCAAGTCGAAGCTGCCGGGCGTGGGCATCTCCATCGGCCTGTCGCGCCTGTTCTGGCAGCTGCGCGAAGCCGGCCTGATCGATGGCATCGAGGGCAGCAGCGTGCAGGCGCTGGTGGCGCTGATGGACGAGCAGGGCATGCCGCAGTCGCTGGACATCGCGCGCCGCCTTCGCGCCGGTGGCATCAACACCGAAGTGCAGATGGAGCCGAAGAAGATCGGCAAGCAGTTCCAGTACGCAGCCAAGGCCGGCATCCGCTTCGTGGTGCTGGCCGGTGAGGACGAGCTGGCGCGCGGCGTGGTGGCAGTGAAGGACCTGCTGCGCGAGCAGCAGTTCGAGGTCTCCCGCGACGAGCTGGCCAGCACCCTGCAGGTCGAGCTGGAGCAGTCGAAGGTGATGTAACGGCCGGTTGGCCGCACGCCGACACGCCACGAAACGCCCACCACCCGGTGGGCGTTTTCGTTTCCGGGCCGCGTTCCGGGGTCAGAGCCGTTTTCCTTCAGAAAACGGATCCGACCCCTTGCTGTTCCAACAGCTCGCAGGAAACTGTCGACGGCGGGGTGGGGCCGGAGGCAGGGGTGTCCGCGGCATGGATGCCGCGGACAAGCCCCCATGGACGGGTTTACGGCGTCCCCTGCCACCGGACCCACCCCGCCAACCCTCAGCCATCCAGCATTTGACGTCGCTTCGGCATCTAGCGGGTGCAGGGCGCAGCCCTGCCCACAAATCCCCCCAGATTTGACGCAGTGCGCAAGAATGCGCTAATGTACTAACGCGCTATTACATTGATGCATGGAAACGACCCCGTGAAAGCCCGCCCGGAGATTGCCGCCAAAGACCCTAAGGCCGACCTGGAAGCCCTGGCCCAAGCCTTTGCCGCCCTGCGCGAGCCGGAACAGGTCGAGGCCTTCCTGCGTGATCTGTGCACCCCGGCCGAGCTGGAAGCCATGGCCGACCGCTGGAAGGTGGTGCCGCTGCTGCAGCAGGGCGTGCCGTATCGCGAGATCCACGAGCGCACCGGGGTCAGCGTGACCACCACCGGACGGGTGGCGCGAACGCTCGAGCATGGCCATCGAGGTTATGCCGCCGCCATCGACCGCCTTGCTTCGCGCTGATCCGCGCCCCGTTCCGAACTTCGAGACCTCCCCCATGAGTGCAACCCAGGCAGCGCCGGCACGAGACCGGCTGCGTATCGCCATCCAGAAGAGTGGCCGGCTGGCCGAGCCCGCCCGCAACCTGCTCAGTGCCTGTGGCCTGAGCTGGCGCGAGAGCCGCGACAAGCTGTTCTGCTACGGCGAATCGCTGCCGGTGGACCTGCTGCTGGTGCGCGACGACGACATCCCCGGCCTGATCGCCGACGGCGTCTGCGACCTCGGCATCGTCGGCCGCAACGAGCTGGACGAGCAGGCTGCGGCACGTCGCCAGATCGGCCTGCCGGTTGCCTACCAGGCACTGCGCGGACTGGGCTTTGGCCAGTGCCGGCTGATGCTGGCGGTACCCGAGGAGTGGCAGTGGCAGGGACCGGCGCAGCTGGCCGGCACCCGCATTGCCACCAGCTACCCGGCCATCCTCAAGCAATGGCTGGCCGAACAGGGCGTGGACGCACAGGTGGTCGAGCTGTCCGGGTCGGTGGAAATCGCCCCGCGCCTGGGTACCGCCGACCTGATCTGCGACCTGGTCTCCAGTGGCGCCACGCTGCGCGCCAACCAGTTGACCCCGGTGCACAACCTGCTCGACAGCGAGGCGGTGCTGGCCGGTGCGGTGCGCGTGCCGGATGACGCACGTGCATCGCTGCGCGCGATGCTGCTGCGCCGCCTCGACGGCGTGGTGCAGCGCCAGGATCGCAAGCTGCTGATGTTCCGCGCCAGCGAGGATCGCGTCGACGCGCTGGCGCAGCTGCTGGCCGATGCCGAGCCGCTGGTTCGGCTGCCGGCCGATGGCGGCGCGCTGCGCCTGCAGACCATGTGCCCGGGCCCGCTGAGCTGGCAGCGCATGGAGGAACTCGAGCGCGCCGGCGCGCAGGGCTTGATGGTACTGAGCGTGGAGCGGTCGCTGGCATGAACCGTCTGATCTGGTCCCGACTTGATGAGACCGCGCGCAGCGCGGCGCTGACCCGCCCGGTGCAGACCGTGGCGCAGCAGACCCGCGACGCGGTGGCGACGCTGATTGCACAGGTGCGCACACAGGGCGACGACGCGCTGCGCGCGATCACCGCACGCTTCGATGGTGTCGAGCTGTCGTCCTTTGAAGTGAGCGAAGCCGAGTTTGCCGCGGCGGAAGCTGCGGTGCCGGCTGAGTTGCGCCAGGCCATGGTGGAAGCTGCCGAACGCATCGCGCGCTTCCACGCCGCCGGCATGGGCCAGGGATACGTGGTGGAAACCGCCCCGGGCGTGGTCTGCGAACGCATGCTGCGCCCGATCGGCCGGGTGGGCCTGTACGTACCGGCCGGTAGCGCACCGCTGCCGTCCACCGCGCTGATGCTGGGTGTGCCAGCGCAGCTGGCCGGCTGCCCGCAGGTGGTGCTGTGCACGCCGCCGCGTGCCGATGGCAGCGCGGATCCGGCGGTGCTGGTGGCCGCACGCCTGACCGGCGTGCAGCGCGTGTTCAAGCTGGGCGGCGCCCAGGCCATCGCTGCGATGGCTTACGGCACGGCCAGCATTCCGGCCTGTGACAAGCTGTTCGGGCCGGGCAACAGCTTCGTCACCGAAGCCAAGCAGCAGGTCGCACAGGACGGCGCCGCCGCCATCGACATGCCGGCCGGTCCCTCCGAAGTGCTGGTGATTGCCGATGCAGGTGCAAACCCGGCGTTCGTTGCAGCCGACCTGCTGTCGCAGGCCGAGCACGGCCCGGATTCGCAGGTGCTGCTGCTGACCGACGATACCGCGATGCTGGCGGCGGTCGAGGCTGAAGTCGAGCGCCAGGTGGCCTTGCTGCCGCGCCAGCAGATCGCACGCCAGGCGCTGTCGGCCTCGCGGCTGATCCAGGTCGACTCGTTGGACGAAGCCTTCGCGATCAGCAACCGCTATGCACCGGAGCACCTGATCCTGGCATTGCGTGATCCGCGTGCGTGGCTGGACAAGGTGCAGGCGGCCGGCTCGGTGTTCCTGGGTGATTACACCCCCGAGGCACTGGGCGACTACTGCAGCGGCACCAACCACGTGCTGCCCACCGCGGGTGCCGCACGTGCCTACAGTGGTGTCAGTGTGGCCAGCTTCCAGAACCTGATCAGCGTGCAGAGCGCCAGCGCCGCCGGCCTGGCAGCGATTGGCGGCTGCGCGCGCATCATCGCCAGTGCCGAAGGCCTGGATGCACATGAACGTGCGGTCGCAGTGCGCATGGAAGTGGCAGCATGAACGCGGCTATCAATGATGTGCTGGCACTGGTTCGCCCGGATCTGCAGGGCTTCGCCGGCTACAGCTCGGCGCGCAGTGCGGCGGTGCAGGGCGAGGTCTGGTTGAACGCCAATGAATCGGCCTGGGCCAATCCCGCTGATGCCGCGGGCAGCAGCCGGCGCTATCCCGAACCGCAGCCGTTGGCATTGCGTGAGGGACTGGCGGCGCTGTACGGCGTGACGCCACAGCAGCTGCTGATCGGTCGCGGCAGCGACGAAGCCATTGATCTGCTGGTGCGCGCGCTGTGCGTGCCGGGCCGCGATGGCGTGCTGGTCACGCCGCCGGTGTTCGGCATGTACGCCGTCTGCGCACGCCTGCAGGGCGCCGCATTGATTGAAGTGCCGCTGGTGGACAGCGAGGATGGCCTGCGCGCCGATCTGGATGCGGTGATCGACACCGCCAGGGCGCGCAATGCCAAGCTGGTGTTCCTGTGCGCACCGTCGAACCCGGCCGGCAGTGATATCGCCCTGGACGAGGTCGAACGGGTGGCGGTTGCGTTGCGCGGGCAGGCACTGGTGGTGGTGGACGAGGCCTATGTCGAGTACGCGCAGCGTCCGTCGGCGACCACGTTGCTGGCCGTGCACGCCAACCTGGCGGTGCTGCGCACGCTGTCGAAAGCACACGCACTCGCGGCCGCGCGCATTGGAACGCTGATCGCCGCGCCGGAACTGATTGCCGTGCTGCGCCGCTGCCAGGCGCCGTATCCGGTGCCGACCCCGTGCGCGGAACTGGCCGTGCAGGCCCTGCAGCCGGCCGCGCTGGCACGCACCGCCGAGCGCGTGGCCACGGTCATCGCCGAGCGCGAACGCCTGCGAACGGCACTGGCCAGCCTGCCCGGTGTACGCCGGGTGTACGCCTCGTCCGGCAACTACCTGCTGGTCCGCTTCGCCGATGCGCAGGCGGCGTTCGATACGCTGCTTGCTGCAGGGGTGGTGGTGCGCGACCAGCGCGCCGCGCCGCAGCTGGGCGATGCGCTTCGCATCAGTATCGGCAGCCCGGAAGAGAATGACCGCGTGCTCGCGGCCCTGTCGGCGCGGAGGGCCGCAGCATGACCCCGATCCTGTTCATCGACCGCGACGGCACCCTCATCGAGGAGCCGTCCGATTTCCAGATCGACGCCTACGAGAAGCTGCGCTTCGTGCCGCAGGTGATCCCGGCGCTGCTGAAGCTGCGGGATGCCGGCTACCAGTTCGTGATCGTCACCAACCAGGATGGCCTGGGCAGCGACAGCTACCCGCGTGCCAGCTTCGATGGCCCCAACGAGCTGATGCTGCAGATCTTCGAAAGCCAGGGCATCACTTTCCGTGACGTGCTGATCGACTGCAGCTGGCCGCACGACAACGCGCCGACCCGCAAGCCGGGCATCGGACTGATGACGGCTTATCTGCAGGACCGCAGCATCGACTGGGCGCGTTCGGGCATGGTCGGCGATCGCATCACCGACCTGCAGTTTGCCGACAACCTCAACATCCGCGGTTTCCAGCTGCGCACCGCGCAGTTTGGTGGCGAGTGGGATTGGCCGGGCATTGCCCATGCGCTGGCCGATGCGCCGCGCACCGCCGTGGTCCAGCGCAACACGAAAGAAACGAAGATCCGCGTCGAACTGGACCTGGATTGCGCGGGTGATGCACGCATCTCCACCGGCCTGCCGTTCTTCGACCACATGCTGGAACAGATCGGCAAGCACGGTGGCTTCGCGCTGGACATCCAGGCCGAGGGTGACCTGCACATCGACGAACACCACACCATCGAGGATACGGGGCTGGCCCTGGGCCAGGCGCTGCGCGAGGCGCTGGGCGACAAGCGCGGCATCGGCCGCTACGGTTTCACCCTGCCGATGGACGAGACGCTGGCCAGCGCTGCGCTGGACTTCAGTGGCCGCCCGTACTTCGTGTTCGAGGGCGAGTTCAAGCGCGAACGCGTGGGCGATATGCCGACCGAGCTGGTGCCGCATTTCTTCCGCTCGCTGTGCGATGCCAGCGGCCTGAACCTCAACCTGCAGGTACGCGGCGACAACGATCACCACAAGGTGGAGGCGTGCTTCAAGGCCCTGGCCCGCGCGCTGCGTCCGGCGCTGGCCCGGCAGGGCACGGCACTGCCGAGCACCAAGGGGGCGCTGTGAGTGACGTTGCGCTGATCGATGCCGGCGGCGCCAACCTGGGCTCGGTGCGCTACGCACTGGAGCGCCTGGGTGCGACTGTGCGGCTGGTGCGCGATGCGGACGGTCTGGTCGGTGCGCAGCGGGTGATCCTGCCCGGCGTCGGCGCCGCCGGTCCCGGCATGCAACGCCTGCATGCGCAAGGCCTGGTGGAACCGCTGCAGCGACTGGAGGTGCCGCTGATGGGAATCTGCCTGGGCATGCAGCTGCTGTTCGAACGCTCCGAGGAGGCGGGTGTGGAGACACTGGGCCTGATTCCCGGCGTGGTGCGCAAGCTGGTGCCGGCCTGCGGCATCCGGGTGCCGCACATGGGCTGGAACCGCCTGCTGCCGCTGCGCGAATCGCTGCTGCTGCGCGGCGTGCCGGAGCGTGCCAGCGCCTACTTCGTGCACAGCTACGCCGCGCCCCTCAATACCCACACCGTCGCTGCCTGCGACCACGGCGGCCTGTTCACTGCCGTGGTGGAGCAGGGGCGTTACTACGGCGCACAGTTCCACCCCGAGCGCTCCGGCGAGACCGGCTCGCTGATGCTGCGCAATTTTCTCGAGGGCACTGCTGCATGAGTTTCATCGTCTACCCCGCGCTGGATATCCGCGACGGCCGCGTGGTGCGGCTGCGCCAGGGCGACTACGCGCAGGAAACCTCGTATGGCGACGATCCGTTGCCACGCGCGCAGGCCTTCGCCGCGCAGGGTGCGCAGTGGATGCATCTGGTCGATCTGGACGCTGCGCGCGCCGGTGGCTATACGCTGGCGCCGCTACTGTCGTCGATCCGCGCGCAGACATCGCTGCAGGTGCAGACCGGCGGTGGCGTGCGCGGCCGCGACGATGTGGCGCGCATCCTCGATGCCGGCGCCGGTCGCGTGGTGGTCGGTTCGCTGGCGGTGCGTCGCCCCGATGAAGTGGTCGGCTGGCTGGAGGAATTCGGCGCCGATCGCATCACGGTTGCGCTGGACGCGCGCCAGGACGCACAGGGGCAGTGGCAATTGCCGGTGCATGGTTGGACCGAGAACGCCGGAGTGACCCTGGATGACCTGGCCCAGCGCTACGCGCGCGCCGGCATGCGCCACCTGCTGTGCACCGACATCGCCCGTGACGGCATGCTGGCCGGGCCCAATATCGACCTCTATCGGCACCTGTCCGGCTTGTTGCCGGGTGTGGCGGTGCAGGCGTCCGGTGGCATCCGTGACGTAGCCGATGTGGCCGAGGCCCGTGCCGCCGGCTGCGGCGGTGCGATTCTCGGCAAGGCACTGCTGGAGCAGCGCATGGACCTGGCGGAGGCACTGGCATGTTGAGCCGCCGCATCATTCCCTGCCTGGACGTGCGCGATGGCCGCGTGGTCAAGGGCGTGCGCTTCCGCGACCACGTCGACATGGGCGACATCGCCGAGTTGGCGCAGCGCTATCGCGACCAGGGGGCGGACGAGCTGGTGTTTTATGACATCGGCGCCAGCCCCGAGGCGCGTTCGGTCGACGTGGCGTGGATCGAGCGTATCGCGCGGCTGATCGACATTCCGTTCTGCGTGGCCGGTGGCATCGACAGCGTGGAGACCGCGCGCCGCGTGCTGTTTGCCGGTGCCGACAAGGTGTCGATCAACTCGCCGGCGCTGGGGCGCCCGGAGCTGATCACCGAGCTGGCGGACGAGTTCGGCGTGCAGTGCGTGGTGGTGGGCGTCGATTCGGTGCGCGAGGCCGACGGGCAATGGCGGGTGCGTCGTTTCAGCGGCGATCCGGACAAGACCCAGGCGGTGCCGCTGCGCACCCTGGACTGGATTGTCGAGGCGCAACGGCGTGGCGCGGGCGAGATCGTACTGAACTGCATGGACAGCGATGGCGTGCGCCGTGGCTACGATGTCGTGCAGCTGCAACAGGCGCGGGCACTGTGCCAGGTACCGTTGATCGCCTCGGGCGGTGCCGGTGCGATGGAGCACTTCGCCGAAGCCTTCGACCAGGCCGACGTCGACGGCGCGCTGGCCGCCAGCGTGTTCCACAGCGGCGCCATCGCCATTCCAGAATTGAAGCGCTACCTGCGCGGACAGCAGATCGAGGTGCGGGATGTCTATTGAAGTCAGGCCGTCGTTGGACGCATTGCAGGCGCTGGACTGGGCCAAGGGTGACGGCCTGCTGCCGGCGGTGGTTCAGGATGCCGATACCCTGCAGGTACTGATGCTCGGTTATGTCAGCGCCGAATCGCTGGCGGCCACGCTGGCCATCGGCCACATGACCTTCTTCAGCCGCAGCAAGCAACGGTTGTGGACCAAGGGCGAGCAGTCCGGCAACGTGCTGGTGGTGCAGTCGATCAGCGTCGACTGCGATGCCGATACTTTGCTGGTGATGGCACGGCCGGCGGGGCCAACCTGCCACACCGGTGCAGAGAGCTGCTTCGACCAGGCGCCGAAGGATTTCCTGGGCGGGCTGGGCCAGCTGGTGGCGATGCGTGAGGCGCAACGCCCGCCGGGCAGCTACACCACCAGCCTGTTCGAGGGCGGCATCCGCCGTATCGCACAGAAGGTGGGCGAGGAGGGTGTGGAGACCGCCCTGGCGGCGGTGGCGCAGGATGACGAGGCGCTGCTCGGCGAGGCCTCGGACCTGCTGTACCACCTGCTGGTGCTGCTGCGCGCGCGCAGGCTGTCGCTGGATGATGCGCGTGCGGTGCTGGAAAAACGCCATCGTTGACGTGTGGTAGTGCCGGCCGCTGGCCGGCAAGCCCCGGATGCCCGACGATCATGAGGTTGCCGGCCAGCGGCCGAC